>JBHJOH010000090.1:0-3817 GCA_050329955.1 Acidimicrobiia bacterium | reverse complement strand
TCCTTGCCGGAGGTGTTGATGCTCCAACCTCCGCCGTCCCAATCACCGTAGGTCTGCGGGTTCTCGGCCACCCCGTGCAGAAACGCCCGCTTGTCGACACCGGCCAGATGGAACATCACTGATGCCGCCATCATCTCCTCCCGCGGCGTCTTGGTCGTCGGGGCGCCGGCCCGATGGGCGACGTCGGCGTCGCCGGTGGCGTCGATGACCCGCTCGGCGAGGATGGCCTCGCGACCCGCCTTGGACTCGGTGATGATTCCCGTCACCCGGTTCCCGTCCATCACCGGCGCCACGAACAGGCGGTGCAGCATCGGGTGGACGCCGGCCTCCTCGATCATCCGATCCGCCACCACTTTGAAGCCTTCGGAGTCGAGTTCGTAGGACAGTGACTGGGACTCGGGGACCGCCGCCCCCATCTCGAAGGCCCGGTCTTCGAATTCGCGGGCGATGCCACCCGCTTCGACGGTCCGCTCGTGTCGGTACCAGGCCATCCCCTCGACACCGACGGTGGTGATGTTGCCGCCGAAGCACCCGAACCGCTCGACCAGGGTCACCGCGACACCGGATCTGGCAGCCGCCAACGCCGCCGCCAACCCACCCGGTCCGGAGCCGACCACCAGCACGTCGGTGCGATGGACCACGTCGACCCGCCTGGTCGGCTCTGTGATGAATTCGCTCATGGCTGATGCTCCTCGATCCCGACGGGACTGTACTCCCGGCAGGCGCCAGGCTGGGGGCGACCGTTTAACCTGCACACATGACGTTGCTCGACGAACTCAAGAACAGCGGCCGCACTAACCTCGCCATCGGTGGCGAGTGGCGTGAGGCATCGGACGGCTCGGCCATCTCGGTGCTCGACCCATCCACCGGCGAGGAGATCGCAGCCGTGGCCAGCGGTTCGGTCGACGACGCTCTCGCCGCGGTCGATGCCGCCGCCGAAGCCGCACCCGCCTTCGCCGCCATGGCTCCCCGCGACCGCTCCGAGATCCTGCGCCGCGCCTTCGAGATCATGGTGTCACGGGCCGACTCCATCGCCGAGCTGATCGTGGCCGAGATGGGCAAGGCCTATCCCGAAGCCCGGGCCGAGGCGACCTACGCCGCCGAGTTCTTCCGTTGGTTCTCGGGCGAGGCCGTCCGCAACATCGGCTACATCAACACCGCTCCTGGCGGCGACAAGAAGATCATCGCCATCCACCAGCCGATCGGCGTCTCGCTGTTGATCACTCCCTGGAACTTCCCGGCCGCCATGGCCACCCGCAAGATCGGGCCGGCCATCGCCGCCGGCTGCACCATGATCCTCAAGCCGGCATCCGACACACCGCTGACCTCGCTGGCGGTCGCCCAGGTCCTCGAGGAGGCCGGGCTGCCCAAGGGCGTGCTCAACGTGCTCCCCTCCCGCCGTGCCGGCGAGGTGGTGCCGGCGATGCTGGCCGACAACCGGGTGCGCAACCTCAGCTTCACCGGCTCGACCGAGGTGGGGCGGGGCCTGCTCGAGCAGACTGCCAAGCGGGTGGTGCGGGCATCGATGGAACTCGGTGGCAACGCTCCGTTCCTGGTGTTCGAGGACGCCGACATCGACGCCTCGATCGAGGGTGCCATGGTGGCCAAGATGCGCAACGGTGGGCAGTCATGCATCGCCGCCAATCGCATCTTCGTGCACGAGGCGGTCGCCAAGCAGTTCACCGAGAAACTCACCGCCGCCATGGGTGCCATGAAGGTCGGCCCCGGGATGGAGTCAGGCGTCACCCTCGGCCCGGTGATCAACGAGCGGGCTGCCGCCGACATGGCCGGGTTCGTGGAGGAGAGCACCGGTCACGGCTCCCAGGTCACCGTGGGCGGGCGTCGCCCCGACCGGGCCGGGTACTTCTTCGAGCCCACCGTGCTGGCCAACGTCAAGCGTGACGACCCGATCCTCGACGCCGAGGTCTTCGGCCCCATCGCCCCCGTCGTCAGCTTCTCCAGCGAGGAGGAAGCCATCGCCCTCGCCAACGACACCATCTTCGGCCTCGCCAGCTACCTGTACACCGGCGACCTCGGCCGTGGGCTGCGGGTGGCCGAAGCGATCGAGGCCGGCATGGTTGGCATCAACCGCGGCCTCATCTCCGACCCCGCCGCCCCCTTCGGGGGCGTCAAGGAGTCCGGTCAGGGTCGGGAAGGCTCACACGAGGGTGTGATGGAGTTCCTCGAGACGAAATACATCGCCGCCGGCTGGTAGGCGACTCAGCCTTCCTGCTCCTGGTACCAGGCGTCCCAGTCGAAGCCGGCCGGGACGATCATCAGGTTCTCGTACTCGAGCCCGGCGGCCTCGATGATGCGGGTGATGGGCGGAAGCAGCCGCTTGAAGGCCGGGTCACCGTCGGCGACGGCGAGCTGGAACAGCAGCGGCTCCAACTCCATCGGGAGTTTGGTCTCGGTCATCACCTTGACGGCGTTGGCGAAGGTCCCGTGGATGCGACGGGCGTCCTCGACGGTCGGCTCTTCACCGAGCCGCGGCACCACGTTGAGCGCTCCGTCGACGATCTCGAAGCCCGTCAGCGTGCCCGGCTGGGTCAGGTGCAACCACTTGGTGTGATGCAGGCGATACCCCTTGTCATGAGTGTTGACGCCCACCGGCTCCCCATCGATGAGCAGCGGCAGATGACACTCCGACACCAGGTCCACCAGCAAAAGGTCGGCCTGATGGTCGAGCAGATCGTGCGATTCCGAGAAGTCGACCGTGAAGACCGTCCCCCCGAACAGCGCCACCGGGTCGACGACCACCGCATCCTCCAACTCGATGATGCGGTCCGTGCTTTCGATCAGAGCGTCGAGGGCGGCATCGGGATCGTCTCCCAGCTCGTACCCCAGCTCGACGAGGTGGTCCTCGAGGTCGTAGAAGTTGCGAGGGCCATCGGCGAGGGCGGCCAGGAGGTCGGCGACGGGATCAGGCATACCCGAACGATAGATCGCCCCGGATCTCCCGGCCACACACGGCACCGCCGGTCATGTGGACACCGGGACCGATGCCCCTGGTCGGCCGGTCGGATAGCGGGCACAATCGGTGACGTGAACCATGAGACCGCCACGGCGCTCGTTGCCACGGAGATCCAACGCCTGGAACTCGAGCTGACCCGGGCGGCTTCGGGTCAATCGCTGTGCGCCATCTCGAGGTCGGCCGGTTCCGTCCCCGGAGTGAAGTACCTCGAGGGGAAGCTGGTGGCGGCACGCGAGCTCAAGCGCTCACTCCCGACGGACACGCCCTGCCATCAGGCTCAGACCCTGCTCGTCGGCTGGAAGGACGCGTTGGGGGGAGTTGCCCAGGGCCGATTCGGGACCGATTGGGTGGCGTACCGGGCCGGCGGCGTCGACGAACTGACCGAGATCGTCGAGCTGTGGGGCTGCACACCCTCCGACCAAACCCCACCAGAGGGCAACCCCTGACCCTGGAGGTCAGGGTGGCCCGGGTCAGCCGTCCGTCGGTTTGGCGACCCAGCGCATCTCGATGCGAACGCCGGCGTCGTTGATCAGATTGAACACCGGACACCGCGCCTCGGTCTCCTCGACCACCTCGGCGAGGCGCTCGGGGGTCTCGTCGGTGCTCACGATGGCGTCGACCTTCACCGACTGGAAGTGCTGGGTGACCCCGCGCACCCCGAGCCGACCCCGGATGTCGATGGTGTAGGCGGCGTCGTACTCGATGCCCTGGTAGGCGAATCCCATCTCGGCGGCGGTCCGGCTGAATGTCACCGACTCACACCCCAGCAGCGCTCCCAGCACGGTCTGCAGCGGGGAGGGGCCCTCACCGGTGCCGCCGTGTTCGACGGGCTCGTCGGTGACG
>JBHJOH010000089.1:0-8999 GCA_050329955.1 Acidimicrobiia bacterium | reverse complement strand
ATCGACAACAGCATCGAGCGGGCCGAACGCATCCACTTCGAGCAGGCAGTAGGCCGGTAGTCCGCTGTCTGGTGCCTGGAGTTCCGCTTCGGCGGGGCTCCAGGCGCTCGCCCAGTCTGGGATGGAGGGTTCCTGCTGGCTGCCCTCACCGGGTTTCCACGTGGCGGCGATGTGTTCGCGTTGCAGCGTTCGATACGATTCGACTCCACGAAGCCTTGTTTTCGTCTCACTTGACAAGACGCGAGCCGAGTGGTGATGACCTAGGGTGGGTTGCCAGGGCCCGGAGTGGACTGCACACGCAGGTGCCCCGGGATGATCGACAAGCAGGGAGGAACACTTGATGATCGATCGAAGGAAGAGGTTCTCCGTAGTAGCCGTGGCGGTTGCTCTCACGCTCGCCGGATGCACCACTGCAGCCGACGAGCCGGCGGACACGACGGCTGCTGCCGGCGGAGACGCAGGCGACACCACGGAAACGACCGCTGCACCTGCCCCCTCCGGCGGCTCGCTGCTGGCAGATGTCCAATCCCGTGGCGAGCTTCGCTGTGGCGTCAACGACGCGGTGCCGGGCTTCGGGTTCGTCGACGCCGACGGCAACTTCTCGGGCTTCGACATCGACTACTGCCGGGCCGTCGCCGCAGCGGTTCTGGGCGACGCAGATGCCGTCGAGTACATACCGCTCACAGCCCAGCAGAGGTTCACCGCACTCCAGTCGGGTGAGATCGACGTCCTCATCCGCAACACCACGTGGACGTCGAGTCGTGACGGCGGGGAAGGAGCCACCTTCCTCACCACCACGTTCTACGACGGCCAGGGCATGATGGTTCGAACCGATGCCGGAGTGAGCGACATCGAAGGACTCGCTGATTCGGCGATCTGTGTGCTCTCGGGCACCACCACCGAGCTCAACCTGTCCAACAGGATGGGTGGTATTGCCTACGAGCCGCTCACGTTCGAGGACAACGAGACCCTTCAGTCGGCCTTCCTGGCCGGACAGTGTGACGGATGGACGTCGGACAAGTCCCAGCTGGCCGCGGTGCGGTCCAACTTCCCCGAAGGCGAAGGCGGGCCGGAAGCACTCACCATCCTCGACGAGACGTTCTCGAAGGAGCCCCTCGGGCCAGTGGTCGCCGACGGCGACTCCCAGTGGGCACAGGTGGTGGACTGGGTGGTGATCGGCACCATCCTCGCCGAGGAGCTCGGCATCGACTCGGGCAATGTCACCAGCTTCGGCGACACCGAGAACGCCGAGATCCGACGTCTGCTGGGGCTCGAGATCACCGATGCGGACGGTAACACCACGATCTTCGACGCCGGACTCGGTCTCGACCCGGGCTGGGCATCGAACGTGATCTCGGTGGTCGGGAACTACGGCGAGATCTACGCCCGCAACGTTGGCCCCGACACGCCCCTCGGCCTCGAGCGCGGCGTCAACGCGCTGTGGACCGATGGCGGTCTGATGTACGGGCCGCCCTACCGGTAGACGCACCCGTTGAGGTGGGGGGACATCCGTCCCCCCACCCCGACCGGGCCGGCGACCGACCACCATGACCACGTTCGAGAACCCCGCCCTCGAGGAGGCGGCGACGAGGCCGCCGTTCTGGCGTGACCTGCGGGTCGTGCGTGCCGTCATCCAGATCGTGGCGGTCATCGTGATCGCTGCGATCGGGTACATCCTGTGGTTCAACCTCGTCAACAACCTGGAACGACAGGGCATAACCACCGGTTTCGGATTCCTCGACCAGCCGGTCGGTGTCGACATCGCCGGCTCCGACCTCTCGCCCGGCGCCGCCCTGTGGCGGGCGCTGCTGGTTGGCGTCACCAACACATTCGCACTCGTCGCCGCCGGTCTGCCATTGCTGACCATCATCGGCGTGCTGGTCGGGATCGGTCGCCTCTCGAGCAACTGGCTGGTGGCGAAGGCAGCATCGGTCTACGTCGAGACGTTGCGCAACATCCCTCCGTTGCTCGTGATCTTCATCGCCTTCTACGTGCTGGTTCTGCCGCTTCCACCCCCCTCCGATCCCGCAAACCCATTCGGGCTGTTCGTGATCAGCAACCTTCGAATCACCGTTCCCTGGTTCGAAACGGTCGAAGGCGCCTCGGGTGGCTTCGGGCTGGTCCTGCTCGCCGCGGTGGCCGTAGCCGCAGCGGTATGGGTGGTCCGCACCCGCCACAACGAACGCACCGGGCAACCACACCACCGAGCTGTGCTCGCCGCCGTCGCAGTCATCGGCATCGCCGCTCTGGGTTGGCAGGCCCTCGGGCGACCGGTACGCATCTCCATCCCCCAGGTCGACGGGAGAGTCGTCACCGGAGGCCTCGGAGGCTTCGGCTCCTACTTTGCGATGCTGATCGCCCTCGTCCTCTACACCGCCAGTCATGTCGCTGAGATCGTCCGAGGCTCCATCCTCGCCGTCTCCAAGGGACAGACCGAGGCCGCCAACGCCCTGGCCCTCTCGGGACTCCAGCGACTCCGATTCGTGGTGCTGCCCCAGGCCATGAGGATCGCCATCCCACCCGTCATCAACCAGTACCTCAACTTCGCCAAGAACACCTCGCTCGGCATCGCCGTCGGCTACGCCGAGGTCACCCTCATCGCCTTCCAGGCCATCGGCAACGGACAACCGGCACCGCAACTGATCCTCCTGCTCATGGCCGCCTACCTCAGCTTCTCGCTGACCATCTCGCTGATCGTCAACTACCTCAACCGCCGACTCCGGTACGTGACCAGATGACCGCCCCACCCCGCGCACCCGATCACCCGGCAGGGCCGCCCGTCCTCGAGCGACACCCGCTCACCTGGGTCAGGAAGAACCTCTTCTCCACGCCCCTCGACATCATCCTCACCGTGCTCTTCGGCGGGCTGATCGTCGCCGCACTGGTGTGGCTCACCCGCTACCTGCTCTCCGCCGATCCCACCATCCTCAGAGTGAACCTCGCCAACCTGATGGTGGGACGCTTCCCCCGGGACCAACTGTGGCGACCGGGCACTGCCGCCGTCATGCTCGGGTTCGTCGTCGGCGGCGGAATCGGCCTGTTTTCCGCCCTGCCCGGTGCCGAAGCGCCCTCCACACCCAGTGGGCCGGCGAACATCCTGCGGCGGTTCTGGCCGCTGCTGGCATTCGTTGTCCTGGTGCTGTCCCTGACAGAGACAATCACGCCGTGGTTCGTCGCACTCGGCACCATCGCCGCCGGAGTCGTCGGATACCTGGCACGGCGGGCAGTCCCCCAAAACGGGCGTCGTCGCGCCTGGGCCGTCCTGGCGGTGGTGTTCGCCGGCGCCTACGTGGTGCTGTCCGGCGGTGGCGTCGGATGGAACCAATGGGGAGGGCTCCACCTCAACCTGTTCCTCACCGTGGCCGGCATCCTCCTGGCGTTCCCGTTCGGGCTGCTTCTCGCCCTCGGTCGACGCTCCACGTTCCCAGCCATCCGGACAGCCTCGATCGGCTACATCGAGTTCATCCGCGGTGTGCCACTGATCACGCTCCTCCTGCTGGGAGCCTTCGCTCTCGGGTTCTTCCTCCCCGACACCCTCAGTCCGGGCCGCATCACCCGAATCCTGATCGCCATCGCCCTGTTCGAAGCCGCCTACATCGCCGAAGTCGTGCGTGGCGGCTTCAACGCCGTCCCCAAGGGCCAGGTCGAAGCATCGCAGGCACTGGGCATGCCACCCTGGAAGACCACCCGGCTGATCGTGCTGCCCCAGGCCCTCAGAGCCACCATCCCCGCCATGGTCGGCCAGTTCATCAGCCTGTACAAGGACACGACGCTCGTGGTGGTGGTCGGGCTGCTGGACATCCTCAGTGCCTCGCAGGCAGCGAACAGCCAACCGGAGTTCCTGGCGCAGGGACTCCACCGCATCACCCTGCCGTTTGTCGGTCTGGCGTTCTGGGTGGGGTCCTACACCATGTCCCGAGAAGCCCGCAGACTCGAACGAAAGCTGGGAGTTGGAGAGAGATGAGTACCGAAGTCTTCGCCGATGCCACCCATTCGAAAGGCGACGCCATCATCGTCGTCGAGAAGGTCGACAAATACTTCGGCGAGTTCCGGGCGCTCCAGAACATCAACATGGCCGTGGGACGCCAAGAGGTGGTCGTCGTCATCGGGCCCTCCGGATCAGGCAAGTCCACCCTCATCCGCTGCATCAACCGGCTCGAAAAACACGATCGGGGCCGGATCATCGTCGATGGCATCGAAGTCTCCGACGACATCAAGAACATCCAGGACATCCGCCGCGAGACAGGGATGGTGTTCCAGCAGTTCAACCTCTTCCCCCACCTCACCGTCCTCGACAATGTGACCCTCGCCCCCCGCCAGGTGCGGAAGATGCCCAAGCGGGAAGCCGAAGAACTGGGCATGGAGATGCTCACCAACGTCAAGATCCCCGAACAGGCCGCCAAGTACCCCGGACAACTTTCAGGCGGACAGCAGCAGCGGGTGGCCATCGCCCGGGCACTCGCCATGCGGCCCAAAGTCATGCTCTTCGACGAGCCCACCTCCGCCCTCGACCCCGAGATGATCAAGGAAGTGCTCGACAGCATGGTCGAGTTGGCCGGAGCCGGTATGACCATGATCGTCGTCACCCACGAAATGGGCTTCGCCCGCGCCGTGGCCGACAGGGTCGTGTTCATGTCCGAAGGCCAGATCGTCGAGGTCGGAACCCCCGAGCACTTCTTCACCGACCCCACAGAAGAACGGACGAAGCTCTTCCTGAGCCAGATATTGTGACACTCTGGCGGACTTTGATATTCGGGCGGACTTCGAGCCGCGGCTGTTGATTGGCCGAGGGGTGTTGGGGCGGCTCGAACAGACGCCGGTCTGCCCGGATTGGATGAGTCTTTCCGGGCGCTCACCCTACTCTGGCTTCTCGTATGGCCAGGGCTCGCTCGTTCCCATGGAAGGTGATGGTCGGAGCGGGCGCGCTCTTGGGTATCGGAGCTTTCGTGGCCGTCGGCCCGCAGGGTGGCACCGCGGCCCCGCTGGTTTCACCAGGGACTTCGGTGGTGACATCGGATGGGACCAGCGTTACCCCCACCAGTCGGGCGACCCCCGTGACAACTCTGGTCGCCGAGTCCACCACCTCGAGCGAGCCGCCTCGCGGAACGGTGGTGATCCAGGGTGTGGGCGACGTGAACTTCGACCCGGAGTACCTGCCGGTGTTCGCCGAGGAAGGCTTCCAGTTCGCATTCGACGGGCTCGATGGTGTCTTCCTCGACGACGACCTGACGGTGATCAACCTCGAGTGCCCACCCACTGACGCCGGTGCGCAGCTCGACAAGGAGTTCAGCTTCCGGTGTGATCCGGCGGCGTTGCCGGTCGCCCGGGACAATGGCGTCGACGTAGCGAGCCTCGCCAACAACCACGGTCAGGACCGTGGCGCCGAGGGCCTGCTCGACTCCATCGCCAATCTGAGCGAGGCTGGGATCGAAGCGGTGGGTGTGGGCGCAAACGTCGCCGAGGCAACCAAACCCGCCCTCTTCGAAATCGATGGGTGGACGGTGGCGGTGCTCGGCATGGGCGGGGTGCTCCCCAGCGACTCATGGCTGGCGAGCGACGACCGCCCGGGGATGGCCAGTGGCGACGACATCGACCAGATGGCGGCAGCGGTCGAGGCTGCCGCCGGATTGGCGGACCTGGTGGTCGTCACCATCCACTGGGGGGTCGAAGGTGTCACCGAGCCCGACCCTGACGATCGTGCCAGGGCCGACGCCATGGTCGCCGCCGGTGCAGATGTCATCTTCGGGCATCATCCGCACCGCCTGGGCGAGCTGGAGCTCGTCGACGGCGTCCCGGTGTTCTGGACCCTCGGCAACTTCGTGTGGCCCCGGTTGTCGGATGCGGGCGCCACCACCGCGGTGGGCCGGGTCATCATCGACCCCGATGGAGGTGTGGAAGCGTGCCTCATCCCTGCTTTCATCGAAACCTCGGGCCGTCCCGAACTTCGGGGCGAGCCGACGTGCGAAGGAGAGCGATGACCCACAGGGAGCCGACCACCCCGGCCGCACGGGTGGCAGTGGCGGTGGTGCTGATGGCGATGGTGGCGGCCATGGTGGGCGCCGCCCTGTTCGTGACCCGGGGTTCTGGCACCGACCTACCGGCGCCACTACCCGCTGCTTCCACCATCGCTCCCGACCCGGTTGGCGCCGAGGTCCCGCCCGAAACCACGGCCACCTCCTCGACCTCTTCGTCGACATCATCGACCACGACCACCACCACCCTTCCCCTCCGGGAGCCCGGCACCGTCCCCGGGTTCACGGTGGGCCGACCCTGGGGCGAGGTGGTCGGGTTGACGATGTTCCGGGGCAACCCCACCCGCAGTTTCTACGGCACCGGACCACTCCCGGCCGACACCCCCGTCGAGCTGTGGTCGTATCCGGCGGACGGGCCGATGTGCGGGTCGTCGACGGTGGCGGGGGAGTCCCGGCAGTGGTGTGGCTCGGGATGGACCGGCCAGCCCGTGGTCTGGGAGCGACCCGACGGCGGCACCGAGGTGATCTTCGGTGCCTACGACAAGGCGGTCCACTTTCTCGATGCCGCCACCGGGGAGGAGACCCGCCCCTCGTTCCCGGTCGGCGACATCATCAAGGGGTCGGTCACGCTCGACCCCGACGGGTTCCCGCTGCTGTACACCGGTTCGCGTGACAACAAGATGCGGGTGATCGCCCTCGACCGGGATGTCCCCACCGAGCTGTGGTCCATCGACGCCTCCGCCGTGCCCGGGATCTGGAACGACGACTGGGACGGCAACCCGGCCATCGTCGACGACATCATGTTCATCGGCGGGGAGAACTCGTGGTTCTTCGCCATCCTCCTCAATCGCTCCTACGACGGCGACGGGTCGGTGGTGGTCGACCCCGAGGTGGTGTTCCAGATGCCCGGCTACACCGACGAGCTGTTGGCGCTGGTGGGCCGCAACGTCTCGATCGAGTCCTCGGTCGCCCTGTTCGAGGAACGGCTGTACTTCACCAACTCGGGAGGGCGGGTGGTCGGCCTCGACATCTCCAACGTCCGCCAGGGTGAGGCCCCGGTGGTGTTCGACTACTGGGCGGGTGACGACATCGACGCCACCCCCGTCATCGACTCCGAAGGCATGCTCTACATCGCCATCGAGGACGAGCGGAAGAACGAACGTTCCCGTGAGGTGGGACAGTTGATCAAACTCGACCCGTACACAGATGGTGATCCCCGGGTGTGGGGTGTGGCCGATCCGGGTGGAAGCGTGCCCGGGGGCATCTGGGCGACCCCGGCGCTCGGCGACGGGTTCATCTACGTGGGAACCGAAACCGGGCGGTTGCTGGCGGTGGATGCCACCACCGGAGAAGTCACCTGGGAGGACTCGGTTGGTCCCCACGCCTGGTCCTCACCCGCCATCATCGACGGTGTGCTGCTGTTGGCGACGTGCGAGCCCCCCGAACTGCGGGCCTACTCGCTCGACAACCCGGCGCTGCCCGAGCCGATCTGGACGATGGCGCCCGCCGCCGGCGGATGCCTCGAGTCCACCCCGGCGGTGTGGGAAGGCCGCATCTACGTCGGGAGCCGGGACGGCTACTTCCGGGCCTACGGCGACTGATCGGCCCACTACACCGTGGCGACTGCGCGTCGAAACGCGCCCGCACTACCGTGGGCGTGACAGGTCTTCGAGAGGATCACCCGATATGGCGTTCAACGAGGAGTACGAGCTGCTGGAGGCCGTGGAGGCCGATGTGCAGCGTCTCGCCGCCGAGCATCACGAGCGCCGCAAACACTGGTACTTCCACGACCTCATCCCGTGGGAGCGGGGCCAGTCGTTCAAGGAGAAGCCGTGGGACGAGTCGCAGTGCACCATCAACGAAAAGGCGCGCACCTCCCTCGTCCTGAATCTTCTGACCGAGGACAATCTCCCCTCGTATCATCGCGTCCTCGAGAAGAACCTCCCGGAGACGTCCACCTGGCAGGCCTGGAACGGGACCTGGACGGCGGAAGAGGGACAACACGCCATAGCCATCCGCAGCTACCTGCTCACGTCCCGCAACTGCGACCCCGTCGAGTTGGAGGATGACCGGATGGCAACCATGCAGACCGGGTGGCGCCCCAACTTCGCCTCGCCCTCGGAGCTGTTCGCCTACACCTCCGCCCAGGAGCTGGCCACCCGGGTCTCGCACCGCAACGCCGGCAAGATCACCGACGACGAGGCCGCCTTCGATCTGATGCGCAACATCTCCGCCGACGAGAACCATCACTTCGTGTTCTACCGCGGCGTCCTGGCCGCCATGCTGCGCGAGTCCCCGTCGACCGTGTTGGACGGCATCTACAACACGTTCCTCAACTTCCAGATGCCGGGCACCGGTATCCCCGGATTCCTGCGCCGTTCCGTCGAGATCGCCCGGGCCGGCGTCTACAACCTGCGGGTCCATCACGACAACGTGCTCATCCCCTTGCTGCAGCAGTGGAAGATTGCCGATCTCACCGACCTGACACCGGCCGGCATGGAGATGCAGGAGAAGATCATGAACCTCCCCTCCAGGATCATGGCCGGCGCCGAACGCTTCGAAAAGCGGTTCGGCCCCATGGCCGTCCCCTCCTGATCGCTGACCTGACGGGTCCACCGTGATCGCGTCAGACCTGACGCCCCCTCCGGCCCTGGCCCGACCGCTGCGGTCGGCGGACACCCTCCCCCTCCGGGGGAGGAACCGGGGCCAACAAGTACATAGACAAACTGTCTAGCTGGCGCTACTCTAGATCGCATACCTACTTAGTGGAGGCGCGATGCTCGGCTCTTCCGAGAAGCGAAGTCAATGGCTGAAGGGACTGCTCGACCTGTGTGTGCTCGGGATCCTCACTCGGGGGGAGGCCTATGGATACGAGATAGCCCGCACACTCGAGGAGCAGGGAATCGGCGAGGTCAAGGGGGGAACCCTGTACCCGGCTCTCGCCAAGCTCGAGACCGAAGGGCTGGTCGAGGCCACCTGGCGAAGCGGTGAGGCCGGGCCGAATCGGAAGTACTACCTGATCACCGA
>JBHJOH010000088.1:0-4250 GCA_050329955.1 Acidimicrobiia bacterium | reverse complement strand
GTCCTCAACGCGAGTCACGAGCCGCTGTCGGTCGTGAGCGATCGACGGGCGCTGGTGCTCGTGATCAGGGGCAAGGCCGTGACGCTGGAGCATCGAAGCCAGGTGTGGCGATCGGAACGCGCCGAGATGCAGGTACCGTCGGTGGTCCGTCTCACCGCTTTCGTCCACGTCCCCTTCCAACGTAACGTCCCGGTGACGCGTCGGGCAGTGTTCGGCCGAGACCAGAACCGCTGCCAGTACTGCGAAGGTCCCGCCGAAAGCATCGACCACGTCCTGCCCCGCTCAAGGGGGGGCCCGCACACCTGGGACAACGTGGTGGCCTGTTGCCGCCGCTGCAACGTCCGCAAAGGCAACCGCCTCCCGGCCGAAGCCGGTCTCGTGCTCGCCAAACGACCGCAGGCGCCCCGGGCCCACGGATGGATCTATGCCAGCACGGGCCACACCGTCGATCCTCTGTGGCAGCGATACCTGATGCTCGAAGCGGGCTGAGCGGAGGTACAGAGCCCCGACCCCGTACCTCTCAATGCCGGGCGGCCCGGCGCCGTCCCAGTACTGCGTCCTCGGTGGCACGAACCACGCCGTTGACGATCAGGCTGATGAGGCCGGCAATGACGATCAGCGCGTACACCCTCGCCGGTTGGAAGGTGCGTTGAGCCTCGCCCACCAGGGCGCCGACGCCGTTGACGGCTGTGAGGTACTCGACGAGGAGGGTGATGACGAGGGCGATGGGGGTTGCGATCCGAACTCCCAGGATGGCCTGTGGCAACACCGATGGGATCAGCACTGCGAGCAACGTTCTCGCCCTGGTCAGTCGGAGTGAGCGTGCGGCGTCCAATAGCACCGGGTTCAATTCACGGACCCCCATACGCGTATTCAGCATGATCGGCCACAGGGCTGCCACCGCGACGATGACCACTTTCATCGGCTCATCGAATCCCAGCAGGAGAGTGGCGACGGGCACCATGGCAGCCGGCGGGAGAGCGCGGGCGAACTCGGAGGTCGGTCCCAATGCCCGGTCGAGGGTCCTCGAGGCGCCGACCGCCAGCCCCAGAGCGATCCCGAGGATGGTGGCCGCGGCCAGGCCCACTCCGAATGTTCGCAGGGTGTCGGCGATCGCCGGCAGGATCACACCGCCCTGCCCCCGCCGGAACAGTGCCGGCCACCATGAGGAGGGAGCCGGGAAGAACGGCGATTCCGGTGACCCGACCAGTTCCCACAGTGCCAGCAGCAGCGCCAACGGCAGGAGACCGGGCAACGGGCCGGTGATCCGGCGGCGGCGCGCCTGCGCCACAGTCGGGGATCGGGGCTGGTCGTGGCGTCTCACCACGGTGAACCGCCGGGTGACGGGCCCTGCGGCAGCACGGCCCTGGCGGCGGCCCCGAAGGCGGCGTTGAGGCCCACGCCCAGCAGGCCGGCGGTGATCACGTACACGAACATCGTTTCGGGCTGGAGGGCCTGGCTGGCGCGTATCAGGGCGTTACCGACACCGGCGGGGTTCCCGACCATCTCGGCGACGATCGCCAGGATCAGACACATCGACAGCGCCAGCCGGAGACCGACCACGATCGATGGCATGGCGGCAGGGAGGACGACCTTCCTGATCGTCTCCTGGTGTGACAGTCGCAGCATCCGCGCCAGATCGCGCAGTTCGGGAGCGACGGAGCGGACGCCTCCGATCGTGTTGACGAGAACGGGCCAGATACCGACATAGATCACCAGTACCAGTCCCATCCGGAGCGAGAATCCGAAGACCAGCAGGGCCGCGGGCGCGAAGGTGATGGGCGGGATCGCCCGTGTCACCTCGAAGCTGGTCATCGAGAAGCGGTGGGCCGTCTCCGACAGCCCCAGCGCCAGGCCTAGAAAGACACCGATCGAGCTCGCAACCAGCCACCCCACCAGGGTGACGACGACCGTGTGGGCCACGTGCTGGACGAGCTCCCCACCGAGCACGACGTCGCGGGCGGCCCCCAGGACCGCCGTCGGTGCCGGAAGGAATCGCACGCCGATCGCTCCCGAGCGGATCGCCAGCTCCCAGAGGGCCGGGATGGCGAGGAGCACGATCACGCCCAGCGGGTTGCGGCGGCCCCGCATGGCTCCGCGGTTGTCAGCCCGTGCCAAAGAAGACCTCGTGCACCCGGTGACGAGCGGCCAGAAAGGCGGCGCTCTCTCTGGTGGGTAGTTGGCTTCGGGGCCGCGGGCAGTCGACCGTGATCTCTGCACCGATCGTGGCCGGGTCCCCTTCGAGAACGAGGAGCCGATCGCTCAGATACACCGCTTCGTCGATGTCGTGGGTGACGAATATGACGGTCGTCCCGGTGACCGAGAACACCTCGAGCAGCTGGTCTTCCAGCTCCGACTTCGTCAGGGCGTCGAGCGCTCCGAATGGCTCGTCCATGAGGAGCACCCCGGGCCGGGACACGAGCGCCCTGGCCAGCTGTACGCGTTGCTGCATGCCGCCGGAGAGTTCGAACGGATGGTCCTCCCCGCGCCGGTCCAGTCCCACCATCCTCAGAGCTTCGGCGACGCGCTCCTGGCGTTCGACGGCCGTCACGTGGCCTTCGAGGGGGAGCCCGACGTTTCGAGCCACGCTCCGCCAGGGCAGGAGCGAATTGGTGTAGTCCTGGAACACGAGGCTCACACCTTCAGGAGGGCCGGTGATCTGATTGCCATCGAGTCGGACGATGGAGCCCGGTGAAGGTTCGAGCAGACCTGCGAGGACCCGCAGCAGCGTGGTCTTGCCGACTCCGGATCGGCCCATGATCGAGACGAACTCTCCCTTTCCCACATCGAAGGAGATGTCGGCCAGGACTCGGCGTCGGCCTTCACGAGACGCCACCTCGGCATGGAGGTCCCGGCACTCGTAGCTCGTCTCCATCTCGTTCGGATTCCCCTCTCGCCTGCGCCGGCCCAACGGCCTTGTGAGGCGGCAGTCATCAGTCGGAGAGCACCAGCTCCGTGACGTCGATCTCGCCTTCGAACTCGCCGAGGGACACGAGAACTTCGACCCAGCGTGCAAGGTCATCGGTACGGATCTCGAGATCGAAAGTGGGAAGGGCGACGCCGGCAGCCACCGGATCCGGCATACCCGTGTATCCCTGGAGGATCGCCCGGGCCTCCTCCTCGTTCGAATCGACGAAGGCCTGCGCCTGATCGAGCGACTGTCGGAAGGCGTCGACGACTTGGCGGTTGTCCTGCGCCCAGTCGCCGTTGGCTATCCAGAAGTTGGTGGCGAGTGGGAGCCCGATGGAAGCGAAGGGGTCTCCGATCGAAACGTTGCCTTGGGCGATCAGAGCCGAGGCGAACGGTTCGAGTGCTTCGGCGGCGTCGACCTGCCCGGCTTCGAACTGCTCGACGGTGTTCGCCGGCGGAACCTGCACTCCCTCGATGGATGCAGGGTCGACTCCCTCCTGTTGCGCCCAGTAGAGCGTCGCAACATGGATCACGCCGCTCAACGTCGGGCTGCTCACCCGGCGCCCCGCCAGGTCGGTGACATCCTCGATCCCCGAGTCCGGCCCGACGATCAGGCGTACGAAGGGGTTGTCCTCCGTGCCGATGGTGTTCCCGAGGATCTGAACGATGTCCAGGCCGGAGTCGGCGGCCCGAATCAGGTCGGTAGCGGTGCCGAGCGAAATATCGGTCTGTTGGCCCAGCGTAGGGATGATCTCCGAAACGTTCGCCGTCGGGATGAGCTCGACCTCGAGGTCATTGTCGGCGAAGAAGCCCTGCTCCTGGGCCACGTTGACCAGGAGGCCAGTGGTGGCGGGCACGAACGCAAGTCGCACCGTGGTGGGTTCGGAAGAAGCGGTGGTGGTGGTGTCCGCCGGTGCCGTGGTGGTTGTCTCCGCTGCGACGGTCGTGGTGGTTTCGGTCGGTGCGGCCGCCTCCGTGGTGGCGGTGGTCTCGTCGGTGGTGGCATCGCCGCCGCATCCGGCTGCGATCAATCCGAAGGCGAAGGTGAGCGCCACCCAGCGAAAGCGAAGCGCCCGGCGGTCGCGGTGCGAACTGAGATCGTCAATGGTGAACATGCCATCCGCCTTCCGTTCCAGCACCCGCTCAGGTTCGAGCGGTCGGGCAGTCTACGTCGAGCCATCGCCCGGCGGCGCCCCGAAGTTGGGTTGCTCCGGGACGGATTCAACCGACGAAGATGAACTCGCTGGTGCCGTCGGCCACCTCGGTGAGGATGTCACTCAACAGGCGAAAGCTACCGCCGATGGAAGTTGCATCCCGCTCCGACACCTCACGGGCGTCGC
>JBHJOH010000087.1:0-33565 GCA_050329955.1 Acidimicrobiia bacterium | reverse complement strand
GCCTTCAGACCTCGATGACGACGTTGCCGACCTTCTGGCCGGACTCGACAAAGCGATAGGCCTCGACGATCTGGTCGAGGGAGTAGGTCCGGTCGATCACAGGCACGAACCCTCCCGTGAGGATCTGTTCGCGCAGCCACGTCAGGTCCTCCGGGTCGGATTGGGGCACGGCGAACAGCTGGCGACGGCCGCGGAACACCTTGGTGACGCCCACCAGCAGCAGCCACCAGGTGAACACCGGGACGGCCATGAACGGCTTGTGCAGCATCGGGCGATCGGTCGCCAGATAGATGCCTTTCGGCTTCAACAGGTGGCGGCACTTCAGCAGCGAGTACTTGCCCACCGCATCGAAGACGACGTCGTAGCGATCGGGGTCCGTGGTGAAGTCATCCGTCTGGTAGTCGATCACTCGGTCGGCCCCGAGACTCTTGACCAGGTCGAGGTTGGCGGTGCCGCACACCGCGGTGACCGTCGCCCCCCACGCCTTGGCCAGTTGCACTGCCGCCGAGCCGATCGCTCCGGTGGCGCCGTAGATCAACACCGAGTCACCGGCCTTCAGCCCGGTGCTGGTGATCATGGTCAGCGCGTAATGGGATCCCTCGGTGCTCGGTGCCGCCTCGGCGTAGCTCCGACCATCGGGGATAGGCATGATGAGCGGGCGGTCGACGCGCACGGTCATGTACTCGGCGTGGGCGCCGAACGTGCCCTCGCACCATCCCATCACGCGGTCGCCCGCCTGGAACTGGGTGACCTCCTCACCGATTCCCACGACGTCACCGGCGAACTCGGTGCCGAGGATCGGCACCTTGGGCCGGCGAAGGCCGCTGAAGAACCTGATGAACCACAGCTGGGCGGATCGGTAGCCGCAGTCGGTGCGGTTGACCGTGGTGGCGCGTACCCGCACCAGCAACTCGCCGTCCTGGGGGGTCGGAACTGGCACCTGTTCGATCGTTACTCGGTCGGGTGGCCCGTACCGGGCACAGACCGCCGCCTTCATCGTTGCCATCAGTGTGTGGTTCCTCTCGTGGATCGGTGGTGAGGTCGGTCCGGACGCCCGGACCACAGCCACCGTGACGTCAGCTTCGGCCGTCATCTCCGTAGCTCCTCTCGTCGTTTGGTGGATCGAGCGTGAATCGGTCCGCCCTCGCGCCACGCCCGCCCGGCTCGGTACAGGCCGGCGGGTCGGCCGCCAGTTGCGCCGGGTGGGGATCGCCGGCCCGTGGGGATCACCCAGCCGTCGGTGCCCACGATGCTGCGACGGAAGTTGGCAGCATCCAACTGGATGCCCCAGATGGCCTCGTATACGGTGCGCAGTTCGGCGAGGGTGAAGGTGGATCCGACGAATGCAGTGGCGATGCCTGACGCCCCGAGCTCGATGCCGGCCCGGTCGACCGCGTCGCTCACGATCCGGAGATGGTCGAAAGCCAGGTCGATCTTCTCGTTGAGCACGTCGGACACCGGGACGAGCGAAGCATCTGCGGCGTCGGAGCCGGCGACCACTGCGCCGACATCACGCAGCACCGCCAGGTAGGCGATGGTGACGACACTCATCCGGGGATCGCGGTCGGGGTCGCCGTAGGCGCCGAACTGGACGAGCAAGCGGGCAGCATCGACGCCAGTCTCCTCGATCAACTCCCGCTGGGCCGCCTCGTCCAACGTCTCGGTGGGCCTCTTGAACCCACCTGGGATCGCCCACATCCCCATGAACGGGTCCTCGCCGCGTCGGATCAGCAGGACATGCAGTTCCCCGTCGACCATCGTCAGGATCACGATGTCGACCGTGACGGCGAGCGGAGGGAACTTGGACGGGTCGTACCCAATAGGTGATGAGGTTCGTGTCGGAATGACTCAAACCATAGCACGTGGTGAGCGGCGAATGGAACGAGCGGTACGAGTGGGCGGCACGGATCGCGGACCACCTGTACGACCGATACCTCGACGACTCCGGAGCGAAGGACTGAGCCGTTGTTCTCCAAGGTGTGTCAGTGCGATGAGCGACGCGTCCGCATGCGGTCGAAGCCGGTGGCCGGAACCAAACTCTCCGACGCTCCTGCCCAGCACTGACCGCTCGCTCGGAGGCGTCGTCTACTGGTACTCGATCATTGCACTCCTCCGGCGGAATGGTCCTCCGAGACATGGAGCGAGCGCGACGACATCGTCCCATAACGCTGGCCGATGTGTCCGTAGACAGCGTCCCCTATGTGCCGTTCGGGGGCACGGCGATATCAACCGCTCGATACCTTGCCGACTACCGATCGCGCCCGCACGGGTTCGGCCCATACGTCGCTCTCGATACTTGCGGTGCGGCGTCAGGCCCCGACCCGTCCGGGAACCGGCAGATCGGGTGCCTCGCCCCCGACCCGCCCGCCACGGTCCGTGGTCAGTCACCGCTGGGTCGGTAGCGCTGGAGGTGCCGATCCCGGACACCCCTGCATGGTGCTCGTTTCTGCTCGGGATCTGATGATCTGTGTCAGGTCCGGGATGTCAACCATGCGCTGATCGACGGCGAGTACCCGAGTTGTAGGCGGCGATTGGGTGTTGACGCGGGTTGTCTCCGGCGTGTAGGTTCGCGGGGGAGCCGCCGACGATGGTACGGGCCGCATGACCCGGGCCGCTGCTGAAACGAACGCTCCCACGAGTGGGAGGGGTAGATGTTGAGCTCGATAAACGTTGTTGTCGGGCTGCTGGCGGCACTGATGCTTTCAGCGGCGGCCGTCCCGTCCCCACCCGTTGATGATGAGCGGATACGCTACCGAGCTGCTGGCCATGGCCGCAGAACTCGACCTCGGACCTGGCGAGATCGCCGAGGCGGAGCGGGAGGACGGTATTGGTCATTCATTCGGGCGCAGGCCATTCAAAGCCGGATGGCCCAAGCCCAGGCAGCGGTAGGAGGGACCGTCAGCATGATCTGTTACAACGCCGACCCCTGCGTCCCGGAGTGAGAAGGGGAACCAGCCTGCTCGTTGTGGGTGTTGCGGTAGCCGTGCTGGTCGGCTGTACCGCCACCCCCGAAACCGTCGACCCAACAACAACTTCGATAGAGGCAGTGGTTGGCACCGCCTCCATCGTTCCGTCCACCACGAATGCTGTCGACACGACCGTTCCGACGTCGACTCCAGTACCGTCTGACAACCCGGGTTCTGACTGGTGGCAGTTGCTCGCAACCGTCGACGCCGACCCCGGCGCACGTATCCTTGTCGTCTCGGGCGACGCCGCCCTGTCCGAGGTATGGGAGGCTCTCGGGACCGACCCGCCGGTGTCGAACGTCGACTGGTCGGACCAGGTGGTGTTCGTCTTCAAAGTATTCAGAGGGGCCAACCCTGTCGACGCCCCGGACTGGGTATGTGACGAGCTTTGGCTCGTGGATATGGTCGTCGACGAGGACCTGGTGTACCCCCAGCATGGAACGTTCGACGTCCAGTGTGTGATGGGCATCCCCCGGACCTTCGTGATAGCAGTTGACAGAGACCGGTTACCGGAACCGCCGTTCGAGGTCCGCCGCTTCGAACAGGAAGACCGGAACGGCGTCCGGGTGACCGCCGCCATGCTTGCCGCCAGCTGACAGCCGCCCGCCGGGACTTCACGGTGAAGGGGAACGCCGTCCTGCCGTAGCGTCGATCTGCTCTTCACCACACTGCACGAAAGCGTTCTCAGAGTGACCCGACGGTCTTCCGCCGCGGAGTACAAGGCGGAGATCCTCGCCGAGTACGACGCGTGGCCGAGGCGGGATCGACAAGAAGATCCCACCGCATTCGCTGCGGCACTCGCTCATCACCGCCGCCCTCGACGCAGGCGTTGCCTTGCGTGACGTCCAAGAGGCTGCGTCGCATGCTGATCCCAGGACCACGATGTGAACCTCCCACGTGTTCAACAACTGGGCGGACACGAATGACGGCGACACAAAAGCACGCATTAGGGCATCGCGGCCGACGTCGGGGCGTGCAGACTTCCAGACCGAGGCCCGCTCGCGACCTGTGAGATTCCGGCTCCCGACCACGCATGACGACACCGGCGGCCCGTCGGTCGAGCCGCCCAGATCCGGCAATATGTACGGGATCCCAGATATTGGGTTGCCACGTTCGGTGGTTGGTCAGCGGCCGACAGCAACGTCCGGTGCGGCCGTCAGCTGCGGTTCTGGGTGGATGCCTCGGTGGTCGTCGCATGGGCAACACGAGGCGTCGGAAGCCCGCGGTCTGGACTACTCCCGCCGACGTGTCTGCCCGGCTATCGCCTCGGTACCGACCGGACGGGTGGGTCTGTTGCGGTGTCACCGGTGGGGCTGGCCAGGGTTCGCTCCAATGAGGTGAACAGTTCGAGGACGGCGGGTGCTTCGAATATGCGGTAGCGCTGTTTGCCGACGTTGCGCTGTACGAGGATCTCGGCATCGAGGAGCCGGTTGATGGCACCGCCGGCTGCGACGTCGGAGCGGTTGATGAGCCGGGCGGCCGATTCGACGGTCATGAGCGGGACTCCTGGGAGAACCTCGATGAGCAGATCCAAGGCGGATCCCCTTCGGATGGTGCCAAGCCTTGATCGCCACTGGTCGGTCAACATATCGATTCTCGAGGCGTAGGCCTGTGCGTCACTGCATGCCCGGAGGGTGGCACCCGCGAAGGTCCGCAACCAGGTGTGGGCGGCGAGGGATCGCTCGGGGCTGTCCGCCGGATGAAGGTGTCGGAATGCGGTGAGCCCAGCGATGTAGTCATCGGACCAGGTGGCGAGAACGAGGCTGATGGGGGGCACGAACGTGGAGGACAGGCCCCGCTGGCGGAGAATCACGTGGATCAGCGCCCGTCCCGTTCGTCCGTTCCCGTCAGCAAAAGGGTGGATGGTCTCGAACTGGGCGTGCGCCATAGCGGCTTGTACAAGTGGTGAGTGCTCGTCGTTGTTGGTGTAGTCAACGACGTCGTCGAGGAGACGTTCGACCTGTTCGGCCGGCGGCGGGACGAACACGGCGCTGCACGGGTTGTGGGAGCTGCCCCCGATCCAGTTCTGTTGTTCACGGACCACACCTCCCAATTCCGGTCTGGGTGAGCGATCCATCAACACCCGGTGGATCTCCAGCAGATCGGGCAGCGAGATTGTCTGGTCCTGAGTTGCCAGTTCGATGGAGGATTCCATAGCGGCGATGTTGCCGAGGACCTCGACGGCGACGCGATCGGCGCTCTCGCCACCTTGGGCGATAGCGGCCTCCGCCTCGACCAGTCGCCGTGGTCCGGCGTCGAGACCCTCGATGTTGGAGGAAGCGACGGACTCGGCTCGGAGTAGGAAGCGAGCGAGACCTTCGAGGCTGACACGGCTTGACCGGGCTTGGTTGAGGTCTCTGATGGCGGTCTCGGCGTCCGCGACGTCTGCGGCGAGATCGCTGGGCAAGGTGAGATTCCAGCCGGCGAGAGGATCGGGCAGGTACGCGTCGTAGTTGCAGCCCTGCCGGTCGCGGCGGGTCATTCCCTCGAATCGGGGTTCCCATCGTCTGCGCACGTATTCGGCCATCCTTCGACCCCCAGTCAACTAAGCAAGGGTTGTACGTAAAGCTTAGCTTAGAACGCCGCTAACCAAAGGAAACTGGAGTAGTGCCTCCGAGGCGCCCCGTCGGTAGATTCGGGTGCCGCGGTTGGCGCCAGTTGGCTGAGCAGCATCGCCTCCGAACCAGTCCGATTCCGGTTCGGCGGGAGAGCTTCGAGGTGGATGGTGCTACCAGTCATCACGCGGACTCCGAGAAACCCCTGGTAGCGAGCACTATTCAGCACCAACGAGAACGGACCAGAACCGTCAGCAAGGAACTCATAACCTGATGGTCGAAGGGCCAGCTTGTCCGACCCCCTTCGATGCTCTGAGTGACGTGGCTGTCCGTGACGAGCAGGATCACGAACCTTCGAGGAGTGGGCTGCACGGTCAACGAGCCCAGCTCGACGTGGTGTCCGTCAAGTGTCCGTCAGGCAACCCAAAACGACCAAGAACGACCAGGGTGGACCATAGGCGAAATCCCTTGCCCCGCATGGGTTTTTGGCCGAATCGCCTGGTGCGCAAGGTGGCCTGTTCTGCCCTGATAAGGCAGAGGCCCCTGGTTCAAGTCCAGGTGGGCCCACGTTTATGTCTGCGGGGGCGCGCCCCCCCGCCCCCCCCGCCGGTACTCGAAACCGGCTTCCTGCGGGTTGAGCCGGGGGTGTGGTCCAGTCGCAAGCTTCGGTCGCCACGTTTCGAGTGTCTGATGTCTGCGGGGGGCGCGACCCACCGCACCCCCCGCCGGTACTCACAGTGCAGTGCCGCGGAGCGGGCCGAGAGCAAACACCAGCATCACCCGGAGCCCGCCACGGTCAGCACCTGCCACACCCCCGCCGCGCCCCTTCCGGGCGTGCGGAAGCTGGCGGGTTGTTGTTGATCGGACGACGCCACCGTCGCACTCGACCGTCTGCCGTGCGGCCTCAGATTTCGAGCATGGCGGGTGTGACCTGACGGATCTGGTCCAACCCTGACCGGCTCTTGGTCGGTGTCATCGGCTCGATGCACACGTGGTCCGCTCCCGCATCGAGGTGTTCCACTACTCGGCGCTGGACGTCATCGGCGCTGCCCCAGGCCACGATCGAGTCGAATAGCCGGTCACTCCCCGAACCTTGGAGGTCCTCCTCGGAGAACCCGAGCCGACGCATGTTGTCGGCGTAGGGCCTACGAGACAAGTAGAACTCCATGTGGGAGCCGGCCACCTGGCGTGCCTCGTCTCGGGAGGCGCACACCAGGAATGGCAGTTCGGGCGCCAGAACCGGGCCGTTCCCCAGCACCTGGCGAGCGAACGCCGTGTGCTCCGCCGGTACGAAGTAGCTGTGCGCACCGAGGCTGCGCTCGGCGGCGAGCTTCAGCATTCGGGGCCCGAGGGCCGCAAGAACCAAAGCCACCGGCTCGGCAGGATCGGGCGTTTGATGATCGAAGGCACCCATCCCGTCCAAATAGGCGACTACCCGTGAATACGGCTTGGCGTACTCGGCTCCGCGCATGGCGAGCGAGAGGTCGGTACTGGCACCGATCCCGAGCACGAACCGACCGGGGAAGGCGTCAGCGAGCATCCGAGCCCCGCTCGCCATGGCCATCGGGTCCCGCGCAGCGATGTTGGAGATCCCGGAGGCGATTCTCATTCCGCTGGTCCACGACAGCAGAAGGGCTCCAAGACCGATCGATTCCTTGCCGCCGACGCTCTCGGGGTACCACAGCGTCGGATACCCGAGATCCTCCACCTCCGCGGCGAAGTCCTTGGCCTCCGTCGCCGACATGCGAGTCGGCGCAGCGCTCCAGAGCCCCACCTTCCCGAAGTCCACCTTCACCATCGCTGGTCACTCCTCGGTCGACTTGGCGTGAATGCCTCGCCCCTGGTCGAGTGTCAACCGGGGGGAAGTGTGCTCGCCGGGCTCCTTCGGTGGACCGGAAGAACCGGGCGGTTTCGGCGCAGTATCCCGAACCGGTCGCCACCATAGTGCGGGAGGGGGCTCCCTCGAGGCTCTCGCTGGACCTGGGCGGGGGGCGTCGCGTTCGAGTTCAGCGACTGAGCGATCCTGTCCCTCCACGCAACGACACGTGGGGTTCAGCAATGCCACTGGTATCGCCGATGACACACAGGACAAGCGAGCTGGCGATTGGAACAAGCCGGGCGAGTTGGAGAGAGATCGCCTTGGTGAGGCTCCGCTCCGGCAGAACGCGGAACCGGCCGCTCCTCAATTGGTTCCCGAAGCGGCATCGTCGGACGCGTGCATGATTGGCGCAAGCGGCGTCGAGTCATCGCCCCGATCGAACCAACGAGGCGCAGTTCGAGGATTGGCCACTCAGGGCCACTGGTACTTCCGCGGGGGGACGACCCCCCGCACCCCCCCGCCGGTACTCGTGGTGCGGTGTTCGCGTAGTGCGCCGAGGACACACTCCTGCGCCACCCCGAGACCGCCACGGTGAGCAACCCTCGCCACACCCCCGCCGTGCCCCTCGTGGACACCTGCCGAGTCAGCGGACTGGAGTTGGGGACCCAGGCTCGCGACAGACCGCCGTTCAGTCCCCGCCGGACATGTCGAACACCAGGCGTGCCGGGACCTTGCCGGCCAGCACCTCGTCGAAACATGCGTTGACGGACTCGAGCTGGCGGGTCTCGGAGATCACCTGGGTGCGTCCGGCGGCATGGAGCTGGAAGCAATCGGCCAGGTCGTTGCGGGTGCCGACCAACGAGCCCATGATCCGGATGCCACGCAGCACCGTCTCGAACACGGGAATCCGCAGCACGTTGTCGGCCGGGAGCCCAACCAGCACCAGGCGTCCGGTGGGGTTGAGACAGGCGTGTGCCGCCTGCATCGCCTGGGGTGACGGCACCGTCACCAGGGCGATGTCGGCTCCGCCCAACGACTCCACCCGGGCGACCTGGTCGCCACGAGCGTCGACCACCTCGTCGGCGCCGAGCCGTTCGGCCAGGGCAAGCTTGTCATCATCGACATCCACCGCGATGGTCCGGCATCCGAACACCGTGCCGTACTGCAATCCAAGGTGCCCGAGCCCGCCCACGCCGACCACCATGACGGTCTCGGCCGGTTGTGGGGCCGCCGACTTCAGGGCGGCGAAGGTGGTGACCCCGGCACACGCGATGGGTGCGGCGTCGATCGAACTGACCGCTTCGGGCACGAGGACCACATGGCTGGCATAACCGAGGGCATACTCGGCGTACCCGCCGTCGACGGTGTACCCCATGTACTGCGGCTGCTGGCAGTAGGTTTCCCGGCCGGCCACGCAGTACCGGCAGTGTCCGCACGCCAGCGCCAGCCACGGGAGGGCCACCCTGTCCCCCACTGCCAGCGAGTCGACGCCGTCGCCCAGTTCGACGATCCGCCCCATGCCCTCATGGCCGGGGATCAGGGGGAGCTTGGGCTTGACGGGCCAGTCGCCCCGAGCGGCGTGGATGTCGGTGTGGCACAGCCCACTCGCCTCGATGCGGACCAGGACCTGCCCGGCACCGGGCTGCGGCACTTCCACATCGAGGATCTCCAGGGGCGCCTTGAACTCGGATACGACCGCTGCCTTCATGACCAAACCTCCGTCGCTGAATGCGATGTCCCGGCCACGGTATGGACGGCGTGCCCCGGAGGGATAGGGCAGATGGTCAGCACCGGACCCGCGGCCGAGCCCGATCAGGCTCGTCTATCAGCGTCGGCGTAGCGCTTCGGTGACAGCGTCGTAGGAACGGATCCCGAAGCGGGCGCCCATCGTCTCCTGCCAGTTGGTTTCCATCCTCTCGAGCAGCTCGGGTGACAGAACGTACCGGGCCGGGTCGACCTCGGGTTTGCCCACCTTCGAAGAGCCGGCACCGGCGGGCAGCGCACCCACCGCGTCGGACCGTTCGCGATGCATGCGGTCGTCGAAACGGTCGGCGTGCTCAACCATGAACTCGTGGGTCGACTGTCTGGTGACCAGGTCGATCAGGTCGGTGTCGGCCTCGATCTGCAGGAACTCCGCCACCTGCACCACCGTGGAGCGGAGATCTTCGCGCATCAGCTCGTAGGAGAGCAGCAGGGTGTCGGAGCTGTCACGCTGGGCCCACCACGACTCGATGTGGGTCCAGTAGTCCTTGCCACGATCCCGTTGCAGGTGCGGAGCGAGATACTCCTCGAGGCTGACCGTCCCGGGTTCGAACAGCCAGCCTTCGTAGAAGCGGTAGTACGACACGTGCACGGTGCGGGGCTCGCGGAACGCAACGATGTAGCGGCAGCCCTTCGGCACCGCGTTGTGCGAGTAGTGGCTCTTGAACGCCCGCGGTTCCCACCCCTGATCGGCGTCCAGGTCGACGCCGAGGGCGTCGGCCACCTCGATCCACGGGCTCACCCGCGAGATGTCGTCGAAGCTCATGTCGCCTCCCGACCGTAACCCGTGCACGATCTGCTGCAGCCAGGTGGTGCCTGCCTTGCTCCACGGCGTGATGATCACGTCGCTCGGCCGGGGACGGAAGGCCTTGCCCTTCTCGAAGGTGCTGGGAGGGAAGATCAGGTTCTTCGCCTCGATCATCTCGTCGAACGACCGGGGATAACGGGTGGTGGACATGTCAGCCGAGCATACGGCGCAGGCTCGAATTCTGGGGCTCCGGTTGGCCCTTCCCCTGACCGGGTAAGGGGCTGCGAGTCGAACTCACTGCTTGTAAGCAAACCGTAGGGGACCGCGTGCACAGTGTGGACACTGCCAAGGGGGAACATGTCACCAAACAAGAATTTCGCGAAGTCGGCCCGGAAATCACTTCCTATGGCCTCTGGTCGTGCCGATGACTTGAGGGAGAGGATGCCAAGTGGAGGTGGGGCGATGACCGCCACGGATACGAGTAGAACGAGACAAGCGAGACTCGGACGCCGCGTGATCGACCACCTCATCCAAGGAGGCAGATCGTGAGGAAGACACTCGCTTCGATCGTGGCGGCATTCGCGTTCGTGTTGCTGGCCCTGCCGGCCGCCGCCATCGACGACATCACCATTCCCCTCACCACCGTGGTGAGAGGAGCCGAGGGGGAGAGCTTCCTCCTCGCCGAGGCACCCACCGGCACCGACGCCGGATGTGAGGCCGTGGTCTCGGCCACCGCCCACAACAACGAGTCGATTCACATCGGCAACGACCTCATCGTCGCCTCAGGCGGCAATCAGGTGGTGCTGTCCGACGTCGAATCCGCCACCGGCAAGGTCACAACCGCCAGCGGAACGTTGGTGCTGGGCGACACCGTCACCGTGACCCTGGTGCTCGGCCAAGCCGACGAAGGCAGGCCGCGTTCGGTATTCAGCGGAGGAATGACCGTGACAGTCTCGTGCAT
This sequence comes from Acidimicrobiia bacterium, assembly GCA_050329955.1. Classification (GTDB taxonomy): domain Bacteria; phylum Actinomycetota; class Acidimicrobiia; order Spongiisociales; family ZC4RG35; genus JAOUGY01. The sequence continues at coordinate 22,755 of JBHJOH010000087.1, read as the reverse complement.
TCCCGACGAGACCACCACCACGACCACCACCCCTGAGACGACCACCACCACCGCCCCGGAGACGACCACGACCACCGAGGCAATCACCACCACCACCTCGACCACCATGCCCGAGACGACCACCACCACGGTGCCGCCGTTCACATCGAGCAGCGTGCTCGGGACCACCACCACGACGCTGCCGGTGACCACCAGCAGCGTGCTGGGAACGTCGACCACCACCATCCCGCCGGTCACCGGATCGACGCTGCCCTTCACCGGGCCCGAGGATGTCGCCGGAATGGCGATGGCGGGAGCGGCACTGCTCGTGCTGGGCGGGGCCATCATGGCCGCCACCCGCGAACAGAGCGCCTGAACCGATCGGCGGACGCGGACCACCATCGACCCTTGCGGGTCGATGGTGGCCGTGTCCGGTGACACGTCTCCTGCAGAGTCCACCGCGATTCAGCGGACGCACCATCAGCGGTGGGAGCCCTCCGGCCGAGCGAGTACAGGTGTCGGGTAGTCAGCCCGTGATCTGCACCTGACGCCCCTTGCGGCTGGTGGGCAGACATCTAGGTTGGTCGGATGCGACCCACCGTGATCACAGCCGACCGGATGAATCGGGCGGTACTGGTGCGCCAGCGGCTGGTGACGCGGTCGCGGGCGCCGATCGCCAAGGTGCTCGAATCGGTGGGTGGGCTGCAAACCCAGTACGCACCCTCGGGGTATGTGGGGTTGTGGTCCCGCATGGAACTACCCGACCGGCACAAGCTGACCGATGCGTTGGTGGACGGGCGGGTCATCCAGGGCACCCTCATGCGTTCCACCATCCACATGGTGTCGAACCGCGACTATCCGCCCATGGCGGCCGGGGTGCAGGCGGCCCGGCGTGAATGGTGGCGCCGGCTAGCCGGCAACAGGGAACTCCCCGGAAAGTACGAGGCGGTGGCCGAGCTGGTACGGGCCCGACTCGAGTCGGGTCCCGCCCCCCGGGCAGAACTGGTGGCGGCTCTGACCTCGGCCGGATACCCCAAGGAGATGTGGGATGGGGTGGGGATGTGGGTGGACATGGTTCGGGTGGCGCCCTCGGGGACATGGGAGCGTCGGCGCGCCGACCTGTACGGGCTGGCGGACCACCACGTGCCGGGGATGTCCGACGCCGAGGAAACCGCCGGCCTGGTTCTGCTCCTGAAGCGGTATCTGGCGGCCTTCGGACCGGCACCGCTGGCGGATGCGGCCAACTGGGCGGGTGTCGGCAACGCCGCCATGCAGATGGCCTCGGAGCGCCTTCGGCTGCGGCAGTTGGCGGACGAGCGAGGCCACCTCCTGTACGACCTCCCCGGGGCGCCGCTCCCCGATGGGACGCTGGAGGTGCCGGTGCGTTTTCTTCCCACCTGGGATGCCGTGCTGCTGGTGCACGCCCGCCGTTCCGGGGTGCTTCCCGAAGAGTATCGGCCGCTGGTGTTCCACACCAGGAATCCACAATCGGTGCCCACCTTCCTGGTGGACGGTCGGGTGGCGGGGACCTGGCGGTACCAGGACGATCGCGTGGACGTCACTGCCTTCGAGCCGCTCCCACCCGCCGTCATGGTCGAGGTTCGGGCGGAAGCCGATGCGCTCACGGCCTTCCACCTCGGGTGACAGTCCGACGGCGCCAATACACTGCGCCCGTGACCAACCCTGTGATCGCCGTCCGCGTCCGTGACGATGCCCACGCCCGAATCGCCTGGGCGGTGGGCTCCCACCCCAGGATCGGGAAGGTGGCGATGCTGGGGCGCAAGCCGCCCGCCTCGTGGAACGACCTGGTGGTTGGCCCCGGAGGGTTGGGAACCCCCGACATCGTGGTCGACCCCGACCCCGGGGATCTCGGGATCGTGGTGACCGCCGGCGGGTCGACCCGACCCGGCATCACTCACGCCTCGCTGGAGGGCCTCGCCAAGTCGTTACGGGTTCGGATCGGCCAGCCCGACGCCGAGGTGGTGTGGACCGGGCGCGGTAAGCCACTCAGGACCGGACCGGTGCACCACTTTCCGTCACCGCTGGGAGCGGTCCGCGGCGTCGACGGTGAGGCGCCGGTGGAGGGCGACCTGGCCGGGGTGGGGGTCTTCGGCACCACCAGCCTGGTGGTACTCGACGACCGCCGCTTTCTCGAGACGATCTGCATGGCGGCCGGCGCGGTGGTCGCCGACATCGCCCTCGAGGCACCCACGCCGGTGTGGGAACGCGCCGAGGATTACCTGGCGGCATGTGAGGAGCTCGGCGTCGTGATCGCCGAAGCGGTCACTTCCTGACGGCTGTGACCGGCGTCTCCTGGGTGGGCATGTCGATCGACGACGAGCCGTTGGTGACCGCCATCGGCGCCGGCACGTGGGGTGCCCGGGCGGCAGGGGCGGAAAGCACCTCTTCCAGCACCACGAACTCGATACCGCCGACGATGTCGGAGATGAGGTTGTACATGACCGCCGCCAGGGTGGTGAGCCCGGTCGCCACCACCGAGAGGGTGATCGAGCCGAACACGGCGATACGGAGGAACCGCTCGGAGTTGGCGAAGGGATCGGTGCCCTGCTCGAACAGTCCGATGCTGGTGAGGGTTTCTACCAGGCGGTCGGGGATACCCGAGGCGTCGACCACCGACCAGAACATGACGAAGCCCAGGATCAGGGCGAGGCCGGCGACCAGCCAGAAGATGGCGGACACCTTGAACACGGTCCAAGAGTCGACTTTTCGGATGATACGCCGGACCCGGCGAACCTGAGACAAGAGGGCCTCCAAATGGCTCGAACCCGAACCGCCTCACGGCAGGTTCGAGAAGTGCTTTTCAGTGTACCGGGGTACTCCGATATCAACGAGGACCGGAGCGTGAGGGTTCCCGTCACGCCCCGGCCACTCGTCACTCCTCGTCTTCTCCCTGGACGATGGCGAAGGCGGTCAACGAACCCTTGCCCACGTCCATCACCCTGACGCCGGTGGCGTCGCGTTGCTGGCGGGAGATCTTCCCGACCGGAGTACGGATGCCGATGCCGGTGGAGGAGATCAGGAACACCTCGTCCTCCTTGGTGACCGCCATCGCTCCTACCAGCTGTCCCCGCACCCTGGTCAGCTTGATCGCCTTCACACCGATGCCGCCGCGGCCCTGACGGGGGAACTGGTCCATGACCGTACGCTTGCCGTATCCAGCCGAGGTCATCAACAGGACCTCCTCGCCCTCGACGTTCGAGGCGGCTCCCACCACCTTGTCGCCTTCGCGCAGCTTGATGCCGCGCACACCCTGGGTGGCCCGTCCCATCGGACGCAGGTCACCCTCGGAGAAGCGGATGCCCATCCCGTTGGCGGTGAACAGCAACATGTCGTTCTCACCGTTGGTGGTGCGCACCTCGACCAGTTCGTCGTCATCACCCAGGTTGATGGCCACCAGGGTCGAGTTGCGGGAGTCGTACTCCTTGAACTCGGTCTTTTTTGTCTGGCCCAACTTGGTCACCATCACCAGATACCGCTTGGTCTCGTAGTCCCTGGTGTCGATGACCGCCGCGATCCGCTCCTCGGGTTCGAGTGGCAACACCGCCTGGGCGAGCACGCCGCGGGAGGTGCGCTGCTGGCGGGGGATCTGATGGGCCTTGGCCCGATGCACCCGGCCGGTGTTGGTGAAGAACAGCAGGTAGGCGTGGGCGGTGGTGTGCACCAGATGGGCCACCACATCGTCCTCGGCCATCTCCGCCGCCTTCACTCCCCTGCCACCGCGGGCCTGGGTCTTGTAGGTGTCGGCGGTGACCGACTTCAGGTAACCCGACTGGCTGACGGTGACGATGATCTCCTCGTCGGCGATCAGGTCTTCCAGCGACAGGTCGCCTTCGTCGGGGATGATGATGGAACGCCGGTTCTCGGCGAAGGCGTCACGCACCTCGCCCAGCTCCTCTTTGATCATCGACCAACGGGTGGACTCGTCGGCGAGGATGGCCTCGAGTTCGGCGATGATCGCCCGCAGGCTCTCCAACTCCTCCCGCAGCTCGTTGATGGAGAGGGCGGTGAGCTGACGGAGGCGCATCTCGAGGATGGCGTTCGACTGGATCTCGCTCAGTTCGAAGCGTTCGATGAGCGATGCCCGGGCGCTGGCGGTGTCGGCTGATGACCGGATGATCTCGATGACCTCGTCGAGGTTGTCGACGGCGATCATGAGGCCTTCCAGGATGTGGGCCCGGGCCAACGCCTTGTCGAGACGGTGCTGGGTGCGCCGCTCGATGACCTCCATCTGATGCGCCAGGTAGTACCGGATGATCTCGTGGATGCCGAGGGTCCGGGGCACGCCGTCGACCAGCGCCACCACGTTGTATCCGAACGAGTCCTGCAGCGGGGTGTTCTTGAACAGCTGGTTCAGCACCACCTGGGGAACGGCGTCGCGTTTGAGTTCGACCACCAGTCGGATGCCCACCCGGGCCGACGACTCGTTGCGGACATCGGAGATGCCGGTGATGCGCTTGTCGTCGACCAGGGTCTTGATCTTGTTGATGACCCGTTCGATCGAGACCTGATAAGGCAGCTGGGTGACCACGATCCCGGTTCGACCCTTGCGGATCTCCTGGACGTCGGCCACCGCCCGCATCTTGACCGAGCCGCGGCCGGTGGCGAGCGCCTCCTTGATGCCGGTGGTTCCCACCAGGAAGCCGCCGGTGGGGAAGTCGGGGCCTTTGATGAACTGCATGAGGGCTTCGGCGTCGGCCCCGGGATTGTCGATGGCGTACAGGCAGGCGTCGACCACCTCTCCCAGGTTGTGGGGAGGGATGTTGGTGGCCATGCCCACCGCTATGCCCTGAGAGCCGTTGACCAGCAGGTTGGGGAACCGGGCCGGCAAGACGGTGGGCTCTTCGAGTTCGCCCGAGTAGTTCTCGGAGAAGTCGACGGTGGACTCGTCGATGCCTTCCAGCATCCGCATCGACAACCGGGTGAGACGGCACTCGGTGTACCGGGGGGCGGCGGGCGGATCGTCGATGGTGCCGAAGTTGCCCTTGGGATCGATGAGCTGATGACGCATCGAGAAGCTCTGACCCATCCGCACCAGCGTGTCGTAGATGGCCTGGTCGCCGTGTGGGTGGTAGTTGCCCATCACGTCACCGACAACCTTGGCGCACTTGCGGTGGGCGGTGGTGGGGCCGATGTTGTTCTCCGACATCGACCAGATGATGCGGCGCTGGACCGGCTTCAGGCCGTCGCGCACGTCGGGCAGCGCCCGCGAGACGATGACCGACATGGCGTAGTCGATGAACGACTGTTCCATCTCGTCGTTGATGTCGATGTCGGCGTAGCCGCGCCCCATGGCATGCTCCACCGGCTCGCCCACTTCGTCGTTCTGTTCGTCGTCACTCATGCACTACCTCCGTGTGCCAATCCGGCAACCGGTTCACTCTCTTCCGCCTGTTCTTCAACCCTGCGGCAGCCGGCCGGACCGGCGTCTGTTCCGCCCCCGTCTCCGAGGTCAAACCCACCCACCGCCCGCAGGCGGAAGTCCGGCCCCAACATCACAGCCGGACCGGCGTCTGTTCCGCCCCCGTCTCCGAGGCCAAACCCACCCAACGCCCGCAGGCGGAAGTCCGGCCGCTATATATCAAGGAACCGGACGTCGTTGGCGTTCTGCTGGATGAATGCCTTACGCTCGGCGACGTCGTCGCCCATCAGCGTCGAGAACACCTGCTCGGCCCGGGCAGCGTCCTCCAGCTCCACCCGCAGCAGGGTGCGGGTCTCGGGGTTCATGGTGGTGTCCCACAGCTCGTTGGCGTTCATCTCGCCCAGACCCTTGAACCGGCTGGGCCTCACCTTGGGGTGGTCCTTGCGGAAGGCGTCGAGGGCCGACTCGTCCTTCAGATAATGGACCTTGGCGCCCACCTTCACCCGGTACAGCGGCGGTTGGGCGATGTAGACGAACCCAGCCTCGACCAGCCCGCGCAGGTGCCGGAACAGCAACGTCAGCAGCAGGGTGCGGATGTGGGCGCCGTCGACGTCGGCGTCGGCCAACAGCACGATCTTGTGGTAGCGGGCCTTCTCGAGGTCGAACTCCTCGCCGATGCCGGTGCCCATCGCCGTGATGATGTCCTGGACCTCGGTGTTCTGGAGCGCCTTGGCCAAACGGGCCTTCTCGACGTTGAGGATTTTGCCTCGAATCGGGAGGATGGCCTGGTGTTCGGAGTTGCGGGCTTCCTTGGCGGGGCCGGCTGCCGAGTTTCCCTCCACGATGAACAGCTCGCACAGCTCCGGTTCCCGTGAAGAGCAGTCCGCCAGCTTGTCGGGAAGGCCGCCGGACTCAAGCCCCGACTTGCGGCGGGTGAGGTCGCGGGCCTTGCGGGCCGCTTCCCGTGCCCGGGCGGCGGTGAGCGACTTCTCGACGATTCGTCGCGCCTCACCCGAATACCGCTCCAGCCACTCGGGCAGCTTCTGGTTGAGGGTCTTCTCGACGTAGGAGCGGATTTCGGTGTTGCCGAGCTTGGTCTTGGTCTGACCTTCGAACTGGGGCTGGCGGACCTTGACCGAGATCACTGCCGTGAGACCCTCGCGGATGTCCTCACCGGTGAGGTTGGGGTCCTTTTCCTTGAGCAGGTTCTTCGAGCGGGCGAAGGAGTTGACGGCGTTGGTCAACGCCTTGCGGAAGCCTTCCTCGTGGGTGCCGCCCTCATGGGTGTTGATGTTGTTGGCGAAGCTCAACACCGAATCGGTGTAGGCGGTGGTCCACTGCAACGCCAGTTCCATCTCGGCCTCGGGTGAGGAGTCGGTGAGCTCGATCACATGGGCGTGGAGCGGCTCGCGGTTGGCGTTGAGGTGCTTGACGAAGTCGACCAGCCCACCCTTGTAGAGGAAGGTCTCGGTCTTCGGCTCTTCGCCACGCTCATCGGTGAGGACGAATTCGACACCCCGGTTGAGGAAGCCCATCTCGCGGAGACGGCCGGTGATGATGTCGTACTCGAACTCGACGGTATCGGTAAAGATGGTCTCGTCGGGCCAGAAACTGACGGTGGTGCCGGTGTCGCGCTTCCAGGGTTTGCCCTTCTCGACCTTGGCGACCGGATGGCCCTTCTCGAAGGACTGGTTCCACAGGAAACCGTCCTTGCGCACTTCGACGTCGAGTCGCTTGGAGAGGGCGTTGACCACCGAGACGCCCACTCCGTGGAGGCCGCCGGACACCTGATAGGCGCCCGACTCGAACTTGCCACCGGCGTGCAGCTTGGTGAGCACCGTGGTGAGCGCCGACTCCTTGGTCTCGGGATGGAGATCGACGGGGATGCCACGACCGTTGTCGACCACCTTCACTCCCCCGTCGGCGAGGATGGTCACCAGAATTCTGTCGCAGAACCCGGCCATGGCCTCATCGACGGCGTTGTCGACGACTTCCCAGACCAGGTGGTGCAGACCACGAGGCCCGGTGGATCCGATGTACATACCTGGACGCTTGCGAACCGGCTCGAGGTCTTTCAGAACCGTGATCTTCGATGCGCCGTAATCGCTCGAGCCTCTCGTGCTCACGCGCGCTCCTCGGGATGGGAAATCGATGTGTGAAGGGTGTCACCCCATGCCGGTCCGGGTTCGCTCGCAGCCGCGACGGCAGAAACGACACTGACCGGGAAAGGGAAAAACACCAGTGTCATTCTAGTCGGAACCGGGCCACATCCCAAGCTCATCAGAGCGCGAAAAGCCTTGCGGGACAAGAAGATCACCGGCTCCAGCCGGGTCTGTCACTGCTGACGGCGCGGGCTCGGAGATCGCAGCTTGACCTCGCGAACCACACCCTGCCCGTAGCGCTCAGCCATCCGTTGCTCGAGGCCCGAAACCCCGTAGCGGAGGATGCCGACCGCCGCCGGCGAAACCGCCTCCACCACCAGCACGCCGTCGCTCAGCGCCACCGGGCGGGACTGGCGGTCCCACGGGCTCGGCACCACCTCGGCCCACTCGTCCTGGATCTTCTGCCATTGGTTGAGGTCTCCCATGCCGAGGCGTTCCAGGATTCCCTTGAGAACATCACCGAGCGGGAGCGGGTCACGGCGGCGGCTCGTCATGTCAGTTCTCCTCCGGTCACCGACCACACCCGGCCGTCGATGGGGACGTCACCGCGGTCGGCCGTGGTGATCAAAGTCTGGGTGTCGGGCAGCGACGCCGCCAGCGCTTCGGCCCGCTGCGGGTCGAGCTCGGAGAATACGTCGTCCAACAGGAGCAACGGTGCCACCCCCACCCGGTCCGAGACGGCGTGGTGGGTGGCCAGCCGCATCGACAGTGCGGTGGTGCGCTGTTCCCCCTGACTGCCGTGATGTCGCAGGTCGTGACCGTCGAGCAGGATCACCGGCTCGTCCCGGTGTGGACCGACGGTGGTTACGCCACGCTCGCGATCGGCCCGGCGCGAGTTCGCCAGTGCTTCCGTGAGCCGCTCGGTGAACGTGGATGCGGGGACGGTGGGATCGAGCCCTCCACCCCACGTCGACTGATAGCCGATCACCACCTCCGGCGCCTCTCCGGCGATCGAGCGGTAGGCGTCGGCCAGGGGACGGGCCAGCTCCGAGGCGGCCCTGGAACGGCGGGCCATCACCTTGCCGCCCGCCTGGGCGAGACGCTCGTCCCACACCGACAGGGTGGCCTCGTCATCGGCCCGTTGCTTGAGGAAGGCGTTGCGTTGCCGCAGGGCCCGGTCGAACTCCGCCTGGTCGAGATGGGCGGTTGGGGCGAGCTGCACGGCGACATCGTCGAGGAACTGGCGCCGCTGATCGGGACCGCGCTTGACGATGTCGAGGTCCTCGGGAAGGAAGGCGATGGCACGAACGTGGCCGAGGAGATCGGCCGCCCGTGCCAGGCGACCTTTGTTGACCATGGCCCGGCGACCTCCCCGCCGCCGGATCTCGATCTCGATGAGGGATCCGACATCGTCTGAGAAGATCTCGCCGCGGACATAGGCCGAATCGAGGTCATAACCCACCAGGGCCTCGTCCGGCGAGCCCCGGAACGACTTGAGGGTGGCCAGGTAGCCGATCGACTCCATCAGGTTCGACTTGCCGGCCCCGTTGCGTCCGACCAGCAGGTTCACCCCGGCTTCGGGTCTCCAGTCGAGCTGGGCATAGGACCGGAACCCTGCCAGCGACAACCAGTCGAGCCTCAACCGGGCACCATGGACAACGACAGAGGATCGCCTGGGGCCGTCCGCATCAGATGCGGACGGGCATCAACAGGTAGATGAAGTCCGGGTCCTCGGGGGCGTCGATCACACTCGGCTTGAGTCCGTCGATCACCCGCATCCGCACCTTGTCACCGACCACGGCGCCCACACCGTCAGCCAGATAGCGCGGGTTGAAGGCAATCAGCACCTCCTCGAAGTCGCCGGCGTACTCACCGGGCAGATGCTCGGTCTCGGCGCCCACGTCCTGACGGGTGACAGCGATCTCGATCCCGCCGTCGCGCAGCGTGAGCCGGACGGGGATGTGATCCTCGGCCACCAACGCCACCCGGCTGAGCGCCTCGAGCAGCGAATCCTTCTCGACGATGATCTGGTTCGGGTAGCTGTCGGGCAGCAGTGAGCGGTACTTGGGGAAGGTCCCTTCGATCATCCGCAGTCGCAGCGCACCCCGCTCCGACGAGAACACACCTTCGCGGGTGTCGAGGCCGACCTTCACCTTGCTTGCACCGACGGTGCGGGGCAGCTCACGCAGACCGCGGGCGGGGATGAGTCCGGCACCGCCCAGGCCAACCCCGGGCAGGTCACGGACCGCCAGTCGGTACGAGTCGGTGGCGACGAGCCGCACGCCGTCGTCGGTGGCCTCGAACAGAACCCCGGTCAGGATCGGCCGGGCGGCGTCACCGCTGGCTGCCACCGTCACCTGGGAAATCGCACCGGCCAGAGCGTCGCCGTCGACGTCGGTGCCTTCGATATCGCTGTCGTCGAGCGTCGGATAGTCATCGATCGAGAGCGGCCTGACGCTGAACTTGGGACCCTTCCCGAGGATCTCGGCGTCGTTGTCGGACGCCGAAATCGTGACCGGCCCACTCGGCATGCGCCGAACGGCGTTCTCGAGGAGCTTGCCGGGCAGCAGGACCCTGCCCTCCTCCATCACCTCGACGTCCGCCTGGGTGCGGACTGTCATCTCCAGATCGGTCCCGGTGACTCGAAGGGTCGACCCGGCGACCTCGCACAAAAGACCCTGGAGCACGGGCAACGCCGATCGGGCTCCGACAGCCCGGTTGGCTCGGGCGAACACGTCACCCAGATCGTCACGCTCGGCTCGGATACGCACAGGTCCTGGTCCCTTCTCTGTTTCTTCTGTTCTTGTTCTTTATCAGAGTATCTGTAGTTGTAGGTGCTGTGGATTGTGGACGGTGTTGGGAAGCGGCCGAAATCTCGGGCTCTGGGGCCGATTCGCCTTGTGGACGAATTCGTGTGATGTCCACAGCGGTCCCGGTCAGTTCTCGGGGCCTGTGGACAGTGCCTGTCTTGTCCACAACGTCATACCGTGGTTCTCCGCAGGCCATGAGTGAGCTCGGAGACCCGATCGAAGACCTCGCGATCGGTCCGCATGACCCTGCGTACCTTCTCGATGGCGTGGAGCACGGTGGTGTGATCTCGCCCACCGAACATGGCACCGATCTTGGGCAGTGACAGGTCGGTCAGCTCCCGGCACAGGTACATGGCGACCTGGCGGGACATGACGAGCGGCTGGCGCCGGCTGGGACCTGTGAGCTCGTCCACGCTGAAGCCGAATGCCTGGGCGGTGGCGCGGATGATCTCCGGGGGGTGGATGGCCTTCGACTCGTGGCCCGGGAGCAGGTCCTGGAGGACCCGTTCGGCCATTGGAAGGTCGATGGTCTGGTTGGTGAGCGAGGCGAACGCCGTCACCCGCGTGAGCGAGCCCTCGAGCTCGCGGATGTTGTCCGACACGAGGGTGGCGATGAAGTGGAGCACGTCGCCGGGGACCATCCGGGGCGAGAACTCGGCGTTGCGCTTGAGGATCGCCAGGCGTGTCTCCACGTCGGGCGGCTGGATGTCGGTGAGGAGCCCCCACTCGAACCGGCTCCTGACTCGATCTTCGAGGGTCGAGAGGTTGCGGGGATGGCGGTCCGATGAGATCACCATCTGTTTGGCCGACTCATAGAGCGTGTTGAAGGTGTGGAAGAACTCTTCGAGGATCTGTTCCTTGCCTTCGAAGAACTGGACGTCGTCGAGCAGCAGGATGTCGGTGGTCCGGTACCGGTGTTTGAACTCGTCGGTCCGTTTGCGCCGGATGCCATCGATGAACTCGGTGAGGAATGTCTCAGATGAGACGTATCGGACGACCAGCCCCGGATACAACTCGAGGGCGTGATGTCCGATGGCGTTGAGCAGATGGGTCTTGCCAAGACCCGCCCCGCCGTAGATGAAGAGTGGGTTGTAGTGCGACCCGGGCTGTTCGGCCACTGCCTGGGCAGCGGCATAGGCGAAGCGGTTGGATGGGCCCACCACGAAGCTCTCGAAGCGGTACTTCGAGACCAGACGGGCGCTCGACTCCACGACCGGCGGGGCGGCGGGGGCGGGGGCGGACGCCGTGCCGTTGCCGGTGCCGCCGTCGTTGTAGTCGAAGAGCGCCTCGGGTGCGGGTGACTCGTTGCTGGATGAGAACGAAAGCTCGAACTCCGGTCCGTAGGCCACCACGAATGCGTGTTCGATGGCGGATTCGTGTTTCTCGAGTACCCAACGAAGGTGAAAATCGTTGGGAGCCACGAGCGTGACGGTCCCGTCGCCGGTCTCGGCCCTCAATCGGCTGAGCCATGCCTGCCAATTGGTAGGGCTCACCGTCGTTCTCAGGGTGTCCTGGAACTGGGACCAGCGATCTTCGGACCACTGTGTCTGAACCACGGGTGGCTCCCTCCTCCCAACGCGAAGACGCGTTTAACGGGCGACGCCGCCGACACTTTCCTGTGGTGCCCCGTATTGTCCACATGTCCGTCCACAGCTGTGGAGAACAGACAACGCCCCACGGCGGGGGCGGACGTCGCTGATTCAAATTGTGCGCGAAGCAACGCCCGTTTCTGTCAGGGGAAGTGGCGCCGATGTCCTTCGGTGATCGCACTGTATGGAAGACCGGGCCAGGTGTGCAAGAGCGCGAGAATCGTTCCTTACAGGAGCATGTTCGGGTTTCGCGACCTCAAAAGCCCACGTCATGCACGGTTTTCCGCACGGCCATCGAACGTTTGCCATCGGGAGATCGCCGGAGGGGCATGAGCGGGATTTTTCGCGAGGGCTGGTGAGAAATCGCGAACCCTTGCGGCTTTGACACCTGGCATACCCGGTCGTAGCCTGCTCCGGTCTATCTCGAAACCGTAGAGAAATCATGAAACGGACATATCAACCAAAAGTACGACGCCGGAACAAGAAGCATGGCTTCCGTCACCGGATGCAGACCCGGGCGGGCCGCGCAGTCCTGAAGTCCCGCCGTGACAAGGGTCGTAAACGCCTCGCCGCCTGAACGGGCGGACGTCTCGTCGCTTCGGCACGGGTCCGACTTCGACCGTGTGTTCAAGACGGGTCGTCGGCACAGGTCCGGCGCCATCGTGGTGATCGTTGCCCCCGGGCTTCCCAACACGTTCCGATTCGGCCTCGTGGTCGGTCGGAAGGTGGGAGGCGCGGTGGCACGTAATCGCGTGAAGCGACGAATACGGGAGGCCCTTCGAAGGGCCGATCCGCCACTCGGAATCGACGTGGTGGTCATCGGCTCAAGAGAGGTGGCCAACGCACCGTTCGATCGGCTGGTGAAGTGGCTGCGTATGCCACTGGCGGCAGGCATCCCTGCCACGGAACAGGAGGACCCGTCTGGTGACTGCTGAGGGAAGCGACCGAAGGTGGAGTGCCATCCCCTTTGTCGTGCTCGTTCGGCTCTACCAGAAACTGGTAAGTCCCGGGCTCGGGAGGAACTGTCGCTTCTCCCCCACCTGTTCTACCTATGCCATCCAGGCGCTCGAGGTTCACGGTGTCATGAAGGGGTCCTGGCTGGCGTTGCGCCGGATCGGGCGCTGTCAACCGTTGTTCGAGGGCGGCTACGACCCCGTACCGAATGCTGAGGAGCCGCTTCCGTGTTGAGAGCCATCGAAACCGTGCTCGGGTCCGCGTTGTCGTTTTTTTACGATCTTATACCGAGCTTTGGGTTGTCCATCATCTTTCTGACCATTGCCATCAACCTCATTCTGTTCCCGCTGACCCTCAAGCAGACCCGATCGACCCGGGCGTTCACGATGATCCAGCCCGAGATCAAGCGCATCCAGAAGGAGTTCAAGGAGGACCCGGAAGCGATGCAGAAAGAGTTGATGCGCGCCCAGCGTGAGGCTGGCGCCACTCCGGGTGGCTGCATCCTTCCACTGATCGTGCAGATGCCCATCTGGTTCGCCTTGTTCAGACTCCTCACCGACGTTTCGATCGTGGCCAACGGCGGCGCCCCTGAGCGGGGCATCCCGCTCCCCGCCGACGGGGCCCTCCTGACCGCGGTGCAGTCGGGTCAGACGGAGTTCCTGGGAATGAACCTGGCAAACCTCATCAAGGACGGCATCACCGGTGGCACCGTGCTGCAGGCGATCCCCTATGCACTCCTCATCGTGGTGATGGTCGCCTCGCAGTACTTCCAGCAGTGGCACGCCCAGCGGGGGAACGCGCCGAATCCTGCGGAGATGACCGCACAACAGCTGCAGCAGCAGAAGACAACGCAGGTGCTGACGCGGGTCATGCCCTTCTTCATCGGAATCATTTCCTGGAACTTCCCCGCCGGTCTCGGCCTCTACTGGGCCACCGGCAACGTGTTCCGGCTTGGTCAACAGTTTGCGATCTTCGCCATCGACGGTCGACCGACTCCCCCATCCATGGGCGGAGACGAGAAGGGAGAGGCGTCTTCCTCCAAGGGTCCCAAGGGACCGAATGGAAGCGCCCCTGTCGACGATGGTGTTGCCAAACCGAGCCGACCGCATCCGGTCTCGGACAAGAAGCGCCGCCGTAGGAGGAAATGAACCGTGGAGTTCGTCGAGGTTCGAGGAAAGTCGGTCGAAGTGGCCGTTCAGGCAGCCATGCAGGAGCTGCAGATCACAGACCGGGAACGGGTCGATGTCGAGGTCGTCCAGCAGCCCGAGAAGGCCGTTTTCGGCTTGTTCGGTGGCAAGGACGCGGTGGTGAAGGTCACCGTCAAGCTCGACGACCCCCGGAAGCGTCGTCGTCGCCGCCGCAAGGGCGGTCGGGATGACGAGGATGGTGGAGCACCTGGTGATGGCCGCCAGGACCGGTCGGAGGGCCGTCGAGAGGGCGGCGGGCAGGGGGGCCGGGGTTCCGAAGGGGGCCAGGGTCGTCAGCAGCGTTCCCAGGGTGATGGCGGTGGACGTCAGCGCCAGGGTGGTGGCGGTCAGGGCGGTCGCGGTCAGGGGAGCGGCCAGGGCCAAGACCAGGGAGCCCCCCGCTCCGATCGTGGTCAGGGTCGTGGGGACGGCAGCCGGGGTGATGGGCGGAATCAACGTGAAGAACGGTCGCGCGCTCAAGCGGCCCCCGAGCGAGAGGAGCGCACCGTGTCGATCGATGAACAGGTGCCGGTCGTCGACGAGTTCCTGACCGGATTGGTCGGAGCTTTCGGCCTGGAAGGTTCTGTCGAGGTTCGTGCCGACGATGACGTGATCGTGGCGGACATCAAGGGCCAGCAGACCGAGGCGATGGTCGGGCCGCGCGGTTCGGTCATCGAGGCCATTCACGAGCTCACCAAGACAGTCCTGCACCGGCAGACTCAGTCTTCAGCTCGTTTGAGACTTGATATCGCCGGTTATGGCGATCGACGTAGGCAGGCACTCGCCATCTATGCCGGTCAACTGATCGATCAGGTACTCGGTGACGGCGGCGAAGTGATGCTCGAGCCGATGAGCGCTGCGGACCGCAAGGTCATCCACGATGCCGTTGGTGAGCGGGAGGGCGTTCGGTCATACTCAGAGGGCGAATCGCCCCAGCGCTACGTGGTGATCGCCCGGGATGAAACGGCAGACGACTCCGAAGAGGAGTGATTCCGACCCATCAAGGATCAAGAAGGCGGGAGCTGCGGCTTTCCCGCCTTTCTTGTGGTTCGGTCGCCATCTCGGGCTCGGTGGGGGTCACAGTTCGATTCGGTAACGCTCGCACATGGCGAGGAACCGGCCGGCAACGTGATCGTCCAGCAGATCGATGTTCCTGTGAACCAGGGGAGCCACCTCGGTACGCAGGTATGTGCCACGGGTCATCCATTGGAAGTAGTGCCGATCCGAGTGCGAGTACGGCCCGTACAGCTTGCCGCCCGGAATCTGGTGCTCCAGCCAACGGAAGAGGCGCTCGTGCCTGACATGCATCCGTACCGTGATCTGGGGCTGTCGTCCGTCTCCACCAAAGTGACCCTCGCCGGCCAGGATGCCGAGGAAGTAGCCAATGTCTCGGTCTGATAGGAACAGCTCGGCCATTCTCGTTCTCCCTTCTCGGCCTTCCAAGGGTGTTTCACCGTAAGGTAGCACGTGAAACACGGGCCCTACACGGCTCAGGGTGTTTCACCGTAAAGATTCACGTGGAACGGTGTCGGAAGCTAGATTCGGTTTCGTGGATAACGACGTACTCAAAGCCGCCGCCGGCTGGGCAGGATTCCAGCTCTCCCCCGCCATGGTTGCGGGGCTTCGTCAACTCGAAGACTGGTTGAGTACCGAAGGCGTGGCGCTTGGAGGACTCGGACCCAACGAGATCCCAAACCTCACCGCCCGGCACATTGGCGATTCGATCACGTTCGCCCGGGGGTGGGCCCCACACTCCGTCGCCCCTGCCGAGATCATGGATCTCGGATCAGGAACCGGGCTTCCGGCGCTCCCACTGGCAATATGCCACCCCGACACAATGGTGCGAGCGATCGATCGCTCGGCACGGCGGTGCCGATTGATTCGCCGGGCAGCTCGAGTCATCGGGCTCGAGAACATCGAGGTCGAGGAGGCGGACATCACACGGTTGGATCGGACCGCCCCGGTGGTTGTAAGCCGCGCTGCCATGCCCCCCGAGTTGCTGCTGCCCCACCTGCAGCGGGTGACCGAACCCGGGGGAGTTGCCGTGGTCGGCGGCTCCCATCGGACGAGTCCGGAGGTTGTGGGCTTCAAAACCGTGGAGATTCCTTCGGAGATCCTTGACCACAGCGCTTGGCTCCTTATGATGGCGACGCCGTGAGGAGGCCTTACGAGTGAACCCAGTCATCGTCGCTCTCGCCAATCAGAAGGGTGGAGTCGGAAAGTCCACCACCGCCATAAATCTGGCGGCGAGTCTCGCCTTGGCCGGCCGCCGTATCCTGTTGATCGACCTCGATCCACAGGGCAACGCCACATCGGGGGTCGGAATTGACCGAACCGCCATTGCGCATTCGATCTATGATGTTCTTTTGAGGGACGTACCGATGGAAGACGCCGTAGAACCGACGTCTGTGCGCGACCTCTTCGTGGTTCCCGCCACCATCGATCTGGCCGGGGCCGAGATCGAGCTGGTCTCGGTGTTCTCTCGCGAGCAGCGTCTGAAGACGGCGATCGCAACGGTGGCGATGGACTACGACGCGGTGCTGATCGACTGCCCGCCATCGCTCGGTCTGCTGACCGTGAACGCACTGGCAGCCGCCACCGAGGTCATCATCCCGATCCAGTGCGAGTACTACGCCCTCGAGGGGCTGTCGCAGCTTCTCCGCAATATTGAGCTGGTCCGGTCCAACCTGAACCCCGATCTTCTGATCGGGGGAGCCATTCTCACGATGTACGACGCCCGCACCAGGCTGGCCAAGGAAGTAGCCGATCAGGTCCGGGCGTACTTCAAGGAGCGCACTTTTCGGACGATCGTCCCGCGATCGGTACGACTGTCCGAGGCTCCGTCGTTTGGCGAACCGATCGAAGTCTTCGATCCCATGTCCCGGGGAGCCATCGCCTATCGGAACCTGGCGCGGGAGTTCGTGGACCGTCACAACTGGGAGGATGTCACATGACCACACGGAGAGGAGGGCTCGGTCGGGGACTCGAAGCCCTGATCCCTACCCGTCCGGAAGCACTGACCGGGTACGCCAACATTCCGGTGGAACAGATCGAACCCAATCCGAACCAGCCCCGCACCCGCTTCGAGGAGGAGGCGCTCGCCAATCTGGCCGACTCCATCCGCGAGGTCGGCGTGCTCCAGCCGATCTCGGTGATGCAGCTCGACACCGGTGCGTACCGTCTCATCGCCGGCGAACGGAGACTGCGGGCCGCCAAGCGGGCCGGCCTGGCCGAGATCCCGGCGGTGATCCGCACCGTGGACGACCAGAGCTCACTCACCGAAGCGTTGATCGAGAACATCCAGCGAGAGAACCTCTCGCCGCTGGAGGAAGCGGCCGCCTACAACCAGCTCCTGGAAGAACATGGGTTGACCCATGAGGAGATCGGGGTTCGGGTCGGACGGAGCAGGGTTGCCGTCACCAACAGCCTTCGGCTTCTGACTCTCTCGGCTGCCATCCAGGGCATGCTGGAGCGCGGCGAGCTGAGCGCGGGACACGCCCGGGCCTTGCTGGGCGTGGAGGATCGGAAGTACGCCGAGCACATCGCCGAGCGGGCTGTGAGTGAGGGGTGGAGCGTCCGTCAGGTCGAGGAGGCGGCTAGGGCACGCCGGGAGATCCAAGAGCCGGAGCAGGCCAATCGGCAGCCACTGGTGCGCGAGGTCCGCCCGGTCGAGATCGTGGAGCTCGAGCATCGACTCACCGATCAGCTCGGCACCAAGGTCAAGATCGAGTACCGCAACAAGAAGGGGAAGATCGAGATCGGCTTCGGGTCACTCGACGACCTCGAGCGGCTCTACCGCCACTTCTTCAGCTGAGCGCTCGAATCCTCGACCCGGCTGGCACGCCTCAGGTTAACGACGTAAACCTGAAGGTCGATGAGAGCCCCAGGAGATGACCGGCCCCAGAGATGGCCGACCTCAGGTGGAGGGCGGTTCGTCCGGAACCCGGCCCGGGTAGCGGCCGTGTTCATCGAAGAAGCGTTCGATTCCCTCGACCACGAGTCGTCCCACCTCGGCGTCGAGCGAGCGCAGGCTGACGACGATGGCCGGTGAGCGCGTCTCGCGCAGGATGGCCGTGGCGCGCCCCCCTTTGGGAGACCCGAGCACCCGTGACACGTGCCCGGCCAGGCGGGCACCCGCCTCACTCCTGCTCTTTGCCGTCTCGAAGGAGAAGACCCCCTCCTCGTCGTCCTCGGCCAGCTGGAACGAGACGATGACGTCGGCACCTTGCCGGTTGGCCCGGTGGGCGCGCACCCGCTCGGGCATGTGGGCATCCATCGATCTGGAAATAACTGGAAGACCACCCCGCTCCTGTAGCGCGATCGAGGCGGCGGTGGCGGCGTCCCAGGCCGAGGCCGCCTCCTCGACCGACCGCGAGGCGGGATCGAAGAACACCCTGGTGCCGACCACGGTGGGGCGCAGGCTGCGCAGCCACTCGCGTTCGCGGACCGTCTCGCGTCCGGTTTCGAGTTGCCCCCGGCTCACCAGTCGCAGCTCGGTCAGCACTTCCGGCCCGGCCACGCCATCCTCGGGGAGCCCTCGGTTGTGCTGGAACTCGATGAGGGCCCGTTGCGTTTCCACGCCGAAGATGCCATCCGGCTTCCCAGCATCGAAACCGAGGTTGTTGAGACGGTTCTGAAGCTCGCCCACGTCGTCGCCCCGCAACATCGGGCGGCGCAGCACCAGCAGCCGGTCACCGAGCCGGTAGCCGGCCTCGTACAGGGCTCGCCAGGTGTCGGGTCCGACGATGCCGTCGATGTTGAGTCCGCGTTCACCCTGGAACGACCGCACTGCGTCGGCAGTTGCCTTGCCGTACTCGCCGCGGGGGTCGGGGTCGCTCGGGTGACCCAGCGCCACCAGCCGGTCCTGGATGTCCCGGACCGGCTCACCTGAATCCTCGAGGCGATAGAGGCGCATGGCGCATGCTCCCACATGAACGAACCAAGAACGTCCACCAATGACTCAACCAGATGCGCCCGGCGCATCTGGTTGACCCATTGGCTCGTGGTTCAGCAGGCAGGCGGCGCTATCGCGGCGCCGCGCTCAGGACAGGTACTCGGCCAGTTCCGCCACCAGCTGGTGCTTGGGGCGGGCGCCCACGATGCGCTTCTTCTCGACGCCGTCCTGGAAGAGGATCATGGTGGGGATGCTCATCACGTCGAAGCTGGCCGGGGCCTGGGGGTTCTCGTCGATGTTGAGCTTGCCGACGGTGATCTTGTCGCCGTGCTCTCCGGCGATCTCCTCGAGAACCGGGGCGACCATCCGGCACGGACCGCACCACTCGGCCCAGAAGTCCACCAGTACGGGACGGTTGCCGGCGATGGTCTCGGTGAATGTCGAGTCGGTCAGTGTCACGGTGTTGTC
Organism: Acidimicrobiia bacterium; assembly: GCA_050329955.1. Taxonomy (GTDB): domain Bacteria; phylum Actinomycetota; class Acidimicrobiia; order Spongiisociales; family ZC4RG35; genus JAOUGY01. The sequence goes on along the minus strand of JBHJOH010000087.1, from coordinate 3,392 downwards.
AGCCATTGCTTCTCCTTGCGTTCTGTCGCCGAGTTGTCAACGTTCGGCAGCGTCGTGTCATTCCGCGGCGGCGAGGTAGTGCTCGGCGTCGATGGCAGCCTGACAGCCGCTGCCGGCGGCGGTGATCGCCTGTCGGTACACGGTATCGGCTACGTCGCCGGCCGCCAGCACTCCCGGCACGGAAGTACGGGTTCCCGGTCCGGTCAATTGCACATACCCCTTGGGGTCGAGCTCGAGCTGGCCCTGGAAGATCGACGTGTTGGGAAGGTGGCCGATGGCCACGAACACGCCGTCGGCGCTGACCTGGCGGGTCTCGCCGGTCACGGTGTCCTCGATCACGGCCCCTGTCACCTCGTTCTCGCCGAGGATCTCGGTGAGCACTGCGTTCCAGATGACCTCTATCTTGGGGTTGTCGAGGGCTCGAGCCACCATGATCTTGGAGGCTCGGAACTCGTCGCGGCGATGGACGATGGTGACCTTCGAGGCGAACTTGGTGAGGAAGTTGGCCTCTTCCATCGCCGAGTCGCCACCGCCGACCACGAGGACTTCTTTGTTGCGGAAGAAGAACCCGTCGCAGGTGGCACAGGCCGACACGCCCCGACCCGTCAGCCGCTGCTCACCGGGGATGTCGAGCCACATGGCGCTGGCGCCGGTGGCAACGATGACCGCTTTGGCCTGGTACTCGTCGGCGCCCACCCGGACGGTGAGGGGATGGCTGGAGAAGTCGACCTCGGTCACGTCGGTGGTGACGAGGCGCGCACCGAACCGCTCGGCCTGCTTGCGGAACTTCTCCATCAGTTCGGGACCCATGATCCCGTCGGGGAACCCCGGATAGTTCTCGACGTCGGTGGTGATCATGAGCTGACCGCCGGACTGGCTTCCCTCGAAGACCAGCGGGTTGAGGTCGGCTCGGGCGGCGTAGAGGGCGGCGGTGTATCCCGCCGGGCCGCTTCCGATGATGATGAGATCTTCGACAGTGCTCACGTTTCTTCCTTCGAGACTCGCTTCGTCCACAACAACGCGCCGCCCAGCGCGAATAGTCCCGCCTGGATGGCGTAGGCGATCCATTGACCCACCAGGATGGCCAGGGCCGTATGGATGGTCATGAAGAGAAACACCACCGCAAACATGGCCAGAACGAGCGCCGGGACCGCCAGTGACGCAATTGTGATGCCGCGCCGGGCCCGGTCGACGGTGAGGGCGCGCACCTTGGCCGCGCTCGACTCGAGCAGGTCGGCGAAACGAGGGGCGAGGTCTTCCATGGTCACAACACTAGATGACTGACCGGGCCCGTGGCTGCAAACGATTGCAGCACAAGTGGCAAACTCACTCGACGGGGGCGCACCCATCCACCAGCAGAATGTCGGCCCGGTACTCGGAGCTGGTGGCGTCGAAGACCACGAACGCCTGAACATCCGCGTCGTCGATGGTGGCATTGATCACCCCGAACACCGGCAGCGCCTCGGAGGTGAGACACGATGGGGCGGGGATCTCGCGATCGTTGAACCAGGTGGTGTCGAGTTGCTCGGAGGCGAGCTGATTGGTGAGCAGGTCGATGAGGGCGTCGAGTTGGCCATCCAGCTCGACCCTGGTGACAGGTCCGGCGTCGGTGAGAATGCCCACCCCGATGGCGGTGGCGTCGGCACCACCCACCGGCGGGCTCTCGGCGGCGGAGGTGGTCCCGGATGGGGCCTGGTCGTCGGCCGACCGCTCCTCCGCCACGAAACCGGAGACTTCGCCGGCGGCGGTGGTTTCGGTGGCCGCCTCGAGGGAGAAGACCTCTTCCGTGGCGGATTCCGCCGAACCGGCGGCGGCTTCGAAGGCGTCGGAGGTGTCGTTTCCGCCCTGCTGGGTGAAGACCCCGGCCAAGCCCACCGTCACGAACATCGCCGCCGCCACCGAACCCAGCTTGAGCCAGCGGCTCTGACGACGGGCCGCGAGAGGAATGACGGGGGCGGGCTGATCGATGCCGGCCCGTACCGAAGACCGCAGGGATGCACGTTCGTCATCGGTCATGGCGACGGGGGCCGTACCGGCGAGGAGGCTTCGCATCTCCTGATGCAACGCCAGCTCGGCCCGGCACTCGGCACATGAGTCGAGCAGCCGCTCGGCGGCCGGGTCGCGGCTGCCGTCGGCGTAATCGGCGATGAGATCGGGGTCGTGACTGTCGTGCATGGTCTCTACGGTGTTTGACGTGTCATGTGTCGTTGATGTTCCCGAGAATCTCGGCCAACAGCCGCCGCCCCCGGAACACCCGGGATTTCACGGTGCCGGCCGGGATCTCCAGAGCGTCGGAGATCTCGGCGATACCCAGCCCGTGGATGTCGGACAGCACCACCGCGGTGCGGTAGTCGACCGGGATGGCCATGAGCGCCGCCTCGATCGACGGTTTCAACTCGACCGAGGTGAAGGAGTCGACCGTGGAGACGTCGACCGGGTCGTGATACTCGGGGATGGGTTCGGTGCGGCGACGTTTCGCCTTGCGAAGCTGGTCGAAACAGGTGTTGGTGGCCACCCGGTACAGCCAGGTGCTGAAGGCGGCCTCGGCCCGGTAGCGGTCGGCCTTGCGGAACACGGTGAGGAAGGTCTCCTGGGCTGCGTCGAGGGCAGCCTCCCGGGAGCCCATCAGCCGCAGGCAGACAGCAAACACGAGATCCTCGTGTCGACGCATCAACTCGTCCAGCGCCGCGGCGTGACCCTTGGCGACAAGACCGATCAGCTCGACGTCACTGTCGCCGGTCATCGACTGAATCGTACTTCGGACAGCTCGGCCAGGTGGCCACCGTCGGGGGAGGGGGGAAGATCGGTGAGCCACACCGCCCACCACCCGGCGGGCCGTTCGGGCAGCTGCAGCGCCAAGCCGGCGCCGACGTTGTGTCCCCGCACCACCAGCTCCCAGTCGGTCGGATCCTCGGGTGTGGCCTCCGCCCACCCGATCTCATAGTCGACACCTTCCGTGAGGCCGACCAGCTCGATGGAGGTGGCGGTTTCGCCGACCTCCATCGCCAGGCCGACACCCGGCTTGAGGGCAGGGAGCGGATCGTCGTAGCGCTCGGTGCGCCATGCGGTGGACTCGTCGTTGTCGATGATGTTCCCGAGTCGCTCGTCGTTCTCCTCGCCCTCCCCAAAGGGATCGACCGAGCGCACCGCCGTCACCGCCACCGGCTGGACGGGGATGGTGGTGGAGGGGGCGATCACCACCACCACCGTGCTGGAGGGAAGCACGGGGGCTCGCCCCGGGGACTGGGTCTGGGGGACCAGGATCGGCGTGCCGGCGTCGGCCAGCAGCAGCCGACCCACGAACACCAGCGAGGTGGCCGCCACCACCAACGTCACCGCCGCCATCAGCAGCCGTCGGGCGAAGCGGGGGGACTCGGGTGGGGGGGAGGTGG
>JBHJOH010000086.1:0-19570 GCA_050329955.1 Acidimicrobiia bacterium | reverse complement strand
ACGGAAGACACGATCGGGAACTCGATGTGGGTTTCGGAGGCGCCCAGATCGAAGAAGAGCTCGTAGACCTCGTCGACGACCTCCTCGGGTCGGGCGTCGGCTCGGTCCACCTTGTTGATGACCACCACCGCAGGCAGGCCCAGCGAGAGCGCCTTGGACAGCACGTAGCGGGTCTGGGGTAGCGGGCCCTCGGCGGCATCGACCAGCAGCAGTACCCCGTCGACCATGGCGAGCGCCCGCTCGACCTCTCCGCCGAAGTCGGAGTGGCCCGGGGTGTCGACCAGGTTGATGCGGACACCCTTCCACTCGACCGAGGCGGCTTTGGCAAGGATGGTGATGCCGCGTTCGCGCTCCTGATCGTTGGAGTCGAGGATGCGGTCGACCACCGCCTCATGGGCGGCGAACACGCCGGTTTGGCGCAGCATGGCATCGACCAGGGTGGTTTTCCCGTGGTCGACGTGCGCGACAATCGCGACATTCCGGAAGGAAGGTGTGCCTGACATGGCGATGTCATGCTACCCGAGGTCGGAGGCCCCTCAGCCGAGTCGGGCGGATGTCCGGAACGACTCGCTCGAGCCTGGCCGACCCCTCCGGTCGGAGCGTTCAAGGCGACCGGAACAACGCGGATTTCCCGAGCCGTTCTCTTGAGCGGGCCATTCGGGAGCCGACCAGAAGGCCATGGACACATCATCCATCGCACAAGTGAATGCCATGGTCGAGGCGATGACCGCACCCGCCCAAACCGCTCAGGCGGTCGACGTGGCGGTGCTGGGCAAGGCCCTCGACGCCGCCACCATCCAGAGCTCAGCCATGCTGGCGATGATGCGGGACTCGCTGTCGCCGAGCGTTGGCGGCACGCTCGACATGTTCGGCTGACCGAGAGGTCGCGCCGATCGGAACGAGCGACGGGTCAACAGGTCAACGGGTCAACAGGTCAACAGGTCAACGGGACCGGAATCACGCCTTGACGCCCAGCCTACCCCACACCGCCCTCGGAGGTTCTCCTCCCGATGAAGTCATCGAGCTCGGCCCGGATGGCGTCATCGAGCGGTGGCGGCTCGAAGTCGGCCACGACCTGTTTGTAGACCTTGTGGGCTCGCTGCTCGGCGGTGAGCGAGCCCGAGTCGACCCAGTTCTCGAAGTTCTGCCAGTCCGACACGATGGGTGCGTAGAAGGCGGTCTCGTAGCGCTCGAGGGTGTGCGCCGACCCGAAGAAGTGGCCACCCGGCCCCACGTCGCCGATGGCGTCGACCGCCAGCTCGGCGGTGTCGATCTTCAACGGCTCCATCACCTCGGCCATCATCTGCAGCAGTTCCACGTCGATGACGAACTTCTCGAAGCTGGCCACCAACCCCCCCTCCATCCAGCCGGCCCCGTGCATGACCAGGTTGGCGTGGCCCATCACGGCCCCCCACAGTGACATCTCGGACTCATACGCCGCCTGGGCATCCACCGCGTTGGAGGCGTTGGCGTTGGACGAGCGGTACGGGATCCCGTAGCGGCGCGCCAGCTGGCCACCCGCAAGCGCTGCTCTCGTGTACTCGGGGGTACCGAACGCCGGGGCACCCGATCTCATGTCGACGTTGGACGTGAACCCCCCGTACACTACCGGTGCTCCCGGGTTGACCATCTGGGTGAAGGCCAGCCCGGCCAACGCCTCGGCGTTCTGCTGGGCGAGGGCGCCGGCGATGGAGGCGGGGGCCATCGCACCCGACAGCGTGAACGGGGTGATCACCACCACCTGATTCATGCGGGCCATCTCGATCAGACCCTCGATCATCGGCCCGTCGAGCCGCAACGGCGACGAGGTGTTGATGATGGTGAACAGCGAGGGCTCGGCGGCTAGCTGCTCCCGGGTGATGCCCCGCCCGATCCGGACGATCTCGAGGGCATCGATGATCCGCCCCCGTCCCAGCGAATAGGCGTGGAACACCTTGTCGGTGAGGGTGATGAACGACCCGAGGGCGGCCAGATGCCTGGTGGCGGGTGGCAGATCGATCGGCTCCACCGGGTATCCGCCGAACAGGTGGATGATGTTGAACGCCTGCCCCAGCCGCAGGAAGTCCTGGTAGTCGGCGAAGGTGCCGGGCCGCCTGCCCCCGTCGAGTGACGATACGTTGGGGGCACTAGCCACCGAGCAGAAGTTGACGTTGCTACCGCCGAGCTCCAGATCGTGGGCCGGGTTGCGGGCGTGCATCGTGAACCCGGCGGGAGCGTTGGCCACGTGCTCGAGGATCAGATCGCGGTCGAACCGGACCCGCTCGGTGCCCGCCTCGACGTCGGCGCCGTTGGCGGCGAGGATCTCCAACGCCTCAGGGTGCAGGAAGTCCATCCCGATCCGCTCCAGGATCTGGAGCGAGGCGTCGTGGATGGCCTCGATCTGGTCGTCGGTCAGGACTTCCATCGGCCGGTACGGGTTGGTGAGGCTCCGCCACGGCAGCTGACGAAGACCGGAGCCCCGGCTGGCACGACGACCGGCACGGGTAGAGCTTTCACGTGGCATGGCGGCAGGATACCCGCCACCGTCCCGCGATGTGGAACAGTTCCGTCAAGTGGAACCAGCTATCCGACGATGAACAGGGCCCGTCCATGGCCGTTCGCACCGAACGCCCCCTCAGCGGCCACTCCACCGGGGCGATCGCTTCTCGGCGAAGGCCCGCGGCCCCTCCTGGGCGTCCTCTGAGACCAGCATCGCCTCGTACAGGGCCATGTCACCCGAGCGCATGGCGGCGTGGGCGGCTGCCGCCGAGAGGCCATCGGTGGCGCTGATCAGCTCGAGAATGGCACCCACCGCCAGCGGCGCCGCCGCCACCACCCGGTCGGCCAACTCCCGGGCGGCGCCCATCACCTCGGCGCCCGGCACCACCCGATTCACGAGCCCATGGCGGGCGGCTTCAGCAGCCGACAGCCTGCGGCCGGCGAACAGGATCTCATGGGCGAGCTGGCGCGGCAGAAGCCGGGGAAGCCACATGCTCCCGGCATCGGGGATGATGCCGACCCTGGTCTCGGGCAGGAAGAACTCGGCGTGGTCAGCCGCCACCACCAGGTGGGCGGCCATCGCCATCTCGAAACCGCCACCCACCGCCATCCCGTTGACCGCAACGATCACCGGCTTGGTCAGCCCGGGAAGCTCGGGGAACCCGCCGAACCCCCCGACGCCGTAGTCGGACTCGAACGCCTCTCCGTCGGCGGCGGCGTTGAGGTCCCAGCCGGCGGTGAAGAACCGTTCCCCGGCCCCCGTGAGGATCGCCACCCGGTAGGCGGGGTCGTCGCGGAACTCCTCGAAGAGGTTCGACATCCGCCGCGAGGTCGCCGCATCGATGGCGTTGGCCTTGCCCCGGGCGATGGTGATGGTCAGCACCGGCGGCGTACGCTCCACGATCAGATCCTGTTCCATGCCGTCCTCCTCATCCGGAAACCTGGACCGGGTTCGAACACCCGCTTCACAACTCGATCACAGCGAGGGCGTCGACCGCCACTGCGCCGTCTGACAGCACCAGCAGCGGATTGACCTCGAACTCCAAGAAGCTCCCATCCGACACCACCATCTCGACCAGCCGGGTGATGGCATCCACCGTGGCGGCGACATCGCCACCGACCCGACCGCGGTGCCCGGCGAGCAGCGGCCAAACGCCCAGCGATCGGAGTGCGGCCTCCACCTCATCGGCGGTGACAGGCGCCAGCAGGGTGACCGTGTCGGCCATCAGTTCGACCAGCACACCGCCGGAACCGATCGTGACAGCCCACCCGAGCGGAGGCTCGCGCCGCACAGCCACCACCAGTTCGGCCACCGCATTCGACTCGAAGCGTTCGACGAGGAAGCTCGAACCGAGCGCCGCCATCGACGTCGCCGCCCTCTCCAATTCTGCGTCGCTGCCGAGACCGACCGCCACTCCCCCCGCTTCGGTCTTGTGATCGAGCCCGATCGCCTTGAGCACCACCGGGTAACCGATGGCGGACGCCGCCGCCGCCAGCCCGCTCCGGGGTGCCACCAACCCGGGCGGTACCGCCACCCCCGCCTCCGACAACAGCACCTTCGCCTGCTGTTCCCCCAGCGTTCCGGTCACGCCCGTCCCGATTGCGGAGGCGAGCGGCGGGGTCGGATCGACTGGCGCGGGCCGGGACGCGCCGGCGAGAGCCGCCAGAGCGTCGTCGATGCCGGGAAGGGCGGGGACGCCGCGTTCGGTCAGCCACCGGGCCACCCCTACCGGCAGATTCTCGGGGAGCGTCGAGGTGACGACCCCGGCAACGCCGGTGACCCGGTGGGCCTCCACGAAGGACTCGAGGGTGGGCCACCACCAGGTGTCGTCGGCCCCTGGGGCGGGAAAGTCGATCACGAGGATGCCGGCATCGACCCCACCCGACAGAGCCGCCGAGAAACACGCCGTCATGGCGGCGCGGTCTCCCCAGATGAAGGTGTGGTAATCGAGCGGATTGGTGATCGGCACCCGGTTGGACAACGTGTCGGCGATCCGTGCGGCTTGCTCGGGTCCGAACGCCGGAAACGTGACGTCGAAGGCGGCGGCACGATCGGCGATCAACCCGGCTTCGCCACCCGAGCACGACAGCGAGGTCAGCCGGTTGCCCGGCAACCGCCCGTGGGCGCCGAGTACCGCCAACGTCGCCAGCAGCACCGGCAGCGAGTCGACCTGGACGACTCCCACCCGATCGAACAGCGCCCTGTAGGCGGCACCCGATCCGGCCAGGGAGGCCGTGTGCGTACGGGCGATGGTGGCACCGGCATCGGTGATGCCGGTCTTGAGCGCCACGATCGGCTTTCTCAGCTCGTGCGCCCTCAGGGCAACACGTGCGAAGCGGGCAGGGTCGGACAGTGCTTCGACGTGCAGCCCGATGGCGGTGACCCGATCGTCGGCGACCAGGAACTCGACACAGTCCTCGATCCCGATTCCGGCCTGGTTGCCGAGTGTGATCACGTGGCTCAACGCCAGACCGCGCTGCTGCATGGTGAGATTGATCGCCAGGTTGCCCGACTGCGTGACGATCGCCGCGCCCCGCTCGACCGGACGACACCCCTGCACATCCGGCCACAACACCGCACCGGACAGGGCGTTCACGTAGCCGTGACAGTTCGGACCGATGATCGGCATCTCTCCGGCCGCCTCCACCAGTCGGGCCTGCAGGTCGGCACCTTCCGGGCCCGACTCGGCGTAGCCCGAGGCGTAACACACCGCTCCCCCGGCACCGAGTTCTCGCAGTGCGGCCACCACCTCGATCGACCGGACCCGATCGACCGCCACGAAGGCCGCATCGGGTACCGCCGGGAGATCGGCGACGGAGCCAACGGTCGGTACCCCGGCCAACGCATCCCGGGACGGGTTCACCGCCCACATCGGCCCGTCGAAGCCGAGCAGACGGGACTGTTCGATCGCAAAGGCGGCGCGCTCACCGCCGATGAAGGCGACCGATGCCGGGTCGAGGAGGCGGGCGAGATCACCCACCGTGTTGGCGCAACATCGCACGGCTGATGATGTGGCGCTGGATCTCCGACGTCCCGTCCCAGATGCGTTCCACCCGGGCGTCCCGCCACAAGCGTTCGAGCGGCAACTCGTCCATGAGACCCATCCCACCGAGGATCTGGATGGCCTCGTCGGTGACGAACGCAAGCATCTCGGTCGAGACCAGCTTGGCCATGGCGGCGTCGGTGTCGCTCATCGTGCCCTGATCGGCCTTCCAGGCCGCCCGGTAGGTGAGCAGCTCGGCGGCGGCGAGTTGGGTGGCCATGTCGGCCAGCTTGAACGACACCCCCTGGAACTTGCCGATCTGCTGTCCGAACTGGCGGCGGTTGGCCGCCCACTCGGTGGCGATGGCGATCGCCCGGTCCGCCCGCCCCAGGCTGGTGGCGGCCACCTGGAGCCGGGTAGCCCCCAACCAGGTGTTGGCCACGTCGAAGCCGTGGTGCTCCTCACCGAGGATCCGGCTCACGGGAACCCGGCACTCGTCGAAGCTGAGGATCGAATTGTGGTAGCCGCGGTGGCTCACCGAGTTGTAGCCCTTCTGGACCTCGAACCCAGGGGTGCCCATGTCGACGAGGAAGCTGGTGATCAGCCTGCGTGGTCCTCGGGGGGTGTCCTCTTCGCCGCTGGCGGCGAAGAGGATCACGTAGTCGGCCAGGTCGGCGTGGCTGATGAAGTGTTTCGTCCCGGTGATCACGTACTCGTCGCCGTCACGCACCGCCCGACACTTCATCCCCCGCAGGTCCGAACCGGCGTCGGGCTCCGACATCGCCAGGCATTCGACCCGCTTGCCCCGGATGGTCGGGAGCAGATAGGTGTCGACCTGGTCGCCGACACAGGCCCGCAGGATGTTCGACGGCCGGGCCACGATGTACTGCAAGCCGTAGGAGGTCGTGCCGAACTCCCGCTCGATCAGGGCGAGGGTCAGGTTGTCGAGTCCGCCCCCGCCCAACTCCTCGGGCATGTTGGCGGCGTAGATCCCGGCGTCGAGCGACTTCCGTTTGATCTGCTCCACCAGCTCGGGCCGGACGTCTCCCGTCTTCTCGACCTCGTCCTCGTACGGCATCAGTTCCTTCTCCACGAAGGCCCTGACCACGTCCACCATCATCTTCTGCTCATCGCTCAATGAAAAATTCATCGACTACCTCCGGCCGACTTCGGGCCGGCACCGCGAGGACACATCTGTTCCGCGGCCGGCCCGAACAGACGCCGGTCGGCCGGTGCGGCCTTCGGCCGCCGCGTGTTGGCTGATCGTCATCTAGCCGCCACCTCCATCACGGCCTTCGCCGGCCGCTCCATCTGCGAGTGCACCTTCCAGATTTCGTCGAGGACCGACTTCGGCCCCTCCAACGTGTTCGCCGACCGTCCCGCCTCCATGTCGACGTGAACCAGCACCTGCTCGTTGGTGCAGAGCAGGTCACCGCTGTCACCGTGGTACATGGCGTGGAAGATGTGGAGCCGCTTGTGGTCGTGGCCGAGGAGCTGGGTGGTGAACCGCAGCGGCTCACCGGTGGAGCACTCCCTGGTGTAGACGAGATGGCTCTCGACGGTGTAGAACGAGTGCTGGGCAGCCCGGTAGTCCTCGTCGATGCCGATGTAGCGGAAGAAGGCGTCGGACGCCCAGCCGAAGGCCAGCAGGTACGCCGACTCGGTCATGTGATCGTTGTAGTCCACCCAGTCGGGAGCGACCCGGCACTGGTAGAGCGGCAGCGGTGTGTCGATCTCCATCCCCGGGGTCCAGCGGGTGGGTGCGGCCCGGTCGACGGTGCGACCCTCCCGGCGGGCGATGATCGCCCCCGCCCCGAGCTTCGACTCACGCAGCGAGTACATCACCGAGATCAGGGCATCGTCGCGCAGTCGTTCCAGCTCGCCGATGGAGCGGCCGGCGGCCTGGACCTGGGTGCCCTCGACCATCCGGTCGATGAGGGTGTCGGTCAGCGGCGGGGCGACGAGTTTGGTCCACGGCCACTCCAAGGCGGGTCCGAACTGTTCGAGCATGTGCCGCATCCCCGCCTCGCCTCCGGCCAGGTGGTAGATCAGGTTGGTTCCCATCGCCGCCCAGCGGATGCCGGGTCCGTACACGATCGACTCGTCCAGTTCACCGGTAGTGGCCACGTTCTCGGAGATCATGTGGAGGATCTCCCGCCACAGTGCTTCCTGCAGCCGGTCGGCCAGGAATCCGTCCACCTCGGTGCGCACGTGCAGGGCGTGCATGTCGAGGTCGTCGTAGATCGCCAGGGCCCGCTGAACCACATCGGCTGACGTCGCCGACCCGCCCAGAACCTCCACCAGCGGCAGCAGGTACACCGGGTTGAATGGGTGTCCCACCACCAGGCGCTCAGGATGGCGCATCCCGTCCTGGAGCAGGCTCGGGAGCAGTCCCGAGGTCGACGAGCCGATGACCACCTCGGGTCCGGCGGTGGCATCGATCGCCCGCAGCACCCGCTGTTTGAGTTCCACGTTCTCGGGCGCCGATTCCTGGACGAAGTCGGCCCGCTCCCCCACCGCTTCCGGTGATGGAACGAACGTCACCCGGCTCGGGTCGGCTCCCGGGTAGAGGCCGATCTTGCGAACCGACGGCCACGCCCGCTCGATGGCGGCGTGGAGCCGTTCCTCGGCCCCCGGAGCCGGGTCGCTGGCGATCACGTCCCAGCCGCGCGACAGGGCGCGTACCGCCCAGCCCGCCCCGATGACACCGGTCCCCACCACGCCGAATCTCACAGGCCACCCCCGCCATCCATCGTTCTGGGGACGAAATCGAACTCCAGAGTGTCGGTTTTGCCCCCAGAACGGGTTGGGGGTCCCCCGCTCTCCGAACTGGGGACCGAATCGACCGTCAGAGGGTCGTTTTCGTCCCCAGAACGGGTGGTGATTGGAGCCATCAGAAGTTCACCTGGTCGATGCCCTTCAGGCCGAGGACCTCCCGGGTCTCGTCGGCGGTCATCGGCTCACGCGACAGCTCGTCGAGGATGCGGACGATCTTCTCCACCTGGTCGGCGTTCGACTCGGCCAGCTTGCCCTTGCGCAGATAGATCGAGTCCTCGAGACCGACCCGAACGTTGCCACCCAGGGTGGCGCCGGCGGTGATCAGGTCGAACTGGGCGCGCCCGCCGCCGAGGATGCCCCACTCGGCGTCGTTCCCGAACAGCCGGGTGGCCGCCTCCTTCATGTGGAAGACGTTCTCGACGTCGGGGCCGATCCCGCCCAGGGTGCCGATCACGAACTGCATGAAGATCGGCGTCGGCACCAGACCCTGGTCGGCGAAGAACGCCAGCGTGTAGAGGTGGCCGATGTCGTAGGCCTCGAACTCGAAGCGGCACCCGGTCTCGGCGGCCAACACCGTGAGCATGTATTCGATGTCGGAGAACCGGCTCACGAAGGGCTCGTCCTTGGTGGAGGCGAGATAGGGCTCCTCCCAGTCGTACTTCCAGCGGCCCTCGTACTTGGGGATCATCTGGAAGAGGCCATAGTTCATGGTGCCCAGGTTGCAGGTGGCCAACTCCGGCTTGAGATCGCGCACTACCTGCAGTCGCTCCTCCACCGACTGGCCGGTGGCGCCGCCGGTGGTGATCGAGATCACCGCGTCGGAGCGCTCCTTGATGCCGGCGCAGTACTCCCGGAAGATCCCCGGATCCGAAACCGGACGCCCGTCGCGGGGGTCACGGGCGTGGAGGTGGATGACACCTGCACCGGCTTCGGCGGCGGCCACCGACTGCTCGACGTGGTCCTCGATGGTCATGGGAATGTCGGTGTTCATGGTTGGGGTGTGGGCACTGCCCGTCACCGCACAGGTCACGATCACCTTGCCGGATGGCCGCATGTTCGTCTCCCTCGCCCGAGTGGGTTTCGCTGCCGTCGTTCCGTGATCCGGAACGTTCTGTATAGTGGACCCAACGATATCGCGCAGGGAGACGCCGCGTCAATGGCCGACCACGTTCAATCGGTGCTCCGGGCCTTCGACATCCTCCGGGTGTTGGCCGCCCATTCCGAGGTGGCCCTCCGCGACCTCGCCGTCGAGACCGGGCTCCCCAAGTCGACCCTCTCCCGGCTGTTGGCGACCATGGAGTCGATCGGGATGGTGGCCCGTGGCCTGTCCGAGGGCAGCTACACCTCCGGCCCGGCTCTCCCCGCAATCACCGGGTCGGTCCAGCGCCCGTCACAGCTGCTCGGGGTGGCACACGCCTATCTCGCCGAGCTGACCGACCGCTACGGCGAGGACTCCGCCCTGGCCGTGGCCGACGGCGCCGCGGTCATCTACACCGTCCAGGTGCAGAGCGACAACCCCATCCAGGTCCCCAACTGGACCCGGCAACGGTTCCAGCCGCACACCGTCGCCGCCGGGTTCGTGTTGATGGCGTGGTGGCCGGCGGAACGCCTCGACGCCTATCTGGAGACCCCCCTCGACGCCCCCAGCCCCAAGACGATAACCGATCCTGACGCCATCCGCCGCCGCTCGGCCGACATCCGACGCCGCGGTTACGCCTGGGCGTTCGACGAGTGGCTCGAGGGCATCAGCGCCGTCGCCGCCCCCGTCCTCGACAGCTCCGACAACCTGGTGGCGATGGTCAGCACCTTCGGGCCCAGCTACCGCTTCCCCGGCGAGCGTGACCCCGACCAGATCGGCCGAGACCTCGCAGAAACCGGACGACTGCTTTCGCGGCACCTCTGAGGACCTGAGAGTCGTAGACATTTTGCTGGTTATCGCGTAGACATTTTGTGGAGTAGCCGACCGCCGAGCGCCGCATGGTGCGAATCCGGGGTCCCGGATGAGCTTCGAGTACAACCATTCGACTCGAACGAGCGTTGAAGACTCGTGACACCCGACGGCGAGATCTATGCCAAGCACCGCGACGAGCTGCTTCGGTATGCGACCGGCCTGGTCGGACCTTCGTACGCTGAGGATGTCGTCTCGACGGTGGTGCTCCGGACCATCAAGCGCCGCCCGCTCACCGACCTCGAGAACCCGAGGGCCTATCTCTACAAGGCGGTACTGAACGAGGCGCGCAGCCTGCTCCGACGTGTCGGGACCGTGCCTCTCCCCGAGGAAGTGGTCGCTCACGACGAGATAGGCGAGCACACCCACGTCCTCATGGCGGTCTGGGCACTCCCCGTCCGCCAGCGTGCCGCCATCGTCCTCTACTACTGGGAGGGCCACCGGGTCGACGAGATCGCCGAAGTCATGGGCCTGTCTTCGGGCAGCGTCAAACGGTACCTGTTCAATGCGCGACGAAAGCTGAAGGGAGCCCTGTCATGAGACTCAGCGAGCCCGAAGTGCAGAGGCTTCGATCGGCCCTTGGTTCTCTGATGGAGACCACGCCGGCCGGTCCTGACCTCGAGGACATCCGCCACGGTGAACAAGACGTCGAACGGTTGCGGTTGTCCCGCGCCTGGATTGGAGGCGTGGCGTTCCTGGCGGTTGCCATCGCGATACTCCCGTTCGGCTTGGCACCGTCGCGAACCGGCGAAGTCGCCAACACCACCGTGAGGAGCGGTGCCGCACCGAACCAGCCGGTGATCGATCTCGGTGCTCCGATCTGGGAACGGCCCGGGGAGGTGAGCCTCGGCCCGATCGTCGAAACGCCCGATGGGTTCCTCGTCACCGGCATCGAGAACACCCACGAGGATCCCTGGCCGGCGTTCACACTCACCAGCACCGACGGACGCTCTTGGACGGAGGTGTGGCGGCAAGTCGGTGCCACCGAAGAGCTCTCTGCGGTTTCTGATGGGACTGCCATACTCGCCATCAGCACGTCCACGAACTCCGATCCGTCGCTGTCCCGATGGTCAGGCGAGTCCTGGCAAGAACTCCCACTCCCCCTCCCCGCTGGGACCGCGGAGGCGAGCGTGCAAGTCCTGGGGGTGACGGCCAACGGATGGCTGGCCGCCGGGCTCTCCTCCCCATCGTCTTATGACGAGCGGACCGACGTGACGGTCTGGCGGTCCCGCAACGGCGGCGATTGGACCAGCGAAGTCGTGTCGTCCGACGTCGGAACGATCTTCTACCTCCACCACGTCCTCGTACACGACGGCGTGGAAACGATCGTGGCGTCCGCCCGTCTCGACGAGCGCGCCGAGATCGATGGCGCCGACTCGTCGACGTCACCACCCCACCCGCTGCTGATCCGGAACGTTGCGGGGAGCTGGCAGATCGATGACCTGTCACCCCTGACTGCGCATCTGACCGAACCAGCAATGGTGAACCTGCGAGCCATCGACAGCCGCGTCGTGGACGGCTTGTTGCTCACCTGGTGGCAGGCCGACAACGGGAACGGCGATCAACCCCTCCGTGCGATGTTCCTGACGCGAGTGTCACGCTCGGGAGAGCCGTCAGCTGACGAGGTCGTTGGACCGTTGCTCGACTCGATCGTCGTTGATGACTCCCAGTTCTACGCTCTTGGGAACCGAGATCCACTCACGGATACACCTGCGACTCAGTTGATGAGGTC
Source organism: Acidimicrobiia bacterium (assembly GCA_050329955.1). Lineage (GTDB taxonomy): Bacteria > Actinomycetota > Acidimicrobiia > Spongiisociales > ZC4RG35 > JAOUGY01. The sequence continues at coordinate 7,650 of JBHJOH010000086.1, read as the reverse complement.
GATAGACGGAGTCACGTGGGCACCAGTCGGCGCCTTGAATGGCGCAAGTCTTCTTCGACTATATCCAACGCGAGGCGACGAACTCCTGGCAACAGGCCACTTGCACGATGCCGTCAATGCCGCGGCGATATGGCTTCTGTCGGCACCTTCGAGCGACTGAGAAGAACGGCAAGCACCATCAGCTCGCCCACAGCGCAGAAACCGGAACGGCTATCAATCGGTCTCCGAGTGGCGTGACGTGGGTACCCGTGTGGAGGACGATCCCGCTTTTGAACCGAGCCCCCAGACGATCGCGGAGATAGGCGAGGTGCTTGGCATGGCGGGCCGTTGGGCTGGCACTCGCCTTCACCTCGATTCCGACGATCTCTCGTCCGCGCTCGAGGATGAGATCGACCTCTCGCTGGTCGCGGTCGCGGTAGTGAGACAGCTTCACCGGCCGCTCAGACCAGCTCGCTTGCTTCGACAACTCAGCCGCAACGTAGCTCTCGAGGAGCGGCCCGAACCATGGCGAGTCCAGTTCGGCTAGCTGGTCGCCCGTCACCCCGATCAGGTGGGCTGCCAGTGCAGTGTCGACGAAGTGGAGCTTGGGGCGCTTCTTCGCCCGGTTGGTACTGCTCGTGGACCAAGCCGGATGGAGCCTCAGGAGGTAGAGGGTCGACAGAACATCGAGATAACTCCTGATCGTGCCTTCATCGACCACCACCTCCCGTGCCAGGTCGCTGTGAACGACCTCACCGGCGGACCGGGCGGCAGCTTGCCCGAGCAGGTCGATCATGGCGCGCGGTCTCCTGACCTCCGCAACCTGCTCCAGGTTGGCCACCGCTGTCACCGTCTGGACGTAGGAATCACACCATGCCGTCCGAAACCGCTGCGCATGGGAACCGAGCACCAACTCCGGAAACCCACCGGCCGCAATCATCTGTGCGTACTCCACACGATCGATCCGCTCGGCCCCGATTCCCAGCTCGGAGCCGCCTTCGAAGGCTCGCTCGATGAAGGTCTCCCGGACACCGCGGATCTCACCCGCCGACAGCGGCAACAGGTCGAGAATGCCCACCCGGCCGGTCATCGTCTCTGACAGTCGCCGCGTGGTGAGGAACCGCGTCGACCCGGCAAGGAGGTACTGGCCGGGTTCACGAGACCCATCGACGCGCACCTTGAGTGCGAGCAGCAATGGATCGCCGCCACGTTGGAACTCATCGATCGCCACGCTTTCCGGAAGCTGTGCCAAGAAGCCCGTCGGGTCGTTCACCGCCCGATCGAGGAGCGCCGCATCGTCGAGATTGAAGACATCGCCCCTGCCAGACTGGATGCGCTGCACCAGCGTGCTCTTGCCCGCCTGTCGGGGGCCATTCACGACGAGCGCCCTGAAGCCTGCCAGCAACTCGATCGCAATCTTCTCGGCGCGTCTGCCGACCTCAGTCATAGTCCTCAGGATAGTCGCCAATCGGGATTTGCCGGGGTTCTAATCGGGATTTGCCGACGCCCTAATCGGAATTTGCCGGGCGCCTGATCCGGAATTGCCGGCAGTCGATGGAGTCTGCCGACGGCCCGACCGGTGCTCAGGGGAGATACACCTCTTCGAGCGCCACGACCTTTCCGCCCTCCACCGTGATCCAGTAGGGCAACGCTCCGGCGCCGTACCACTCGAAGTCGATGACGCTGGTGTCGCCCTCCAGCAGGAGGAGCCACTGGGCCAGCCTCACCGGTTCGAGGCCGATGCCTGCTTGGAGGACATTGCCCTGGATGCGGATGTCGGGATCCTCTGCCAACGGGAGCGGGGTGGTGTCCTCGGTGGTGTTGCGGATGAAGAAGTCGTTGGGCGGGGGTGACTCCTCCCCCGCTGCCCCGGCTGCTGCGGCGGCGTCCTCCCCGGTGAGGAACTCGGCCTCGTCGAACTCGATGGCGCCGGCACCGGCCGACCGGACCCACCCGAAGAACCGACCGTCGATGATCCGCTCGACCCCTGGCCCCGTGTACGCACGCGACGAGCGGTCGAACGTGAAGCGGACGCCTTCCGGCCCGACGAAGGCGACACCCGAGGCGAGATCGAGCAGGAACGACTGGTCGCCCACCATGCCCGCTGCCCAGTCGCCGTCGGTGTCGAGTCGGGTGATGGGCCCTTCGACCGGGAGGGGGATGGCCGACGCCGGTCCCTGGCTGCCCACCGCCAACGTGTACACCGAGGTGTCGTCGGCGTCGGTGGAGAACACGAGGGTGGAACCGTCCGGCGTGACGACCACCGATCTCGGTGCGCCGTCGGTGAGCAGATCGAGCGTGCCGATCGATCCGTCCGAACCCACCTCGGTGACCAGAGACTCACCCCCCGAGCCGCGCAGCACCACCAGCCTGCCCGACCCGTACGACGCCCCCGACACCTCGCCCGAGCCGTCGTAGAGCACGGTGACAGACCCGGTGGCGAGATCCACGGCGAGCACCTGCCCCCCATCGAAGGTGACGGCGACGCCGTTCGACCCAGCCACCGCCACATCGGCCAGCTCGCCGACACCGGTGGCCACCACCTGCTCACCGACCACCACCGTTCCCGCTACCCCATGCACCAGCCCCGAGGGCGTCACCACCGCCAGCGGTGGCACCTCGAATGGCCCGTCGACGTAGGTCGCCAATGGACCGGCCACCCACATGCCGTCGGTCCGCTGCCACGTCCGGAAGCCGGTGACCACCGAAGCAGTGACCGCCGGGGCGTCGACGAGCGACTCGAGGAAGTCGCCGGTGGGGTCGAAGAGCGTCGTGGTGGTGGTGTCGGGCGTCGTCGGGGCGGTCGTGTCCGCACCCGCCGTCGCCGCGGTCGTCTCGACCGGGATCGTCTCGACCGGGATCGTCTCGACGACGGGAGGGGCGGGATCGCCGGTGGATGTCACCGGGGTACAGGCCGCCAGCACAACTGCGATCGCAACCACCGGCATTCGAACTCTCATGATGGTCAAACGTAGCGCGCCATCACGGTGGTTCCGGGCCGGGGCCCGTACACTCGTGTCCATGGAGCGGCTGCGCATGGTCACCTATCTGGGCGACAACGTCCTCCCCATTGCCACCGGGCTGGCCGAGGAGCTCGACATGGAGCTGATCTCCGGCGACACGCTCGCCACCATCCAACGGCAGCGCGCCGACATCTACTGGATGTGTGGTCTGCTCACGGTGGAGTTGATCGACTCCGGGCGCCTCGCCGCCGACATCGTCGCCGCCCCCGTGTTCTCCGGCCAGCCGGGGCCGTTGTACCACTCCGTCATCATCGCCGCCTCGCCCGCCGCCGCCGACCTATCGGGACGACGGCTCGTCATCAACGAGGTGGGATCGTGGTCGGGCAACCACGCCCTTCGGGTCCACCGCCTGGTCTCCCCAGTGTCGTTCGCTTCGGTAGTCGAGTCCGGCACCCACGCCCGTTCCATCGACATGCTGCTGGCTGGCGAGGCCGACGTCGCCGCCATCGATCACACCATCTGGGAACACCGACTGGCCACCGATCCGCTGGCGCACTCGTTGTTCGTGGTGGGCCGGACCAGGGACTGGCCCGCGCCACCGTTCAGTGTGAGCCGACGCCTCGTCGAGACCGACGCCGTGCGCCAGGCCCTCGTCCGGGCGGTACCCGCCGGCCTGGAGCGGATCGTGGAGGCGGCGTCGACCGACTACGACCCGATTCGCGCCGCCATGCGCTGACCGGATGGCGGCGGTCGGTTCCCCGTCGACCCGTCGACCCGCCTCTACGCCTTCATCCGCTCCATTTTCGGATCGAACAACGGGTCGGGAGCCACGGTGGCACCGATCCGTCGACCGAAGTACTCGATCTCGAGCCGGGTTCCCTCCACCGCCAGTCCGGCGGGCAGGTATCCGTAGACGATGTAGGCACCGACCGAATAGCCGTAGTTGCCACTGGTGACGTACCCGACACAGTCGTCGCCCTCGAGGATGGGTTCGTAGCCGAAGGCGGCTCCACCCTCGTCGAGTACGAGACATGAGAGCGTGCGCTCGGGTGCCGTGGCCGCCAACCGTTCGGAGGCGTCCCTGCCCACGAAGGCAGGTTTGTCGAGCCGGACCGTCCATCCGAGGCCGGCCTCGTAAGCGGTGTACTCGGTGTGGACGTCGCTCCCCCATCCCCGGTACCCCTTCTCGAGCCGGAGCGAGTCGAACGCCCCCATCCCAGCGGCGATGATCCCGTGCTCGGCGCCGGCGGCCCACACGCTGTCCCACACCCCGAGGGCGGCGTCCACCGGCATGTGCAGCTCCCAGCCCAGCTCACCGGCGTAGGAGACACGCAGCGCCAACACCCTGGCCATGCCCACGTCGATCCAGCGCGCCCCGAAGTAGGGGAAGGCGGCGTTGCTGACGTCGGCCGACGTCACCCGCTCGAGTACCTCCCTGGCCTTGGGACCCCACACCCCCACCGCCGACCAGGCGTCGGAGATGTCGGCGATGGCCACGTCGTCGAATCCACCTTCGGCGGCCACCACCTCCATCCAGCGCAGGTCCTGGGGCCTGGTGCCCTCGCCCACGAAGAACCAGAAGGTGTCATCGGCCACCCGGCCCACCGCCAGATCGCGCTTGACCCCGCCTCTGGCCGTGAGCCAGGTGGTGTACACCAGCGTCCCGACTTTGCGGTCCATTCGGTTGGAGCAGAGATGATCGGCGTAGGCCGCCGCCCTGGGACCACGCGCCTCGATGATGGACAGACCGTGCAGGTCGAACAACGCCACGCCGTCACGGGTGGCGAGATGCTCGGCTCCCTGGATGGGCGACCAGAATTCCGCTTCCCAGCCGCTGCGCTCGGGGATGCGGTCGGAGTAGTGATCGACCAGCCCGGCGTTCGCCTCGAACCAGTTGGGCAGCTCGATCCCGGCGAATGCGGTGAAGACGGCTCCGTTGTCGAGGTGGCGCTGATGGAACAGCGACAACCGCACGTTGCGCGGCGAGGTGATCGGCTGGCGCGGGTGGATGATCTCGTAGACCTCGGCATAGTTCTTGTCGCACACCGCCGCCATGTAGGCCGGGGTGGCCTGGAATCCGTGAAAGCGGTGCAGACTCACCTGGCGGGGGTCCCACTCGGAGTCGCCCTCCACCATCATCTCGGCGGTCATCTTCCCGACCCCGGCCCCGTGCGTGAGCCACGCCGCGGTCGACACCCACAGACCCCTGGTACGGGCCTCGCCGATGATGGGCATCCCGTCGACCGAGAAGGCGAACATGCCGTTGAACTTGGTGGGGAAGGTGGCCGGGTCGAGTCCCCGGAAGAACGGCAACACCCGCTGGGCGGTGTCCCACGCCTGACCGAGGAAGTCGTCGAGGGTGAACGGGTTCATGGCGGTCCGCCCCAGGGCGTGGCTGCTCACCCTGATGGGACGATGCCGGTAGCTGCCGATCCCGTAGGCGTTCCAGTGCTGGCGGTAGTACATGAAGGTGTCGAGCTCGCGCATGGTCGGGAACGTCACTTCGTGGTCCTGATCGGCGGGGTCGAAGTGGTCGAGCTCGGGAAGGGGTGGAGAGATCAGGTACTGGTGGTCGTAGGCGTGGAGCGGGATCGGCACACCCACCTTGTCACCCAGAACCGGACCCCAGATGTTGGTGGAGATCACCACCCGTTCGGTCTCGATGCGCTGGTGCTCGGGGTTGGCGGTGAGCACGGCGGTGACGTGACCACCCGACACCTCGACGTCGGTGACCTCGGTGTTGGCCAGCCAGGTGACGGTCGGCCCGCACGCCGCCTGGAGGGCGGCGTTGAGGTGGGCGGACGCCACCAGCTGGCCGCGTTCCATGAACAGCGAACCGACCAGGGCGTCGGGGTCGAGGTGAGGCATGACCTGCAGGGTTTCCTCGACGGTGAGCATCCGCGACGAGGCGTGATAGCTCCTGGCCTCACCGTTCAACCGTTGCAGATCCATGAGGCGTCGCTCCGAGATGGCCAACTCCAGGCCCCCGAAGGCGTTCACGGTTCTCCGGCCGGGGTCGAACTGCGGCAACGACTCGTAGAGATCGGCGCCGTAGTGACCCATCTGGGTGAGCAGTTTCGAATGCCCCAGCGCCACCACCCCACCGGGGGCGTGCGAGGTCGATCCGTGGTTGTGGGCGATGGGGCCCTTGTCGACGACGACGACCCCGTCCCATCCGAGTTTCACCAGGTGGTAGGCGATCGAGGAGCCAACGATCCCCGAACCCACGATGACGACCCGAGCCTGCATGAAGACCTCATTTCCAACGCTCTGGACAGTTCTGTACATGCTAAAACGTGAACGACGCAGATCCACATGCCGATCTCGCCATCTATCGGATTGGCGACGTTTCTCAAGCCCGGCGGATCGATTCCGATACCGAACATATAACGGAGGTCACACGGTCCATGACGGTGAAACTGCTCAGCCCCGACCAGTCGGTGAGGGGAAGGCCGTTCACATCACCGACGCTGTACGAACGGGATCTTCAGATCCTGGCCTACATGCTCGAGGATGTGCGGGGTCTGATGGGCGAGCTGTACGAGGGCGCCATCTCGATCCGCCCCTACGAACCCATCTACTGGCGCGTTCACGGACTGGGACGCCGCACCGTCTTGTGTGATCCGATGCGACTCGGGGAACGTCGGGACATCTGTGTGGTCGGGTTTTTCGGCGAGCGGCTCTTCGGGCCCGATGCCACCGCCCTCGAGAAGGCCGATGCCGCCGTTGTGCTCGAGTTCCAGCACTATCCCGGCATCCTGATCTACAGCTCGATCGAGCTGTCGGACGGCAACTGGGGCAACCTGGTGCTGCACACCGCCCCGGAGGACCGCGAAGCGTGGCGGGGAGGCGACACCCACGCCCGAGCCGTGGCAGAGCTGGTCCCGGTTCACTTCCGGACCGTACGCATCCACAACGGAACGCTGCCCGCCGGCCTACCTGGCGGGAAGGCGATCCATGTCCAGCGCACCAAGTACTGGGACTACCGAAGCCCCAAGGTCTGGCAGGCCGTGCGGGAGCTGTGAACTCAACCGACGGCCGGCTCGGCGACCGGCGGCGGTTCCGACAACGTCGTCACATCGAGGTGGCAGCGGGACAGATGGCCCGGGGCCAGCTCGATCGGCTCGGGCTCGGTGACATCGCACAGCCCCAGTACCACGCGGTGACACCGGGTGTGGAAGACACAACCTGCCGGCGGGTTGGCGGGGCTGGGTACCTCGCCCGTCAATGGGATGCGCGTGCGGACGTCGCCATCCACGCTGGGAACGGCCGACAACAACGCCTCGGTGTACGGATGGTTCGGCCCGTCCTCGAACACCTGATTGGTGGTGCCGATCTCCATGATCCGACCGAGGTACATCACGGCGATTCGGTCGGCGAGGTAACGCACAACACCCATGTCGTGGGTGATGAAGACGTAGCTGGTCCGATTCTCGTGCTGGAGTGAGGCCAACAGGTTGAGGATCGCCGCCTGCACCGACACGTCGAGGGCGCTGGTGGGTTCGTCGCACACCACGATCCGGGGATCGCCGGCGAAGGCTCGAGCGATCGCCACCCGCTGCTTCAGCCCGCCGGACAGTTGGCGGGGTTTCAGATCGAGGTGGCGGGGCGTGAGCCTGAGGTGAGCGGCCAGAGCCTCCACCTTGCGATTGGCCTCCTCACCGCGCACCCCTGTCAGTTTCTGCATGCTCCGGAGGAGTATCCGTCT
>JBHJOH010000085.1:0-12229 GCA_050329955.1 Acidimicrobiia bacterium | reverse complement strand
AAGGCCTGCGTCCGCATCGGCTGAGAAACGAGGGGAGTAGCTGGCCTTCCACCCGGAGAGCACGAAACGCCGGGCAGCGTTCCGAACGGGTCGTGAGGGTGGAAGCCAGACGGTAGACGTTCTGCCATGCCGCCGATCTCAGTCGATCTCGATTTCGAACACTCCAGTGAACGCCTCGATCGGGGTGACCTCGGAGGCGGGCGGCGGCTCGATCGTGATCGGACGACCGATGTCGAAGACATCGAACGTGAAGATCATCCGTTCGAAGGTCTCGCCGGGCTCCACCGCCTCCACCATCGAGCCATCGACATCCATCACCATCCGCACCAGGTATCCCTCGTCGGAGAGCCACACCTCCATCGAGAACGTCCCGGTATGCACGGGGGCGTTCGCTTCCAGCTCTGCCCGTTCCTCTTCGGACATCTGGGCGAGCAGCGACCGGGTATCGATGTTGATGACGAAATGGGTGGTCTCGACGCTGTTGACCGTCTCTCTGCCGATCTCCTCGACCTGGGTGTCTGCATCCGCGTACGCCTCGAGCAGCTCGGTCGGATCGGTCAGGAATCCCTCGGTGAGATCGTCGCCGAACTCGGCGCCTTCCTCACGCGGCATCGAGATCCACTCGGTCTGAGCACCGAACATCATGTTGAAGAAGCCGAACTTGATGTACGAACGGTCGCCAATTTCCCGCAGCTCGACGGTGCCGAGCAGATCCTCCATGCCGGCAAGCCCGTCGTCGTCGGCAGGAGTGATTGCGGCCGCCGCGGCCGTGTCCACCGAGAAGGACGAGTTCCCCGTTTCGCTGTCATATGCGGCAGAGAAAGGGATCGTCGCGTCGCCGTTGGTCCCCTCGGTGGTGGACAGCCCGATCATCTGCATCGAGCCCTCGATCCTCGAGGATGTGGACTCGCCGACGGCTTCGACCCTGGCGATCAGCGCCTTGAAGTCGCTGGTCGCCGCCGATGCTGCGGTGGTGCTTGGTGTTGGCTGTGTGGTGGTCGTCGTTGCCGGCGTCGCCGTGCTCGCGGTGGTCTCGGCGGCCTCGGTGCTGGTGGTCTCGGTTGTCTCGACTGCGGGCTCCTCGACGGCGCCATCGCCGCAGGCGGCGAGCAGCATGGTGGCCGCAATCAGCATTCCAACGGTCGTCTTCACAGATCACTCCCCGGGCGGTACCGGTCCAGTATCGGCCTCGAGAACCGCTGAATTGACTACGTTCTAGATTGCCGGCTGGGGGTGGCAGGGGGATCGCTCCCCCGCCCGATGTGGAAACGCTGAACGCAGAAGGCAGAACGCCCAGACCGGAAGAACGCGTGCCGTTCACCGTTCATGTCGGAGGTGGCAACCGCCTTCCGCAGAAGGTCCCAAACCCCAGCCGCCACGCGTTTTGTGTTGGAACGCGTGCCGGCTGGGGGTCGCAGGGTGATTCAGTGGTGGCGTTGGGATCGTCGCACTCCCACCGGCCATTTCGACGCCTTCAGACTGGCGTCGATACGCCTCAGGAGCACCGATCACCAAATCGGGTACACGAACGCACATTCCGTCGAGTGCACGGTATCGGCACCTCCAGCGCTACCGATGGCCGATGGTGGTGACGCCGGGAAGATCGGCGAAAGCATGCTCGTCGGCAGTCACGACCATCCGGTCGCTCGCTCGGGCAGTCGCAGCGATCAGCAGGTCATGAGCGCCGCGCGGCCGGCCCTGGCCGCGAACGGCGACGAGGAGATCGGCGTGTTCGACCGCCACGGTGCGGTCGTAGGCAATGACCTGCAGCGACTCGATGATCTCATCGACGTAGGCCCGGCGCGCCTTCTGCCACTTGGCCGAGGCGAGCCTGACCCCCACCAGCAGCTCGGCGACCGTGACCGCGGCGATTGCCACGTCGTCGTCGTCGCCGATGACGTCATCGAGGTCACCGCCCCCACGCTCGGCATCGATCAGGAACGTCGTGTCGAGCAGGAGCAAACTCACTTGCGGTTCTCGATCTCGAGCAGACTGCGAACATCGCGCAGATCCTCAGCCCAGGCTGCATCCGGTCGATGCCGGCGCAGCAGCGACTTGACATCGGCACCCCGTCCCGTGGCCACAGGTTCGAGGTGCGCAACCGCCTTGCCACGACGAACGATGGTGTAATGCTCGCCACGATGCTCTACACCGTCGAGCAGATCGGCGAAGCGACGGGCCGCATCGGTCGCAGTGATATCTGGCACGCAATCAGATTATCTGATTATCGATCCCACGTGAAGGCCCCTGCCACGCCGACCACCAGAAAACGAACAACAACGCCCATCTCGGAGAGTGCACCAGATCGGCACTTCTAGGATCGGCTTCGGGCGACACGCTGACACGTAGACGTACTGCAGAGATGTTGGGCGGTCGGTTCCCTTCACCCCATTTTCGTATTACAATATTTTGATGTGGAGATCCACCGGTCGGCACGCAAGCACGGTATCGACGACGCAGCCATCCGCCACGCCCTTGACCATGCCATCACCCTTATTGATCTCGATCCCGACGCCGATCCACCCAAGGTCCTCGCTATCGGACCCGACAAAGCCGGCAACCTGCTGGAGATCATCTGGCTCGAACTCGCCGACGACATCACCCTGGTGATCCACGCCATGCCGCTCCGACCGACCTTCTACGACTTGCTCCCACAGAGCAGGGAGGACATGCCATGAGCGAACCTACGACCCATCGCACCAGAAGCGGCCGCATCCTCAACGACGAGGAAGTCGATGCTCTCTCGGCCGAGGTCGCCAAGACCGACTACGACGTCGAAGCCCTCAAGACCCGACGCCGTGGCCGGCCCCCGATGGGTTTGGGTCCGGCCGAAGTGGTGCCGGTCCGTATCGACCCGGAGCTGCGGGCGGCGATCGAGGCCCGCGCCGAGGCCGAGCACACCACCACCAGCGAGATCATCCGTGAGGCGATCCGCCGGTTCCTCGAGGTGGCCTGACCGAACCCCGCTCCATCGCGCGTCCATCGCGCGTCCGAAGACGTCCGCCCGGGTTCGCACAGGTCGCCATAACGCTCTGACCTGGGGTTTCGGTCCGCAGGAGTACGCCTCAGTCCACGGCGGGAGCGTTCGGGACGCTGAGGTCGCGGGTTCGAGTCCCGCCGTCCCGACTCAGAGCAACACCAGCCCAGGGCCGCTCGCAAGAGCGGCCCTCTGGTTTGGGTGGGTCCTGCCGTGCGCCAGCAACCCTGTGACGATCTGGACGTCTGACCGTACAATTCGCACATGGCAAGCCGTTCGACAGCTCTCAACTCACTGATCGAGTCACACCGAACCGGGATTCGGGCATTGTTGGAGCCACACAATGCCCGTTCGATCGCCGTGTTCGGTTCGGTTGCGCGAGGCGAGGCAACAGCAGGCAGTGACATCGACTTTCTCGTCGAGTTCGAGCCTGGGAGTTCACTGCTGGACCTGATCCATCTCGAGGAGGCGCTCCGTGATCTCCTCGGCGTCGAGGTCGATGTCATCTCGCTCGGAGCGCTTCTCGAACGAGACGACGAGATCCGAAGCGACGCCGTCACGTTGTGAGTCGATCCGACGCGTACCGCTTGGCCGACATGATCATGGCGGCCGACGAGATCGCCGCAGTCGTCGAGCGGGGACGGGACGCGTTCGACGCCGACGTCGTGTTGCGTCGCGCCGTCTAGCGGTGCCTCGAGATCGTCGGAGATCAATTGGTCCGACATGGCGAAGGTGCGGGATCGGCTGAGTCATCACTACCACCGGGTCGACCCCTGACAGCTTTGGACAGTGGCGGCACGAGACGTCCCGGCCGTTGCGAGACTCCTACGGGAGGTCGACCCCGGCGGGTGATCGAGTCGTGTCGCGCGCTCGAGGGTGGGCGCCTCATGCCAGGCCTCTTCCGCTGTCATTGTCCCGTCTCGGGAGGAATCGGTCGCCGAGGCGGTCGCCGGCTTGGCGGTCGCCTTCGGTGGTGGCTTGGGCGTAGATGCCGAGCGTGAGCCGCGGGTCGGTGTGTCCGAGCCGGGTTTGGGCGGTTTTGAGGTCGATGCCTTCGAGGACGAGTCCGGTGGCGTTGCCGGCCGATGCACAGCGGCTGGTGGCGTTGCTGGTCTTGCAGGGCCCGACGATTCCCCGGTCGGTGATCGCAGGCACGTTGTGGTTCGACGCCAACGAGGAACGCGCCTCGGGTAGCCTCCGCTCGGCACTGTGGCGCATCCGCCGCACCTGCGAGCGCTCGATCGATTCCGACCACCACACTGTCACCCTCAACCCTGAGGTATCCACCGACATCGCCGCTGTCACCGCCAATCGGGATGGCCTCCTATGCCTCCTTTGGTGTGGCCCTGGCTACCGCGCTGCTGATCACGCTCCTGTTCACGAGGATGCTCGTTGCAAAGGACCGACACTCCATCGCCGTCATGAAGGCCCTGGGATTCAACAGCTCCGATATCCGTGCCCAATACTTTGCCCGGTCCGTGTTCATCCTGCTGATTGGAGTCCTGGTCGGCGCGGTCTCGGCAAACACTCTCGGCGAGATGCTCGCCGGCAGGGTGATCGGGTCACTGGGCGGGTCCTCGTTCTCGTTCTCGGTCAACCCGATCGCGGCGTACGTGATCGCGCCGATGCTCATGATGTTGGCGGTACTCACCGTAACGGCCGCCGGCACCAGGGGTGTAGGCAACATCAGGATCTCGGAAGACATAAGGGAGTAGCAGGAGATGGGCCAGATGATCGCCGGCGAAGACGTCGTCAAATCGTTTGGTCTGGGCGACGAGCGACGTAACGTCCTCGACGGGGTGTCGGTTCAGATCGCAGAGGGAGAGTTCGTGTCGGTGATGGGACCGTCGGGTTCCGGGAAGTCGACGTTGATGTTCGCTCTCAGCGGTCTCGATCGTGTCGACAGCGGCCGGGTGTCGAGCCATCGTCGGGTGCGTGGCCGGGTACGGTTTCGCCACCCGTGACGCCTACCGCTCGAAGCTGGGACTCCCCCGTCGAGTTCGAGCCTGGGATCCGCCACCGGAGCTGTCGGCGGGGATTCTCACGGACTTCTCACAGTGTTGCACTGGACCGATTGGTGGCGCTCCGTAGCCTGAGGTCGATGATCCCTACGGTGCTGGTGGTCGACGACGACCGTTCCATTCGAGACTCGCTCGTACGCGGCCTCGGCCTGGAAGGTTTCGCGGTGAAGGCGGCCGCCGACGGCGAGACCGCCCTCGACCTGTTCGGGTCGGCCGACATCCTGGTGCTCGACCTGGGTCTGCCGGGCATCGACGGCATCGAGGTGATCCGCCGGATCAGGGGCGACGGCGGCGAGGTGCCCATCTGCGTGCTCAGCGCCAGAGACGAGGTGGAGGACCGGGTGCGGGGACTCGAGACCGGCGCCGACGACTATCTGGTGAAGCCATTCGCCCTCGCCGAGCTGGTGGCGCGTCTGAACGCGCTGCTCAGACGTCGAGGCGAGGCCGAGCCGCTGGTTCTCACCGTCGGTGACCTGCGGATGGATGTCGCCCGACGGCGTGTGGAGCGGGCGGGCGTAGCCGTCGAGCTCACGCGGCGGGAGTTCGAGCTGCTCCGGGTGCTGGCACTCAACGCCGGCATCGTCATGGGCCGCGATCGACTCCTCGAGCTGGTGTGGGGTTACGACTTCGAGGTGAACACCAACGTCGTCGACGTGTTCGTGGGGTATCTCCGCAAGAAGCTGGGGAGCGAGCCGATGATCCACACCGTGCGGGGGGTGGGATTCGTGATGAGACCGTGAGCATTCGGGCGAGGGTGGCGCTCACCGGGTTCCTGGTGGCGATGACGCTGGTGCTGATGGTGGGGGCGTCGAGCACGGTGCTCGCCCGTCGCGCCGCCCTCTCCGCCGTCGACGCCCAGTTGCAGGTCCAGTTCCAGACGCTCGAGGAGCCGGCGGTCGCCGCTGCCGCAGTCGACCGCCGGGCGTTCCAGTCGGCGGTCGATCGCCGAGTCACCGAGCTGGTGGTGGCTCGAGTGATCGTCAACGGCGCCGCCGAGGTGTCGTTCGGGGGCGGGGAGTCGGCATCGTTCGGCATGGCGGAGGGCTTCTCCACGGTGAGGATCGACGGCGTGCCCTGGCGGGTGCTCACCAGGGAGACAACGGCCCGCCCCAGGCTCCGCCAGAACGACACCTATGTCCTCCAGTTCGGGCTTCCGATGACCACCCTCGAACGCTCCACCCAATCGTTGCGGCGCGCCACGCTGACGGCGGCCGGGGCAGCCGGGGTGGTCGGCTCGGGCCTCATGTGGCTGAGCGCCGCGGTGGCGTTGGAGCCGCTCACCCGGTTCCGTCGCCGCCTGGCATCGTTCGGCACCTCCACACCCGCCCCACCCGCCGATCCGAGTCCCCCGGCCGAGGTGGCGGCGCTGTCGGAGACCTTCGAGCAGATGGTCGGACGCATCGCGGATGAGGAACGACGGCGGACCGCTGCGCTCGACTCGGCCCGGGCGTTCGGCGCTGCCGCCTCCCACGAGCTCCGTACCCCGCTCACCAGCATTGGGACCAACCTCGAGACGCTGGCATCCCACCCGGAGATGGAACCGGCCATGCGTCGGGAGGTGGTGGACGACCTGCGTGCCGAGCATCAGCGCATGGTCGAGTTGCTCGAAGCGCTGCGGCTGTTCAGCCGGGGGGAACTGGCGGTGGAATCGATGTTCGAGCCGGTCGATCTGGTGACGCTGGTGACCGACGAAGTCGGGCTGCTGAGGAGCAGGAACCCGGATGTGGTGGTCACCACCGACTTCGTGGGCGACTGCACCACATCGGGCTGGCAGGAGGGTCTGGTGATGGCGCTGCGGAACCTGCTCACCAACGCCGACCGTCACGGGAGAGGCGACGACGGCATGCTACGCGTTCACGTGAAGGTCGAGACCGATCCGAGCACCGTCAGGATCGTCGTCGCCGACGGCGGCGGAGGCGTCGACGGGTCGCTGTCGGATCGAATCTTCGAACGTTTCGTACGGGGGAGTGGCTCGATCGGGACGGGACTGGGACTGGCGCTGGTTCGCCAGCAGGCGGCCATCCACGGTGGCGACGCGGCGGTGAGCAGGTCGGACCTGGGCGGCGCACGATTCGAGATGACACTCTCTCGGGGATCCCTCACGATCGCCACAGAGAAACCACAAGGTGGTAACCGATCCTGATTGCGACGAACCGAGACAGGAGGAACCAATGATTCGTCGCAGCATCACCGCAGTCACACTGATCGTGGTCATGGCGGTGCCGGCCACCGCCTGGGCACAGGCCGACATCCCTCCGGCCGACGAGGAGCTTCGGGAGCGGATCGAACTGCTCTGTGCTCGGGTGCCCAAGGTGCAGGAGCGGGTGCAGCTGGCTGTCGACACCATCACCGGCGACGCCGACACGGTGGGATCCAACGCCTGGCTGGAGGAGACCGCCGCCATCGCAGACGAGGCAGGGCGAACCAACCTGGCCGAGAACCTGCGCAGCCGGATCGAGATCCGCAACCAACGCCTCGACGTGCTGGAGCTGCGCCTGGAACGGCTCGCCAACTTCCATGCCCGCTGCGAGGCGGCGGCCGCCTGATGATCACTCGGCGGAATGCCATCGCACTGATGTCGATCGTGCTGCTCTCCGCCTGCGGGGCGAGAGGGGTGGCGCCGTCGGGGGACGGCGCCATCACCTCCCCGCCCAGCACGGAGGTCACCACGACGACCGAAATCACGGCCACCGAAACGTCGGAGCGGCCTGTGACGACGACATCGACGGCGCCCACCGCGACGAGCACGACCAGAGTCGCCGAGACACCGAAGGAGCCGGCCCCCGCCTTCACCGAGGACGAACTGGCCGAGCTGGAGGCTGAGCTGGCGGCCATCGAGAGCCTGGTCGACGAGCTCGAGGCGATGATCGACGACCCTATCGGCCCGTGATCCGATCCCGGTGGCCGATGCGGGGCCGCTCAGTCGGCCAGAGCAACCGACCTGTGATCAGCAGGTCGTGGGTTCGAATCCCCGGTCTCTCAGGGCAAGGTCCACGTACCGGATCGGCTAGGGCCGGAGCTCGAGGAAGCCCGCGGCTGCGAAGTCCTGGTCGAAGGCCAGGGCTTCTCTGAGGCGCCGGTCGCGCATCACCTGGAAGCTGGTGGCGTCGACAAACGAGTAGGCGCGTTCGTCGTGTTTCCGCAGCCAGGCCCAAGCCTTCGACTCCTGCTCATGTGTGACTCGGTGAAGGGTGAGCCCGGCCCGCTCGGTGAGTGCCTCGATCCGGTCGAGGAAAGCGAGCGCCGTGCTGTGACCATCTCTTCGGCGGAGAAACGTCCAGGTCTCGCCGACGATCAGGTTGGTTGTCAGTGTCTGCTCGGTGGGTCCGAGATGATCCAACAGCGCAAGCGCGTCGCCATGCCGTCCATCACCGGGCAGTGACCACGCCACCCACCAGCTGGTGTCGGCGAACTTCACGAGTCGTAGACGACCCGGTCGATCTCTCCCGGTTCGGCTGTGGCAGCTCCAGAGGCGAAGCCCGCCAGTCGACGCCACGGGTCGCCTTCCGTCTCCGGGTCTCGATCGGGAAGGAGTGCGGTCAGCCCGCGCCGGATCAGTTCGGACTTGGAGATACCGAGCCGTTTCGCTTCGACCGCTGCCTCGGCGTCGAGTTCGTCGGGGATCGTGATGGTGATCGTCTTCATGCCTTCAGGATACATCACTGCCGTTACAGCTACTACGTAGTCTTCCTGGCATCACCTGCACCGGTCACGAGCCGATCACGACCGAGCATCTGGTTGAACAGCACCGATCATGGCGTGACTCCGCATCACAACCGGCGCAGGACGATTTCGATGAGCTCCGGAACGCCTCCCTGCCGTTCCCTCGGAGATGCCACCCACCTTCTGCACAATGTGCAAAAGGCACGCGAATCAGCCACCTTCTGCACAATGTGCAAAAGGTAGGTTCCGCGCTCTTCGTCGGGCCGGCCACAAAGACCGGTACGATGTGGATCGGCGACCTGCCTCGCCCGACCTTCGCACCGGCGCCCACGCCGCCGGCTTTGGAAGGCACAGGGGACCTCGAGTGCTCGGCAGGGAGATGTGACGGCGTGACCCGTGTGCGGGCCGTCGGTGGGGGTGGGCGAACCGGCGTGCCATGCACGGAGAGGCGCAGCACATGACCCGACAGGAATCCTTCAAACGGCGCATTCGAGCGCGCATGGAAATGACCGGTGAGAAGTACGGCGCCGCCCGGCGCGTCCTCATCGAGCAGGCCCACCGCAACGGCTGGGTGTCAGAACCCGAAATGAGTGATGAACGTGTCGCAGAGGCCACCGGCCGAGGCTGGGACGAGTGGTGCTCGATCATCGACACCGAGCCGGGCCGCGATGCCGGCCACTCGGCCATCGCCGCCCACCTGGTGCAGCACCACGGAGTCGACTCGTGGTGGGCGCAGACGGTGACGGTGGGATATGAACGAATCCGGGGACTCCGTCTCAAGTACCAGATGGCCGATGGCACCTTCACCGCCGGGAAATCGAAGACGGTTGGCATCGATAGCGAGCTGCTCAGGAAGATGCTGCTGGTGGACCGCGACGACCTGTTCCCCGGGTTCGACAGCGAACTGCGTTCCAAGCCCGAGTCCAGGAACGTGCGCATCACCATCGGGCCGGGCACCGCCGAGTTCTCGCTCGAGCCCACCCGGGACGGTCGCACCAAGGTGACGGTGTCGCACACCAAGCTGCCGACGTTCGCCGAGGTCACCGCCTGGCGCGGGTACTGGACGGATTGGCTGGCCGCACTCGAGGAGTGATCAGGGCGTGCCGGCGGCCAGCCGGCGCCGGAACCCGTCGGTGGTGTGGGCCGAAACCGTCACCGCGGTGATGGCCCGCACCGAGGCGGTGCGTCGGATGCCCAACAGCCCGGCCAGCTCGCCGAAGTAGCGTCCCGGGCCGAGTTCGGCCAGCACTTCCTGGCCGGTCGGCGACGCGCGGTACACCTGGACGGTGCCCTCTTCGATCCAGTACACGGTGTCGGAGGGGGCACCTTCCTCGATGATGACCTGGCCCCGCGAGAACGACACCAGGTCGCCGCCTTCGGTCGGCACGGCCTGATCTGCGCCGGCGTCGGCCACGTCGAGCGCCGGGTCCTGCATGAGGATGCGCTCCTCCAGCTCGACGAGGTCATGGGAAGGGTCCACACCGAGCTCCTCGGCCAGCAGCTCGCGCAGCCGACCGAATGCCCGCAGGGCATCGGCCTGCCGACCGGACCGGTAGAGGGCCAGCATCTGCAGGCCCCGCAGCCGCTCACGAAGAGGATGCGCCTCGACCAGGCCGGCGAGGTCGCCGATGACGTGCTCGTGCCTCCCGGCTGCCAGCTCGGCATCCATCAACGTCTCTACCACGGCCAGCCGCTCCTCCTCGAGGATCGAGGCTGCCCGAAGGGCGAACTCGTAGCGTTTCAGATCGGAGAGCGCATCACCCCGCCACTGTGCCAGCGCCTGACGCAGGCCCTCACCGGCCCGGTAGGGTTCGCCGTCGGCCAGCGACCGTCGTCCGCGCACGGTGTGACGGCGGAACCGTTCGATGTCGAGCTGCTCGGGGGCCACGTTGAGCCGGTAGCCGGACCGGCCGGTTTCGATGGTGCCCGGTCCGAGCGCCTTGCGAAGTCTCGAAACCGCCACCTGCAAGCTGGCGCCAGGATCACGGGGGGCACGTTCGGCCCACAGGTCCCCGGCCAGTCGGTCGGTGTCGATCAACCCGGGGGACTCCAGCGCCAGCAGCGCCAGCAGCGCCGCCTGGGTGGGTCCGCCCAACGCGACAGGGTGGCCGTCGGCGGCCACCGCCTCAACCGGCCCGAGTAGGCGAAGCTCCACCGGGCGGAGGTTAGGCGGTCTTCACACGATGAGACGATGGCTCCGACCAAAGATGAATGGCCGGCGAACGATGGCCTCCACCACCCCGAGAGCAATACCGATTCCAACCGCCACGTCCGCCAGCGAGACGCCGGAGGTGGCGCCGGTGGCCAGCCCGTCGATGAGGGACGACCCGAGGCCCCCGAGCACCAGACCCACCGCGAGCGAAGAGGCCATCCCGGAACGGGCCACTGCGATGAGGAGCGCTGCGGTGACGGCGAAGGCGGCGACCCCCATCGCCCCGATCCCCGGATTCACCGACAGCACCCGCTCGACGTTCCCGGCGGCTGCCCCTGCCGCCTTGATCGCCTGGTCGGCGGCCAGCACCCCGCTGAACACCGCCAGGCCCGTCCTCACCGCAAGCCGCCCCATTCCGCCCATCCCACACCCCGTTCGTCGGTACCAACACCCACAGCATGCCCGGGCCCGGTTACAGAATGCTTACGGGTGAACGTACGACGTGAGGCCGTCAGCCCAGAACGAGTTCGGCGATCTGCACGGCGTTGAGGGCGGCACCCTTGCGGAGGTTGTCGCCCACCACCCACAGGTTGATGCCTCCGGCCTCGCCCACCGTCTCGCGAATACGGCCCACCAGGACGTCGTCGATGCCGGCGGAATCGAGCGGGGTGGGCGGGGTGTCCTGCCACACCTGAACGCCGGGCGCTGCTTCGAGCAGCTCAATCGCCTCGGCCAACCCGAGGGAGCGATCGAAGAACATGGTGGCGGCGATGCCATGGCCCACCATCACAGGTACCCGCACACAGGTCGGCTCCACCAGGATCCCGGGCGCCTCGAGGATCTTGCGGGTCTCGTAAACCAGCTTCCACTCCTCGTCGGTGTAGCCGTGCTCCTTCTCGGCGCCGGCGAAGGGGATGACGTTGAACCCGATCGGGCGGAGGTACACATCGGAACCGGGGTCCTCCCAACCACCCACCTGCAGGGCCTCCGGGGTGGGCCGGAAGAAGTCGGTCTGACGGATCAGCTCGTCGATGCCCTTCATTCCCGAGCCCGACACCGACTGGTACGACGTGGCGACCATGGCCCGGAGTCCGGCGGCCCGATGCAGCGGCCCCGCCGCCATCATCAGGTCCATGGTGGTGCAGTTGGGGTTGGCGATGATGCCGCGGGGGCGGTTGGCGACGGCGTGATCGTTGACGTCGGCCACCACCAGCGGCACGTCCGGATCCATCCGGAATGCGGACGAGTTGTCGACCACAACCGTACCGGCGGCGGCGAAGGCGGGGGCGTACTGCTTGGAGCGATCACCGCCCGCCGAGAACAGGGCGATCTCGACGCCAGAGGGGTCGGCGGTGGCGAGGTCTTCGATCTCGCCCGTCCCCCATGCGGTCTCGCCCGTGCCGCCCGCCGATCGGG
>JBHJOH010000084.1:0-13359 GCA_050329955.1 Acidimicrobiia bacterium | reverse complement strand
TTCGACTACTTCAACGAGATCGTGTTCGAAGAGGCAGACCCGTCGCCCATCGTGTCGTCGATCGCCCAGAACGTGGGTGAGGACGACAACGTGACGGTGCAGGGTGTGGCCGGAGACGGGTGCACCGAGGGCGACCTCACCACCACCTGCGCCATCGGCTACTTCGGGTTCGCCTTCTTCCAGGAGAACACCGACACCCTCCAGGCAGTGACGGTGGACGGGGTGTTCCCATCGGCCGAGACGGTGGCCGACAGCAGCTATCCGATCTCACGGCCGCTGTTCATGTACACGGCCAACGAAGTAGTGGCCGAGAAGCCCCAGGTGGCCGAGTTCCTCGCCTACGTCCTCAACAACGTCAACGAGGTCATCGACGACGTCGGCTACTTCCCCGCTCCTGAGGCGGATCTCCAGGAAGCTGCCGATAACATCAAGGCTGTCGCCTCCTTCAACTGATGAAGGCCGCACCCACTGAGGTGCGGTGAAGTCCAGGGGTGTCCGGCCCGGCGCCGGGCCGGACACCCCCCACACACGAGAATCGGGGCCTCATGATCGGTGAAGACAAGGCAGCGCCGGCCGACATCGGAGCGTCCCTCCGCAAGCAGCGCCGGCCCCGGGAAGCGGTGATCGTCGCCTCGCTCTTTGCCTGTGGCGCACTTTCGATCGCCACCACCACCGGCATCCTCTTCGAGCTCGGCAAGGAGTCGCTGCTCTTCTTCCTGGACGATGCGGTCAGCGTCGTCGAGTTCCTCACCACCACGGTGTGGCAGCCGCAGGCGGGGGCGTTCGGGATCTGGCCGTTGGTGCTGGCCACCCTCATGATCGGGTTCATCGCCCTGCTGGTGGCGATCCCGATCGGACTCGCCTCGGCGATCTACCTGTCCGAGTACGCCAGCCCACGCATGCGCAACATCCTCAAGCCGATCCTCGAGATCCTGGTGGGTATCCCCACCGTGGTGTACGGGTTCTTCGCTCTCACCTTCATGACCCCGGTGCTCCGCTCGATCCTCGGTGAGAACGTGGTGAGCTTCTTCAACGTCGCCTCGGCGGGCATCGTGGTCGGGATCCTCATCACGCCGCTGATCAGCTCGCTGTCGGAGGACGCCCTCAGCGCCGTTCCGGTCTCTCTCCGGGAGGCGTCGTACGCGTTGGGAGCCTCCAAGATGGAGGTCTCTCTCAGGATCGTGGTTCCCGCCGCCATCTCCGGGATCGCGGCATCGTTCGTGATCGCCATGTCCCGAGCGGTGGGCGAGACGATGGTCGTGGCGCTCGCCGCCGGAGCGGCCCCACGCAACTTCGCCTTGGGAGAGGATTCCCTGCTCGGATACGTGTTCAACCCCTTCATCCCGGGCGAGGCGATGACAGGCCACATCGTGCGAGTCGCCAGCGGCGACCTCAGCTACAACACCATCGACTACAACTCGATCTTCTCGATCGGGCTCACACTCTTCTTCATCACGCTGGGCCTCAACATCCTCGCCCGGCGATTCGTCAACAAGTTCCGGGAGGCGTACGAATGAGCGTTCAGGCACCCGATCGTCCATCCGAGAGCCTGTTCCCGGACGAGACCGGATACCAGCGGCTTCTCGCCCAGAAAACCCGCAAGAGCAAAGTGTTCGAGCTGTTCGCCCTCAGCATGTTGACGCTGGCGGTGCTGGCGCTCGCCACCCTGCTGTACACCATCGTCAACGACGCCTTCGGCCTGGTGGCGGTCGTGAACGAGCGGGAACCCGAGGCCATCGTGGCCGAGGCGGGATATGACCCCGAGACCACAACCCTGGGAGATCTCGACAAGGACGAGCTGGTCGCCTTGTTGGAGGGAGCGGTCGAGCGTGGCGTCGGTCGCCGGTTCGAGCGTGAGCAGCGTTTCTACAGCGACCGCCTGGTGTTCGAGACCCAGGAGGTGTGGGACGAGATCTGCGCCGAGGCCGACGCGCCCACCGGCTGCACGCTGGGAGAACGGGATCAGCCCAACGTGTTCGCCTTGGTCCAGGAGCGGGTGGTGGTCCCCGACATCATCGCCTCCTACGACCTGGTGCCCTCGCTGCTGAGCCCCGAGCAGTTCCGCAGCGACGTGCAGTCGGTGTTCCAGAACGACCCGGGGCGCTTCGGTGACTACACCTTCGACCAGGTCCAGTTCGAGTGGCGAGCCTGGCTCAACCCGACATTCATCCGCACACCCGCCAACTCGACACCGGAGATTGCCGGCATCAGAACGGCGATCCTCGGATCGGCCTGGCTGATGATGATCACGCTGTTCTTCGCGGTGCCGGTGGGAGTGGGGGCGGCCGTCTACCTGACCGAGTTCGCCAAGAAGTCCCGCTTCAACGAACTCGTCCAGACCAACATCTACAACCTGGCGGGGGTCCCCTCCATCATCTACGGGATGCTTGGCCTTGCGATCCTGGTGCGGGTGCTGGAGCCGTTCACCTCGGGTGCCATCTTCACCGACGGCGTCCCACCGTCGGAGAACGGGCGCACCGTGGTTTCAGCGGGCATCACACTGGGGCTGTTGATCCTCCCGGTGGTGATCATCAGTGCCCAGGAGGCGCTGAAGGCGGTCCCCGACTCGCTGAGACAGGCAGGTCTGGCGCTCGGGGCCACCAAGTGGCAGACGGTTCGCAGCCAAGTGCTCCCGGTGGCGTTTCCCGGAATCCTCACCGGGACGATCCTGGCGATGTCCCGAGCGATCGGCGAGACGGCGCCGCTCATCCTGGTGGGCGCCGCCGGCTTCATCACCGCCGACCCCACCGGCCCGTTCTCGAAGTTCACGGCACTGCCCATCCAGATCTTCCAGTGGACGGCCCGCCCCCAGTTCGAGTTCCGCAACATCGCCGCCGCCGCCAGCATCGCCTTGTTGCTGATGCTGTTGATCCTCAACGCGTTTGCCGTGATACTCCGTAACCGTTATTCGAGGAGGGCTTGACCGTGGCCTCAGACCAGACCGATACCCAAAGGACCACTGTGACAGATTCGCCGACACCTCCCCCCAGCAGGGCGCCGGAGATCACCCGGCGCGAGCAGCAAGCCGATCCCGCCGCCAGCGCTTCGGCCGTGATGCGAACCGAGGCCATGGACGTGTTCTACGGTGACTTCAAAGCCGTCGAGTCCGTCGATCTCACGTTCACCCAGAACGAGATCACGGCCCTGATCGGCCCGTCCGGTTGCGGCAAGTCGACGGTGCTTCGGTGCCTCAACCGCATGAACGACCTCATTCCCTCGGCTCGGGTCGAGGGGAAGGTCTTCTACCACGGCCACAATGTCTACGAGAAGGGAATCGATCCGGTTGAGATCAGACGCCGGATCGGCATGGTGTTCCAGAAACCGAACCCGTTCTCGAAGTCCATCTACGAGAATGTCGCCTGGGGTGCCCGCATCAACGGTTTCAAAGGCAAGAAGAGCGACATGGACGACCTGGTCGAACGGGCCCTCAATCAGGCGGCCCTGTGGGGCGAGGTCAAGGACAAGCTCTCCGAGAGCGGATACTCGCTGTCGGGTGGACAGCAGCAGCGACTGTGTATCGCCCGGGCGGTCGCACCCAGCCCTGACGTGTTGCTGATGGACGAGCCGTGCTCCGCTCTCGACCCGATCGCAACGCTACGCATCGAAGAGCTGATGCTCGAGCTCAAGAAGAACTACACCATCATCATCGTCACTCACAACATGCAGCAAGCGGCCCGCGTCAGTGACCGCACCGCCTTCTTCTCGGTCGACGTGAGCGCCACCGGCATGCGCACCGGCCGTCTGGTGGAGTTCGACGCCACCGAGAGACTCTTCACGGCACCCGCCAATGAGGAAACCGAGCAGTACATCACCGGCCGATTCGGCTGATAGGGGAGTGCCATGGTCGATTCGAGAAGTCATTTTCACCAGGAACTGGAGGCTCTGGAGCACACCCTGCTCGACGTGGCCGACCGATGCGAGCGCATGACGGCGATGGCGGTCGACGCCCTCACCCTCCCAGACCTCGACTTGGCCGGCAAAGTCGAACAGGAGGATGCCGAGCTCGACCGGATGTATCTCGACACCCACAACCGCTGGCTCAACCTGATGGCGCGCCAACAACCGATGGGCGTCGATCTCAGATTGATGTCGGCGTTGCTCCACCTCAACGTCACACTCGAGCGGACCGGCGACCAGTGCGTCAACATCGCCAAGCTCGCCCGGCTGTGCGACGGGCTGCCGACCAGGGCCCGGATCATCGAACAGATTCGGGAGATGGGCGATCTGGTGCGACCGATGATTCGCACCGCCGCCGAAGCGTTCGTTCGCCGCGATGCCGACGAGGCCCGTCTGCTGCCGGCGATGGACGAGCCGATCGACCGGATCAACCGGGTGATGTACCGGGAGGTGGTCGACTGTGCCCCCGACACCAGGCTGATCGAGTGGGCCACTCACATGATGATGGCGGCCCGCGCGATCGAGCGCATCGGCGATCAAGCGGTTGACATCGGTGAGCAGGTCGCATTCCTGGTCACAGGGGAGTACCAGGAGTTCTCCGAAGAGGGGTTCGCGGACCGTGGCCCTGTCAACTGACACGCGCCACCGGGTGCTCATCGTCGAGGATGAACCATCGCTCCTGGAATCCATGAGATACGCCCTCGAGGTCGAAGGTTTCGAGGTGATGACGGCTGTCACCGGCCGGGACGGCGTGGAACAGGCCCGCAACTCCAACCCGTCGTTGGTTCTGCTCGACATCATGCTGCCCGAGTCCTCCGGACTCGATGTGTGCCGCCAGATCCGGGCGGTGTCGGACGTGCCGATCATCATGGTGAGCGCCCGTGACGCTGAAGCCGACATGGTGGCGGGCCTCGAGCTGGGTGCCGACGACTACGTCACCAAGCCGTTCTCGATGCGTGAGCTGGTGGCCCGTGCCCGGGCGCAGATCCGTCGGTCCGCCCGATCGGGTGCCTTCGCCGAGGCCAACGAGGTGTTGCGGGGCGGCAGGGTCGAACTCGATCTCGACGCCCACGAGGCCCGCGTCGACGGCTCCGCCGTGGCTCTCAGGCCGAAGGAGTTCGACCTCCTCGAGTCGCTGATGAGGCGCCGTAACCGGCTCGCCACCCGGGAGGCGCTCATCGATGAGGTGTGGGGCCCGTCGTACTTCGGCGACACCAAGACGCTCGACGTCCACATCAAGCGGTTGCGCCACAAACTCGAATCCGATCCGGCAGCACCTGTTCACATCGTGACGGTGCGGGGACTCGGCTACAAGTTCGTGGATGACTGATATCAGCATGGTGCTGCTCCGGTGAGTGACCGGTCGCATCCGGGCCGGGCCACCCTCACGAGCCGGTTGCTGTCGCTGTTCGCTCTGGTGTTCCTCGTCGTCCTGCTGGGGTTCAGTGGTGTCGTGACCAACTCGGTTCGAACCGTGATGGAGCGACAGATCACCGTCGACATGGCGGGCCAGGCTCGGGTCGCCGCTGTCGCGCTCGCAGCCGGCGGTGCCGCAGAGCACGGCATGGCAATAGCCGAGGCGGCCAGGGCGAGACTCACGCTGATCGACCAGGACGGTCGGGTGCTGTTCGACTCCGTCGATGAACCTTCCACCATGGAAAACCACCGGGGCCGACCGGAAGTCGAAGCAGCTCTCGCCGGCCAGGAGGGCACCGACTTCCGGGTGAGTTCATCCACCGGAATCGAGACCTTCTACGTTGCTGTGCCGACCGAGGCCGGTGAGGTCGTCCGCCTCGGCGTCACCGCCGAACAACTCGAGGTCGCCCTCTCGGAGGTGGGTAGCAGCGTTCTGGCGGTGGCGGGCGTCGCCGGAGTTGCGGGTGTGGCGCTGGTATGGGCGGTCTCCCGGCGATTCGCCGTGCCGATCCTCGAACTCACCGATCTGGCCGACCGGGTTGCCACCGGGAACGTGGTTGCCGAGCCGCGGCGCTCGTCGCTGGCCGAGTTGGATCGGCTCGGCGTCGCCATCGGCCGGATCTCCTCTGAGTTGGGCCGGCGGGTGACCGAGACCGAGGCGGAACGCCGCACCCTCGAGGTCGTGCTGGCGGCCCTTCCGCAGGGCGTGGTGCTGCTGGCGGGCGACGACCGGGTTCTGTACGCCAATCCGGCCGCCCTCACGATGGTGGGTCCGCTCCCCGAGCGGATCATGTCGGTCACCCCCCGGGTCCTTCCCCGGTGCATCCGCGAGGCCCGCCTGTCCGGACAGAGCCAGGAGGGCCATTTCGAACGGGGCTCTCCGGCCAGGATCATGAGCGTGGTGGCCACCAAACTTCCCGACGACGAACGCGTGCTGGTCGTGATCGCCGACATCACGGAACGTCGCCGGATCGAGGCCATGCGCCGGGACTTCGTCGCCGACGCATCCCACGAGCTGAAGACGCCGGTGGCGGCGGTGCTGGCCTCGGCCGAAGCCCTGCAACTCGCTCTGGAGCGCGACCCGGCCAAGGCGGCCGAGTTCGGGCAACGGGTCGAGGGCTCGGCGCGGCAGCTGGCCACCATCGTGGCCGACCTGCTCGACCTCTCGCGTCTGGAGGCATCCGAGCATGAGTTCGCCCCGGTCGATGTCCGGACGCTGGTGGAGGCCGAACTGGCCAAGGTGCGAGGGCGGGCCGGAGAGGCCGGCGTCGAGCTCCAAGCCGACCTGGCTGATGCGGTCGTGGACGGATCCGCCTCCGACCTCGGCCTGGCCGTGCGGAACCTGATCGACAACGCCATCCGCTACACCGATGCGGGAGGAGCCGTAGCGGTGGCGGTGCGCTCCGACAGCAGGCTGGTCACGATCTCGGTGAGAGACACCGGGTCCGGCATCCCAAGTCGCGCCCTCGGGCGGGTCTTCGAACGCTTCTACCGGGTGGACGAGGCCCGCAGCCGTGACACCGGCGGAACCGGCCTCGGTCTGTCGATCGTCCGCCATGTCGTCGAGCGCCACGGTGGAACCGTCACCGTGACTAGTCAGCTGGGAGTTGGATCCCGGTTCACGGTCGAACTACCGGCGGCAGTGAACGCGGCACGCTGAACGCCGAAAGCAACCCGAATCTGCTCAATCCGTGCCTTTCACTAATGTGAACAGCGCCGATGTCGTTGCTCGACCGAATCTCTGAACCATCCGACCTCAGGTCGCTCTCCGTCGCCGAGCTGGGCGAGCTGTCGGAAGAGATCCGGGCGTTCCTGCTCGAGACGATCTCCCGGACAGGTGGGCACCTCAGCCCCAACCTCGGAATCGTCGAGCTTACGCTGGCTCTGCATCGCAACTTCGACAGCCCGCGTGATCACATCTTCTGGGATGTCGGTCACCAGGCCTACGTCCACAAGCTGGTGACCGGACGTAAGGCGGGGTTCTCCACGCTGCGCAGCTTCGAAGGCATGAGCGGCTATCCGAGCCGCTCCGAGAGTCGCCACGACCTGGTCGAGAACAGCCATGCCTCCACCTCGCTCAGCTACGCCCTCGGCCACGCCCTGTCCGATCCCGACAACTGGACGGTGGCCGTGATCGGTGACGGCGCTCTCACCGGCGGTCAGGCGTACGAGGCGCTCAATCACATCGCCGTGGCCCGGCCCCGACGTCTCATCGTGGTGGTCAACGACAACGGTCGCTCCTACGCTCCCACCGTGGGCGGGCTCGCCACCCTGGCCAGCATCGCCCACCTGCGATTCGACCCCCGCTACGAGTGGGCCAAGAAGACGACCGGGCGCATCCTCCGCGGGATGCCCATCGTGGGTGAGACCGCCGACGAACTCGCCATGCGCTTCAAGGATGCCGTCAAGCAGATCCTCGAGCCGTCGACGGTGTTCGACACCCTCGGCCTCAAGTACACGGGTCGCATCGACGGCCACGATTTCGCCCAACTCGAGGACACCCTGGAGCGGGCCAAGGGATACGACGAACCGGTGGTGGTGCACGTCGTCACCGAGAAGGGGAACGGATACCAGCCGGCCATCGACGACGTCGTCGACAAGCTCCATGGTGTTGGCAAGTTCGATCTGGCCACTGGTCAGGCCCTCTCGTCCGAGCTGAAGCTCACCGATGTCGTCGGCAAGGCCCTCGCCGATGCCGCCCGCCGCAACCCCGACCTGGTGGGGATATCGGCGGCGATGATCTCGTCGACCGGGCTCGCCGAGATGGCCGACGAGTTCCCCGATCGGGTCCTCGATACCGGGATCGCCGAGCAGCACGCGGTTGGTCTGGCAGCCGGCTTGGCGATGTCCGGCAAGCGGCCGGTGGTGGCGATCTACTCCAGCTTCCTCCAGCGTGCCATCGACCAGATCACCATGGACGTGGCGCTCCACCGACTCCCCGTCACCTTCCTGATCGATCGGGCCGGGGTGACCGGTCCCGACGGTCCGTCGCACCACGGCGTGTTCGACCTCACCTTCCTGCGCATGGTCCCCAACCTGGTGGTGGGTGCCCACGCCGATGCCGCCGAGCTGTGCGGGATGCTGGAGGCGGCGCTCGCCCACGACGGCCCCGTCGCCCTGCGCTACCCGAAAGCCTCGGCATCGTCGTTGCCGATCATCCCCGCCGAGCCGATCCCGATCGGTGTGTGGGAGGAGCTGAGCTTCGGTGAGGACGTTCTGTTCCTCGCCAACGGCCGCATGGTGGAGTACGCCCAGAAGGCAGCTGCCACCCTGTCACAGTCGGGGCTCAGCTGTGGCGTTGTCAATGCCCGCTGGGTGAAACCGCTCGATGAGCGGCTCCCGGCCTGGGCCGCCGCCTACCGCCACATCGTGTGCGTGGAGGACAACGTGATCAGCGGCGGGTTCGGGGCCGCCGTGATGGAGGCTCTGGCCGGCACCGGATTGGCGGGCAAGGTGCATCTGCTCGGCATCCCCGACCACTTCCTTCCCGCCGGATCCGCCGACGAAGTCATCCGATCCGTGGGACTGGAACCCGATCAGATCGCCGACCGGGTGGCGTTGCTGCTGGCCTGACCGGTCTCACCGCTCCCGGCCCGCCAGCCACGCCTCGAGTCTCGGCATGGCCGCCTCGTAGCCGGCGGCGACCGTGGACGGGACCTTCTCGAAGTCCAGCAACGACACCCCACGCAGGTCCAGGTCGAGGTAGAGATCGACGTCGCCGCGTTCCAGCATCCGGCTCCGCTCCCGGATCGAACCGGTGATCATCGTGCGCATGAGCAGGGCGGTGATGCCGGGATACGCCGGCCCGCCCCGCCCGGCCATGGCCCGGAGCGCCTCCCAGCCGGACACCGACAGGGCAATGTCGCGTCGGGCCCGCGGGCCGGACGGAGGAGCAACATCCACCGCCACCACCGTCCCGGCCTCCACATCGGAACGCATCAGGTCGGCCGGGAGGTTGTTGAGCACCCCGCCATCCACCAGCAGGTCGTCGCCCCATGCCACCGGTGGCATCACACCGGGGATCGACACGCTCGCCCGGATCGCCGGCACCACATCGCCGTTCCGGTGCACCATCTCACGGGACTGGGTGAGGTTGGTGGAGACGCAGAAGAACGGCAACCACAGATCCTCGAAGTCCCAGCCCCCGATGCCGGTGGTGATGCTGTTGGTGATCCGCTCGCCCTTCACCAGCGACACCACCGGGATGGTGTAGTCGAGGATGCCGCTGAACAGTCGCGCTACAACCGCCTCGTGTTCCTCCAGTGAGAGGTCCATCGCCATGCCGATACCGAGGGCGCCGCCGATCGAACTGCCCCCGACCATGTCGATCGGGATTCCCAGCTCGACCATGGCTCGCCGGACGCCCAGGTGGGCGAACCCGCGGGCGCCCCCACCGCCGAGCACCAGGCCGTACGGGCGGCCGGCCATCATCCGGCCCAGTCGGGCCATGTCGGAAGCCGACCCGGCTCGCATGTGCAGGATGCGGTCGACAGCCCAGCGTTGCGCCCACTGGGCGGTGCCTTCCGGTCGGAGTGTGCCGGGAGGATGCATCAGCACGAGGACCCGCTGTGCCCGCGGCGCCCCCGATCCGAAGAAACGATCGACCTGCGCCGCCTCGCTGCCGTCGGGTTGAGCCGACACCACCGCCACCAGTCGATCCGACTGCCGGGCGACCCGCTCCGACCATGCCGACCAAACCGGGTCGGTCTCGTAGACGGCGTGGTCGTGAGCCAACTCCACCTCGTGGAGCAGCTGGGACAGTCGGGACCCGGCCAAGCCGCCGGGGTCGGCGTTGGCGAAGCCGGTCTGGTTCATGTGCGCGTCGACCCAGTCGCTCCACACGTGGGCGCAGGTGCCGTGCCGGCCGATCTCGTCGGCCAGTCGCGACCCGAACCGTGATCGGTCGAGCGTGCTGGTCACGGCCAGGGCGATGGTCCGCTTGGGATTGGCGATCGGACCCCGCCGGGAACGGCGGCCGATATCCAGCAGCGCCGGCGCCAACAGCTCGGGGTGCTGGGTGAGGAGGGCGATGGCCGACGCCCGGGTGATCTGCGCCACCAGGGAGTCGCGGGTGGCCACCAGCGTCACCTGACGGGGGCGCCCTTCGAAGACCCCCGACTCGCCCACGAACTGGTCCTGGCCGACCTCGCCGACCACCACCGCAGCCCCATCGGCGGAGTCCTCATCACGGGCAAGGATCACGAACCGCCCGCTCACCACCAGGAACCCGGAATCCCCCTCGTCGCCCTCGCGGTACAGCGTGTCGCCGGCTCGAAGCCAGAGCCAGGTCAGGTGGGGACGAAGCTCCGAGATGGGGATGGCAGCGCTGCCCAGCATGCGACGGACGACGTCGGCGAGACGCCGCTCGTCGAGCCGACGCAGCGCCTCGTTCCCGACCCGGGCCGCCAGCTCCGGGTAGGCGCCGAGCAGGCGTTCGAGGCCCACTCGATCCATGCGGGCTGTGACCAGCCGACCATCGGCCCTGACGGTGGCGGTGCGTGCCCCCCCGGCGAGAAGCGAGAGTTCCCCCACCAGGTCGCCCGGTCCGAGCACGTCGAGTGTGACGCCGCCGGATGCGACCACGCGGGCAGAGCCATCGACGAGCACGTAGACAGAGTCGCCGGTGTCGCCCTCGACCACCAGCGGTTCGGTGTCTTCGAATGTCGTCCTGATGGCATCGTCGCCGAGATCGACTTCGAAACCGAGCACCCTCACCCGCACCTGCGGCACATTAGGCATCTGCGCCCGATGGGGAAGCGGATCGTCGCGCGATCACGGTTCGGGGGACGAGTTGGTGCCGAATCCCTGGTCGCGTCCGGCCCGCCCGACGTCGCCGGGGAGATGTCGCCTGATCGCTCTGGGCGAGCGGTCGCGGCGACGGACCAGCCCTGTGAGGACCGGTCCGTCGCTGTCCGCTACCCGTGGAGGTATGCCCCTACGAGTTCCTTGGGGAGTTCCTTGGATGGCTCGTTCCGGGGTTTCCCCTCGGCGTTCTCGTCGACCGTCCAAGGCGGTTGCACATCGAGCGTCGGCTCGGTCACGGGCTGTGCTGTGAGCTCCGCCGACTGTGCACTCAGATCTGCCCTGGGTTCGGTGGGAGAGGTGGTGGTGGTTGGTTCCGACATCGCATGAACCCTTCGGCCGCGTTTCGTACCTGCTTGAGAAACTACGCGGAACAATCGCGATGTGAAGTGGTTGTTTTTCGCGAAGTCGCCGGGGTGAGGGCCGAAGTGGACCTCGTCTCGAGCCCAGGCGGTTGGCGCCATGCCGAGGGGACGGCCCTAAGGTCGGAGGATGGAACGCCTTCTCATCGTGACCGGCGCTTCGAGCGGCATCGGTGCCGGACTGGTCGAGGCTGCGGGATCGGTCACCGTCGCCTCCGTGAGCCGCCGCCCCGGACCAGGGATCCATCTCCAAGCCGACCTGGCCGACCCGGCTTCCTGGACCGGGGTGAACGAGTGGATCGCCCGGCTCACGGCGGCCAAGGATTGGGACTGGGTGGGCCTGGTGCACTGTGCCGCCACCATCACCCCGACCGGCTTCGCCGGCGAGGTCGACGCCGACGACTACGCGCGTAACGTGGTGCTGAATGCGGCGGCGCCGCAGGTCATCGGGCATGGCTACCTGGAGGCGATGGCCGATAGGAGGGCGGACGGATGTCTGTGCCTGATCACCTCCGGGGCGGCCTCCACCGCCTATCCGGGGTGGAGCAGCTACTGCGCCGGCAAGGCCGCCGGCGACCAGTGGTGTCGGACCGTTGGAGTCGAGCAGGAGCAGCGGGGAGGTCGCATCAGGGTCATGTCGGTCGCACCCGGGGTGGTGGACACCGACATGCAGACCCAGCTCAGGGCGGAGCCGGTCGAACGCTTCCCCGGGGTTGCCCGCTTTCACGCCCTCCAGGACGGGGGCAGACTCCAGGATCCGGTCGACGTCGGACGGAGGCTCTGGGAGCTGGTCAATCGGACCGACCTCGCCAACGGAGCCGTGCTCGATCTCAGGAGGATCGATCCCTCGACGACCGGCTGAATCGGCGGGACTCAGCGGTCACAGGCCAGTGCCCGCGCCAGCTCGGCGCCGATGGCGGGGTCAGGATCGAGGCCGATGCCCGCCATGGTGGCGGCGTAGTCGGCGTACACCGTGGCTGCCTCCCGTCTTCGCCCGGCACTACCCAACGCCCTGATCAGCATGGCCCACAGGTGCTCCCGGTAGGGCGACTCGGAGATCATGCTGCGCACCATCGGGATCGCCCAGGTGGTGTTGCCGGTGGCCAGCTGAGCATCCACGAGGAGTTCGGCCAGCGAAACTCTCAGCTCCTCGAGCCGAATCGCCTCGATTCGGAACGGGTCGACGTCGGCGAGCCCGCCGTAGGCAGGACCCCGCCACAACCCCAGGCCGTCCCTCGCCCCCCGGATCGTGGCGTCGGGATCGTCGGTGCCGGTGCACTGTGCCCGGTCGACCAGACGTTCGAAACGACAGGCATCCACCTGGAGCGGGTCGATGACCAGCCGGTAGGAATGGTCCTCGAGGAGCAGAGCGTCGGGGCCGAGCAGGTGCCGGACCTTGGAGGCCAGGGTGTGGACGCTCCCCTCCGGGTCGCCCGGAGGATCGTCGCCCCACACCACATCGACCAGACGGTCGATGGTAACGGCGTGATTGGCCGAGATGGTCAGCGCCGCCAGGAAGCGATGGGTCCGATCTCCACCGAGCGGGCGGAGCCCGGTGGCGTCCCGCACCGCGATCGGCCCCAGCACCAGGATCTGCGGCTCCATCCGATCACCTCCGGCCCCGTCACCGTATCCCCGGGACGTCCCCCACCGCTAGTGCCGTCCGGCCGAAGTGCCTGCGACTTCAGCGGTGGGTGAGTCGGCGCTGGTTTCGGCGTCAGGTGCGTCGGTCATGATGTGGGTGTAGTGCAAGGAGGTGCACGGTGACACAAACCCTCGAGCGTCCCCGCACCGAGGTCGAGTCCCGACCGCCGGTGCTCCCCGAGTACCAGACTCCGGCCCTGGTCCGGTGGATCCCGTGGCTGCTCGGACTGGTGATGGT
>JBHJOH010000083.1:0-4547 GCA_050329955.1 Acidimicrobiia bacterium | reverse complement strand
CGTGTCGATCCTGCGCCGACGGTTGCAGTCCGGCACCGTGAATCTCTCGGAGCGGGCGGTGGGTGGCCCCGGGGCCATGAACGCCGTCCGGCGACTGGACGGCTACCTGGCCGACCTGGCCGGAAGGGTCGAAGGCGACACCGCCCAGGAGGTGAGGCGTGTGGCCGGCTCCATCGACCAGGCGGTGTCGTCCTCGGTCGACACCGTCGCCTTCGGTGAGGCGGTCACACTTCCGACCCCGGGATCGTGGACGGCCACCGTCTCCTGGCTGCGCAGGGTGGCGGCGGTGGTGGCGGTGGTGAGCGGATTGTGGCTGTTCGACACCGTCCGGGCGAGCGCCGACCTGGTGCTGCCGGCCACGGTGCTGCTGGTGGCGTCGGTGGCGGTGGTCGTCCCGGGCGTGATGGCGGCGGCCATGGGCGGTCGGCAGGCAGCGGCGCTGGTGGCGGATCAACGCCATGCTCTGGCCCGCTCGATCGCCCGGGAACTCGATCGTCGGCTCGGTCGCCCCCTGCGCGAGGTGCTTCGCAAGCGAGCCGGTCTGGCGGCCGCTGTGGCCGAGTTCCAGCTGCTGATGGCCGACTGAGGTCCTCGTTCAGCTTCTCGGGACCGCCACCGAGATGGCGCCCGGCAGGAATCGGGCAGTGACCGTGGTGATGGCGCCCAGCACCTCGCCGTCGGCCTGGATGGTGGTGGAGCCCCCCGATGACACGGTGAACTCGGTTACGTCGGGCCACACCTCGAACCCCCGCAGCGTCTCCAAGCCCCGTTTCCCGACGGTCGCCCGAATCATGGCGATGACCCGTCGGGCCCGGAGCTGCTCGACGACCAGCAGCGTCACCGGATTGGGTTCGGTGGGGGAGAGTCGCATCGGGGCCGGTCCGAAGTAGGTGTAGGACTGGCGGAACTGGGCCATGGCGCCGATGCCGAGGGTGGAGTGTGGGCCGGCGTCGATCCGGAGCTCGGCGCTGCGTCGGCCGATGTCCTTTCTGACCATCGACACCGCCACCGCGGCGTAGTGGAGGGGGCCGAGGTCACGCTTGCGGTGCGGTTCCGCCTCGGCCGCCTGGACGATGTCGGCGTCGGCGCCCACCCCGAACGAGAACACCGCATACCGGTGGATCGCCCCGTGGGGACCGGTGCCGGTGACCTCGAGCACCGGGATCTTGGCGACGTCGTGGGGCTGGGCCAGCACCTTCGCCGCTCCGGGGGCGCGCACGGGGATGCCGAGCTGGCGGGCCAGAACGTTGGCGGTCCCCGATGGGACGATCCCGAGCACGGTGTCGGAGCCGACCATCGCTTGCGCCACGTGGTGGATGATGCCGTCGCCGCCCATGGCGATCACCATCTCGACGCCGTCGGCGACGGCTTTGCCCGTGATCTCCCGGGCGTGGTCGGCGGAACTGGGCCATGCCTCGACCACGTCGTGGGTACGGGCGAGGCGCGCCGCCACCTTGCGGTGCAGAGGCCTGGAGAAACCGGACGACGCCGGGTTGGCGACGAGGAGCGCGGTCCGCATCCGAAGGAGGCTACCGTTTCGGAGAATGACGCCGGACACCGACTCCGCACAGCCACCGGGCGATCCGCGTCCTTCGTCGGCGTTGCAGTCGCTGCTGGTGGACGAGGGTGCCGGCGCACCTCTGGCCGCCGCCGCCGGCGACGTCGCCGCCGGTCATCTCGGGTACTCGGCCCGAACCCAGGCGGCCACGGTCGTCGCCTATCACCTCATGGCCCACGACGGGATCGATACCGAGGTCCTCCAACGCGACCTGCTCGAGCTGGGCCGGGCCACGTCAGGGGTGTATACCCGGGGAAGTGTCCAGTTCGTCGACTGGTTGGCCTCGGCCGAGGCGGGAGCCCCCGCCGCCAGTGGTGTCCCCACCTCCGAGCCGGCCACCCGGGTGGTGCCGCTGGGGGTGTGGTTCCGTCACGACGCCGCCACCCTGGTCCATTCGGCGGTCGAGTTGGCCCGGATGGAGTCGGTCGACGCCTCGACGGTGCTGGTGTCGGCGGCGGCAGCAGGGGCTGTTGCCGCCTCGACGCTCGTCATGTCCGGTTGGGACCTGGTGCTGGCTGCCCGTGAAACCGCCGAACGGGCGCTCGAGGTGATGGAGGCCGAGCGGTACCGGTTTGCCGGGTTCGAACGGGCCACGCAGCTGCCCAGGGCGATCGGGTCGCTCCGGGCGTTGGTGGGCAAGCCCTACGGGGAGGTGGCGTCGGCCATGTCCGACATCCACGAGGGACTCCGCCCGGCGGTGGCTTCGATCGTGGTCTCAGCCGACACCCGGCGTGATCCGGTGCTCACCATCGAGGACGCCGCAGTCAACGGCGGGCCGGATGCGGGCGTGCTCGCCGGTGCGATCCTCGGCGCCCGGGTCGGTCTCCGGCGCTGGCCATGGCGGGTGCCCAACGAGACCTGGTTCGCCGAGATCGGTCGGCGACTCGTCACCCACGAACGGGAGCTGCGGGACCTGCCGATCCCGTACGCGGTGGAGGAACGGATGAAGAACGCCGGCAGGGGAGACCGCGGCTTCGAGGTGGGTTGATCGGCCGACTGATCGCAGCCCGTGCGTCATCGCAGGTCGGGGCTCCACTCCCGTCGGGAGTCGTCCACCGACCCGACCACCCACCACCCGGCCACGATGAACAGCGCCAGAACTCCCATGGCGGTCGTCCGGCCCCACCCGAGCACGTCGACGATGAACGCCCAGATGAGCGGTCCGACCACAGTGGCGAAGCGGCCAACGGTGGCGTAGAGACCATAGAACTCCCCGAGATGGGCAGGCGGTGAGACGCGGGTCATGACCACCCGGTCGGCCGCCCAGGTCCCTCCCAGGGCGAAGCCTCCGAGCGGCCCGATCGCCCAGGCCAGATCGGTGACGCCGGTGATGGCGGCCGAGATACCGAAGCCGATCGCCAATACCCACATCACCAGCACGGTTCGAAGTACCCGCCGCGGTCCGAACCGCTCGACCATTATCCCACCGCCGATGCCGCCGAAGATGGCGCCCACGATGGCAACCGCCAACAGGTTTCTGGAGCCATCACGGTCGAGGCCCAGCTCCTCGATGACGAAGATGGTGAGGAACCCTCCGATGAGGGTGTTGATGGCGTCGGTGTAGAGGAAGCGCGCCATGAGGAACCGGAACACGTCGGGATGGCTGCGGGCCCGCTTCCAGCTCCGCACCAGGTCGGCGGCGATGGTGACCGTGCGAGGGGCCGGGCCGGGTCGGGGGTCCAGGCGGGGTTCCCGAACGTAGAGGAAGGTGGGGATGGCGAACAACAGGAACGCCACCGCCAACACCCGGAAGGTGGCGGTGTGGCTCCACTCCAGCACGTCGAGGGTGACCAATCCGATCCCGAGGCCGATGAAGGATCCGAAGTAGCCCACTCCCACACCCAACCCCGACACCCTTCCCCGGGTGCTCTCGGTGCTCACCAGCGGCAACATGGCGTCGTAGACCACCGATCCCAGGTTGACGGCCACCAGCGCCACCGCCAGGGCGGTGAATGTCACCCACAACGGACTCACCGCCAGGAAGCTGGTAGCGGCAATGGCGACCAGGGTGGTGCCGATCAGCATCGGCATCCTACGACGCAGATGATCCGCACGGGCGCCCACCCAGGGGGCACCGAGGATCACGATCACTCCCGCCAGCGCCTGGATGGTCGCCAGTCGGGAGTCAGCGATCCCGTTCTCGGTCATCCAATCCGGGAAGTACAGGCCGACCACGCCCAGGGCGAAGATGGTGTTCGCAAGGTCGTAGACCACCCAGGCGCTGGTGGCGGATCGGGTGGGAGCGTCCGTCCCGCTCAAGGGCTCAGAACGTCACGGCGACGGAAATGAGTTCGTCGTGGCCGAGCAGCCCGGCTGTCGCCTGGATCGCCCGGTTGGCCTCGGGGAGGGGGAACTGGTGGCTCACCATGTCGTCGATGCGGGGATCGGACTCGAGCTGGGCGGCCGCCCACTTGTAGGCCGAGGTGGAGGCTCCGAGTGCTCCCTGCACCACCAGCTGCTTGGCCACGATCACGTCGGAGAAGAACTGGGGGAGCGGCCGGTTCCCTTTGGTGGACGCCAGCACCACCCGGCCACCCGATCGGACCAGATCGAGGGCGGTGTAGATGGCCTCGGGGTCGTTCGACGTCACGTCGATCACGACGTCGGGACGTTTGCCGAGGCTGTTGGCGATCGCCACGCCCAGATCCTCCGAGCTGACGTCGATGGCGAGATCGGCTCCGATTCGCCGGGCCAGGTCGAGGCGGTCGGAGTCGACGTCGAGACCGCTGATTCCCACCCAGCCGGCGCCGGCGGCCTGGGCGGCCAGCAGGCAGGCCAGCCCGCGCGGACCGGGTCCCAACACCAGGACGCTCTCGCCGGGAACCAGCAGCGGCAGCTCAACCGCCCAGGTGCGCCCGTGGGCGAGCGGATGGGCGAAGGTGGCTACAACCGCCGGGATGTCATCGGAGATCGGGTGAAGGCGGGCGTGGGGGTCGAGGTAGAGCCATTCGGCCAACCCGCCCCACAGGCCGGGGGGTTCGGTCGACGG
>JBHJOH010000082.1:0-32980 GCA_050329955.1 Acidimicrobiia bacterium | reverse complement strand
AGGGGGGGTCGAAAGCCCGCGCGACCACCTACCACGCGCTCCGGGAGGCGCCCTCAGCCACGCGACGGAGGGACCCCACCAGCGGTCGGTCATCCGTACGCAGCCACCGCCCCGGAGCGCATCGTGGCGAACACGTCGAGACGTTCCACCGCTTGGCGGAACAGGTCTGCGGCGGCCTCTCCGTGTTCTGCGATGGCGGTGAGGCCGAGTTTGCCGTAGTCAGGGAGGGCACCGAGCAGGTGCATCACCACACCGGTCCGCAGCTCAGGGTGGAATGCCAGGGGGCCTATCGCCAGCCGGGCGTCGGACGCGTTCATGCCCAGGTACAACGGGTTCTGGACGTTGTCGGAGGCGTGATAGACCCGGGGCTCGCCCTCACCCACCCGGTACTCGCCGAACTCGGGGTCGTAGCGCCCGCGTGTCAGGTAGTCGAGCATCAGGAAGGGAAGGGTGGTGCCACCCTTGCGCAGGTTGATCTCGAGGCCGTACACGCCCCAGTCGGCGCCGGACCGGACCGCCAGGAAGTCCACCCCGAACCGTCCGATCACCCCGCGCCGTGCCAACACGTCGGCGACCCGGGTGGCGGCCTCTGTGATCCGGCGGCGGTAGGCGGGATCGGCCGGGAACCGGCAACCCAGGAACACCTGGTTGTGGGGGCCTCCCAGCACCTGATCGTGGGTCGAGACGATGCTGACAAGACCGGTCGGCTCCACCCGGCATTGCACCGACGGCGAGGTGACCTCTTCACCTTCGAGGAACGCCTCGACGATGCCTCCCATGAACGCCAGCTTGGTGCGGTACGAATCCCACGTCTCCGATGTCGCCTCGAATTCCAGCTTCGAGGGGAGGTGCTCGCCCAGCCAGATCATCGGGTCGGTGCGATCCGAACCGGAGAGGTCGATCACCGCATTGCCCTCGCCCGAGAACCCTTCGTTGAGCTTGACCACGGCCCGCCGCACCCGGTGCCTGCTCAACTCGGACAGCCCCGCCACCAGGTCGGTCACTTCGTGGAGATCCTCGACACCCTCGGGAACCGGCACTTGCGCCTGCCGGAACACCCGACGGCCCTCGCTCTTGGTTCCCAAGTGCCACAGGTCGGGATCGGCGGCGTACATCGGGATCCCGAGTGACACCGCCAGGGTCCGCTCCGCCGACGTGGCGGCGAAACACGTCAGGTGGGCCGAGGCGGGATCCTGGACCGCAGACCTGATCACGGTGAGCACTTCGGGGCGGTCGAGCAGCTTGGCCGACAGGGAACGAAGCGAAGGATCGTCGAGACTGACCATGAGGAGCCGCTCGGCAGCGTCGGGAACCTCCGGCATCAGATCGAGGTGATAGTCCACCACGGCCGGGGCCAACGGCATGCTGGTGACGTACACCACCCGGGTGCGGGGCATTCGCAGCAGAAGGAGGAGACACAACATGCGTTCCTCGTAATGGAGGACACCCGCCAGTTTGGCGAGCTCGGGTTCCGACAGGCTGAGACTGGGGACCACCACCACCGTTCGCTCGAGCGAGTCGTCTGCGAACAGGCGGCGGAACATGGGGGCGAACGACTGCTGAAGCAGGGCGAATGCCGACCGTTCCTCGTCGGACCCAGGGAGCGGGTTCCTCGACACCACGTTGGCCTCCTCGTATGGCCTTCCTCGTTGCCACAGTTTTGCCGTGTGACGCAGGCTCTCCGGTAGGGACCTCCGATGGTTTTGTCGGGACCTCCGCCACGATCTTCGGGTCCCGGATCGGCGACATGTGCCCGATCTCGTGTACGGTCCCCCCATGTCAAACGCCGCACTCCACACCGAACTCGTCGGCCTGCTCGGGTTGGCGCACGCCCCCGTTGCCATCACCTTCCGCGACGGCGCCGGCGAGGCGCCCGCCTTCGACCACCCCATGTCCGAGCCCACCCCCGACGGACGCTCAGGCCGGGCGCCGGCCTCGTGCGTGTTCTGGGCGTACGGCCACGAGTCGACCTTCTCGACCGTGCCGGCCGACCACGGCAACTGTTCGGTGGGCCGCTTCACCCATGGCCTGGCTCAGGCGGGGGACATCCTCGACAAGTCCGACGTCGGCACGCTGCTCGAAGTGGGCTGGGTGACGATGGAAGCCTTCGGTGGTGTCGCCGCCCTCGATCACAGCCCACAGAGCATCGAGTACGGTCCGCTCGCCGAGGCAGCCCACACCCCCGACGTGGTGATGCTGCGGGTCACGCCCAAACAGATGATGGAGCTGGGCGACGCCGTCACGGTCGAGTTCAGCGGCAAGCCGCAGTGCCAGATCATCCCCCGGGCCGCAGCAGGATCGGTCGCCGTGTCCATGGGCTGCGCCCTGTCACGTGAGCGCATCGGCATGGGCGACGACGAGCTCACCTGCGCCATCCCGGGAAACCGAGTCGGAGACGTTGTCGAAAGCCTCCGTGCGGTGTGCAAGGCCGACGAAGCGGTCATTGGCTATGCGGCGGCCGACAAGGTGAGATTCCAATAGCTGCTGGCTGCTGGCTGTTGGTGAAGACCAGGAGCTAATGGGGCTTGCTACCAGGCCCCGCCTCCACCTCCACCGCCGCCTCCACCGCCGCCGCCCGAGAACCCACCGCCTCCGCCCGATGCAGAGGCGGGCGGGTTGAAAGCGCCCGACAGTGACGAGTTGAGGCCGGCGAAGGCGTTCTCGGTGCCTCCGCCCGTGAGTCCGTGCCCGCCGTACCAGTAGATGCTCGAGGCGGTCTCGAGTTCCACCGGCGCCCGCAGGCGGGCGGCCTCCAGCACTTCCTCGGCGACGCCGAGGGCTATGCCGTACACGAGGAACCGGTCCCACAGCGCCAGTGAGATGACCGGCGCCTCCTCGAGGCGGCTGAAGTCGCGCAGGTAGCTGCGGAACGCCTTCCAACGGGCGGCCTCCAACGCTCCGGCCTTCGATCGGCGGGCGAGCAGTCGTCGTGAGGCGGCGACCACCACCAGGATGATGGTGTTGACCAGGCCGACCCCCAACAGCACCGGCACCAGCACCGCCAGCACCTGGAGGTCGCTCACCACCCTGCTGATGAGGACCACCGCTCCGATCCCGGCCAGCACCCACACGGCCAGGGCGATCCCGATCCACTTTCGACCGTCGCGAAGCAGCAGGCGATCTCGTTCGAGCGCTTCCACGGTCTCGGAGACGAAGGACTTGTAGGTGTCGGCGTTGGAGGAAGCGTCCTCCCGGATCTTGTCCCGCAGCTCATGGAGCGGGATGGGTCCTTCGTCGATGGCACGGCGCATCACCGTCACCACCCGCTGCTCATGGTCCGACAGGCCACTGGTCTCCTGGCCCATCGAGAGCTCCAGGTCCGAGATGGTCTCGGTTCGTAGCCCCATCCAGGTGGAGCGTTCGACCTGGGCTACCCGGGCGGACACGGCCCCTTTTCGGATGAGATCGAACAGGGTGGCGGTGAACGCCTCGGGCTCCACCTTGCCCTGGGACAACAGGGCGGCCACCTGGGCCGGGGTCAACTCCGACGGTGGCTCCTGTTCGTAGTCCCGGTCGTAGTCGATACGCGGTTCCCGACCGAAGAGGATGTAGATGACGAGGCCGGTGAGGGCGGCCGGGAGGACCGCCAGGATCGGGGCGATCACCAGCAGTCGACGGAGCAGAGCGTCGACACGTTCTCCCCGCTCGACCTCGCGGCTCTCCTCCTCGAGGATCTCCTGGAGACCCGAGCCCTCCACCACCGAGGCCCCGGAGGTGGACGTCAGCGCCGAACGGGGAAACGCGACTCGCATCTCCACGAACTGTCCGGCCGGCACCGAACGGGCGGCCAAGCGGGGGGTCACGTCGTCGGGGCCCAGCGTCACCTCGCCTCGGACCGAGGCTGGGTGGCCCCACACCCGCACCTCACCGACCGGTACCTGGTCGGGGAGAGACATCGAGGCAGCGAGCGAGGACAGGTCCGACGTCCACTCGTCGCCCCACACCTTCCAGTTCACGTCAACCACGTCGTCGTAGGCCTTCGCCACTCCGGTGGCCCGGTACCGCAGCGTGAAGGTCCGTTGCTCGAAGGAGGCGGCGTAGTGCCACACCACCCGCACCCGGTCGCCGATGTCCCTGATGCCGAATGTTCCGGCGGGCGACGAGCACCCCAGCTCGGCGCAGGCGCCCGGCTGATAGCGGGTTTCGCCTTCGGACACCGTGACGTCGGTGATCGCCTCACCGGCCCGAAGCGGGATCTCCCGGTATCCGCCTGTGAAGTCGCCGTCGAAGGCGTAGTTGATCTGCTCGGTGACCACCAGCGATCCATCCGCCTGCACGTCGATCCGGACATCCGCCTCGGGCAGGGTGAACGACTTCGGCAACGCCGGCATGGCCGGCAGGACGACCAACGCGGCCACCGCGGCCGCCGCCACCAGGGCGGGCAGTCGCCTCATCAGAACTGGACGGAAGGCGCCTGGTCGGCTCCGCCCGGCGCATCGAAGAACTGCCGGGTGGTGAACCCGGTCATCGCCGCCACCAGGCTGGAAGGGATGGTCTGCACCTTGTTGTTGTAGGAGAGCACCGTGTCGTTGTAGATCTGCCGGGCCACGGCGATCTTGTTCTCGGTTTCGGACAACTCGCCCTGCAGCGCCTGGAAGTTCTGGTTCGCCTTGAGATCGGGATAGGCCTCGGCCAGTGCGAACACCTGTCGCAGCATCCCGGTCAGCATGTTGTCGGCGGCGGCCTGCTCGGCCGGGTTCCCAGCGGCGACGGCGGCGTTGCGGGCTGCCACCACCTTCTCGAAGGTGGCCTGCTCGTGGGTCGCATACCCCTTGACCGTCTCCACCAGATTTGGGATCAGGTCATAACGACGGTTGAGTTGCACATCGACCTGGCCCCACGAGTTGTCCACCCGGTTACGGGCCTGCACCAACCCGTTGTACAGCAGCACGAACAGCACGACGAGTACGCCGATGACGATTGTGATAGTCCAGCCCATGCCATCGAGTGTACGGGACGAGGAAAAGCGGTGCACCGCCGGACGCGACCGAGCTTCGCCTCCTTGGACCGATCAACGGGACAGGAAGCGAAGCTCGAAGCTATCCCAACGCCTCCACCATCGCCGTACCCATGTCGGTCGGGGTCGACGCAACGACGATCCCGGCCTCTTTCATCGCCTCGATCTTGGCGGCGGCGGTGCCCTTGCCCCCGGAGATGATGGCGCCGGCATGGCCCATCCGCTTCCCAGGAGGCGCACTCGTGCCGGCGATGAATCCGGCCACCGGCTTGGTCATGTGGGCCTTGACGTACTCGGCGGCCTCTTCCTCGGCCGTGCCACCGATCTCGCCGATCATGATCACGCCTTCGGTGTTGGGGTCGGCGTTGAACATCTCGAGACAGTCGACGAAGTTGGTCCCGTTCACCGGGTCGCCGCCGATACCGACTGCGGTGGTCTGCCCGAGACCCAACCTGGTGAGCTGAAACACCGCCTCGTAGGTGAGGGTGCCGGAGCGGGAGACCACGCCGATCTTGCCCGGCTGGTGAATGTAGCCGGGCATGATCCCGATCTTGCACTCACCCGGCGTGATGACGCCCGGGCAGTTGGGGCCGACCAGGCGGGTCTGCTTGCCGGCCAGATAGCGCTTGGCACGCACCATGTCGCCCACCGGCGTTCCCTCGGTGATACAGATCACCAGGCGGATGCCGGCCTCGGCCGCCTCCATGATGGCGTCGGCCGCCCCGGGCGGTGGCACGTAGACCACCGACACGTCGGCTCCGGTTTCGGCGACCGCTTCCTGCACCGTGGCGAAGATGGGGAGCTCGGCCCGGTAGGTGTCGGGGCGGCCCTGCACACCGCTGTGGTCGGTCTCGCCTTCGAAGACCTGGGTCTGGCCCGCCTTGGAGGGGTGAACCGCTCCCACCATCTGGGTGCCGTAGGCGAGCGCCTTGTCGGTGTGGAACTGGCCGGTCTTCCCGAGGCC
This sequence comes from Acidimicrobiia bacterium, assembly GCA_050329955.1. Taxonomy (GTDB): domain Bacteria; phylum Actinomycetota; class Acidimicrobiia; order Spongiisociales; family ZC4RG35; genus JAOUGY01. The sequence goes on along the minus strand of JBHJOH010000082.1, from coordinate 27,059 downwards.
CTGCACCAGGACCAAGGTATTCCTGTCGATCAGGATGCTCACTTGGTCAACTCCACGATCTTCTGGGCGCCGTCCTTCATGTCCTCGGCCGCCACCACGTCCAGTCCCGAGTCACGGAGGATCTGCTTGCCGAGCTCGACGTTGGTCCCCTCCAGGCGCACCACCAGCGGCACGGACAGGCCGACCCGTCCGATCGCCTCGACGATGCCGGTGGCGATCGTGTCACAGCGCATGATGCCGCCGAAGATGTTCACGAAGATGCCCTTGACGTTGGGGTCGGAGGTGATGATCCCGAACGCCGTCGTCACCTGGTCGGCGGTGGCACCGCCGCCGACGTCAAGGAAGTTCGCAGGTTCGCCGCCCACATGCTTGATGGTGTCCATGGTGGCCATCGCCAGCCCGGCACCGTTGACGAGACACCCGATGGTGCCGTCGAGCTTGATATACGACAGGCCGGCGGCCTTGGCTGCCAGCTCGGCGGGATCCTCCTCGGTCTCGTCACGCATGGCGGCGACCTCGGGATGGCGGTAGATGGCGTTGTCGTCGAACGCCACCTTCCCATCGAGCGCCATCACGGCACCCTGCTTGGTGATGACCATCGGATTGATCTCGACCAGGTCGGTGTCGAGCTCCATGGCGGCGTCGGCCAACGCCTTCACGAACGAGACGAAGTTCTTGGCGGCATCACCGGTGATGCCGAGACCCAGCGCCAACCGGTTCGCCTGGAAGTCGGCCAAACCGATGGCAGGATCGATCTCTTCGCGCAGGATCTTCTCGGGGGTCTCCTCGGCGACCTTCTCGATCTCCATGCCACCCTCGGTGGATGCCATCACGATGTTGCGACTGACGGCCCGGTCCAACAGGATCGAGAGGTACAGCTCGCGGTCGATGTCGATGCCCTGCTCGATGTAGAGCGTGTTGACCTGCTTGCCCTCGTCACCGGTCTGGATGGTGAGGAGTGTCGAGCCGAGCATCTGGCCGGCCAGCTCGGCCACCCTGGCCTCGGCGGCGGCGACACCCCCGGAAATGCCCTGGGTGACGACGCTGACGCCGCCGGTGCCGGGGTGCTCGATGAACCGACCTTTGCCGCGCCCGCCGGCGTGGATCTGGGATTTCACCACCACCACCGGATTGCCGGTCGACTCGACCAGCGCCGACACCGCCGCCACCGCCTCGTCGACGGAGGTGGCCACGCGGCCCTCGGGGACCGGGATACCACGGGCCTTCATGAGCTGCTTGGCCTGGTACTCGTGGATCTTCATGAGCTCCTCAACGTTCGGGAATTGCCTGGCCGACCCAGGCGGTGATCTCTGAGAGGGGTGTACCTGGTGTGAATACGGCCGCCAAACCGTACTCCTGAAGCGATTCGACATCGGCGTCGGGAATGACCCCGCCGCCGAACACCACGATGTCGGATGCATCCCGCTCGGCAAGCAATGCAACCACCCGGGGGAACAACGCCATGTGCGCCCCCGAAAGCGAAGACAAACCGATGGCGTCGACGTCCTCCTGGATGGCGGTCTCGACGATCTGGTCCGGTGTCTGATGCAGTCCCGAGTAGACGACCTCGTGCCCGGCGTCCCTGAGGGCGCGGGCGATCACCTTGGCGCCTCGGTCGTGGCCGTCGAGGCCCGGCTTGGCGATCAGGATGCGTCGTGGCACGAGAAGAGAGGTTACCCGCCCTGCCACCTGCCAAGCTCCGCGCCACGAACATCTGCACGCGCGCCCACAATGGGTAACTTGGTCAGATCACACCAGGAGCACCATGACACTGTCCCCATTGCACGCCGTGAACCTCGCAGGCCAGAGTGTCTGGTCCGACCAGATCTCCCGCTCGATGCTCGATGCCGGTGAACTGGAGCGGCGGATCGCAGACGATGCCATTACCGGCGTCACCTCGAATCCCAGCATCTTCGCCGCCGCCATCGCCTCGGGCTCGGCCTACGACGACCAGATGCAGGAGCTGGCGACCCGGGGAGCGGACTCCAAGGAGATCGTGGCCGCTCTCATGACGAGTGACATCGCCCGGGCCTGCGACGTGATGCGCCCGGTGTGGGAACGAACCGATGGTCGCGACGGCCACGTGTCGGTCGAGGTCGATCCGGAACTGGCCCACGAGACCGAGGCGACCGTCGCCGAGGCGCGCGAGTGGGTGAAGCGCATCGACCGCCCGAACCTGCTCGTGAAGGTACCGGCGACCCTCGCCGGTGTACCCGCCGTACGGGCCCTCATCGCCGAAGGCGTCTCGATCAACGTCACGCTCATCTTCTCGATCGAGCGTTACCTCGAGGTGATGGACGCCTACATCGACGGTCTCGAGGCCCTTCACAGCGCCGGAGGTGACGTCTCGAAGGTGGCCTCGGTGGCTTCGTTCTTCGTGTCGCGGGTCGACTCCGAGGTCGACAAGCGACTCGACGCCGTCGGCGCCCATGACCTGCGGGGCGCGGCGGCAGTCGCCAACGCCCGGGTCGCCTACGACGAGTTCCTCCAGAGGTTCCGCGGTCCACAGTGGGAAACGCTCGCCGCCAAGGGCGCTCGGGTCCAGCGACCGTTGTGGGCCAGCACCAGCACCAAGAACCCCGAGTACCGCACCACGCTGTACGTCGACACGCTCGTGGCGCCGCACACCGTGAACACGATGCCTCTCGAGACCGTCGACGCCTACCAGCAGGACGGACCGGCGACGCCTCCCATCGTGGGACCCGAAGAGACCGCCACCGCCCGCGTCATGATGCGCGCCATCGCCAACGCCGGTGTCGATATGGATGACGTGTTCACCCAACTCGAAACGGAAGGCGTCTCGAAGTTCATCGACGCCTGGCGGGCGTCACTGGCGGACATCGAAGGGAAGCGGGAGAAACTGAAGTAGGCAGCTACGAGCTACGAGCTACGAGGCCCATTCTGGCTGGTAGCTGGTAGCTGGCTCCAACGATGAAGGCCCCGGCGTTGCCGGGGCCTTCATCGTGATCACGGGGTGGGGTCAATCTTCGTCATCTTTGTCGTCGCCATCGTCATCGTCGTCGGCATCTTTGTCGTCGTCGTCGGCATCGTCATCATCGTCATCATCGTCATCATCATCATCGTCATCGTCGTCCATGGTGGTGGAGGTGACGGAGCTGGAGCTCGACCCGCTGTCATCGGCATCGTCATCGTCATCGATCGTGGTGGAGGTGACCGAACCGCGGCTGTCGTCGTCGTCACCATCATCGCCATCGCCATCGCCGTCATCGTCGATCGTGGTGGAGGTGACCGAACTGCCGCTCCCGCCCGCGGTGGAGGAGGTGTTGGAAGTGGACGAGGTCGACGAGGTTGCGATGCTCGAGGACGTTGAGGGTGAGTCGGCAGTGGAAGAGCCGGACGAGCTCGAGGTCACATCGAGGGATGTGGTGGTGGAGTCATCTGATGACGGCACATCGAGGCCGATCGGCTGGACGATGTAGGCAACACCATCCTGCACCGGACCGGGCAGGTTGCCCGTGGCGGCCACGCCACCGACCGCGGCGATGGCGACCGACGAGGCCACCAGGACTTTGGCGAGTACGCCCGACAACAGCGTCTTCAACATGGCTTTCCTCCGTGGTTCAGGGGAACCGGCGGTGTCAGCCCAGACACCGGACTCGGCTGTGGTACGTGCAATCTCGGCGAGAGCAGCGATGACAACGGCGGACTGCTCAGGTGGCGGCGGCTCGGCGAGGGACCGGATGGTCTCCACGACCTCGTCACCCTCCCCGGCCACGCCCCTGAGGGAGGCCTCGAAGTCGTCTGCATCGTCGTTCATCTCACTGCCGTGAACGTCGGGGTCGCTCACGGGGTTACGGTCTCATCGGAGAGACTCCGACGGAGCGACTCGAACGCCCGATGCTGCAGCTGTTTCACCGCATTGACCTTGCGCCCCGTGATGCTGGCTACCTGTTCGAGGCTGAGATCGCCCAGCACCCGGAGTGCCACCACCTCCGCCTGGTCGGGAGTCAACGAGGAAAGCATGGCCAGAGCGCGAGCCTGCGAGTCGTTGGCCTCGTACACAACAGCGGGATCGGACAGAGGATCCAGCCGGTCGAGTCCGGGTGGGAGCGCTTCGGTGCGGCGGCGGGCGTACCAGCGATGCTGATCGATCAATCGGCTGTGGGCGATGGTGAAGACCCACGACCGGAACCGCTCCTCGGATCCCTGGAACGACTCGAGTGACTTGGCGATCTGGGTGAAGACCTCGGCGGTGGCGTCCTCGGGCTCACGGACACCTTTCGAACGCATGTATCCGGTCACCGGTCCGGCAAGGTCGGCCCACAGCTCGGTCCACGCCCACTCAGCGCCCAGGCGGGCGGCGTCGAGGACTTCCGGAAAGTGTTCGCCAATGGCCACGAGCAACATCGTGCCTCGCCGACCCGGCATATGCAATGTGACGAATGCACGGGCACGGGACGTTGAACAGGTCTTGATGGTTCGTTGACGAAACCGACCGATCAGGCTCGGGTGAGTGGAGCCCAGGCGAGCAGCAGTGTCTTCTTCCCCTCGCGCTCGAAGTTGACCACCGCCTGAGCCTTGTCGCCGCTACCGATCACCTCGCGCACCGTGCCCATGCCCCACTTGTCGTGTCGGACCCGGTCGCCCGGGCCGATCTCGGAAGCATCGACAGTGTGCTCGGGCCCGGTGAAGCGCTCCGAACTCACCTGACGGGTCCGCTTGATCGACCCCTCCACCAGGTGCGCCGGAATCTCCTTGAGGAAGCGGCTGGCAGGGTTGTAGTTGGTGGCACCCCACAGCGTCCGACTGGCGGCCGATGTCAGGAACAGGCGCTGCTGGGCCCGGGTGATCCCCACGTAGGCAAGGCGGCGTTCCTCCTCCATCTCGGCGGCGTCGCCCAGGCTGCGCATGTGAGGGAAGATCCCGTCCTCCATCCCCACCACGAACACCGCCGGATACTCCAGGCCCTTGGCGGTGTGGAGGGTCATCAGCGTGACCGCACCCGCCCCCTCGTCGATGTCGTCGGAATCGCTCACCAGTGCGGCCTGCTCCAGGAAGACGCTGAGACGGCGCATTGGAGGAATCGTCTCCCAGGGGTCACCGTCGATCACGGAACCCTCGTTCTGTGCCTCGAACTCGACCGCCACCGATGCGAGTTCACGGAGGTTCTCGGCCCGACCCAACGCCTCGATGGTGCGCTCCGCCTCGAGCGCTGCCACGTAGCCGGTGTCCTCGATCACCGACCGCACCGCCTCACCAACGCTCTGCTCGGCGGCGGCGGTGATGGTGTCGAGCACCGCGCAGAACTCCACGATGCGCCGCACGGCCCCCGAATTGAGGGCCCCGACCTCTGATGCCCTGCGCAGGGCATCGGTGAAGCCGAGCTTGTTGGACTCGGCGAAACGGTCGACATGACCCACGGTCGTATCGCCGATCCCCCGTTTGGGCTCGTTGATCACCCGCTTCAACGCCACCTGGTCGTCCGGGTTCACGATCGCCTTGAGATAGGCGATGGCGTCCTTGATCTCCTTGCGCTCGTAGAACCGGACGCTGCCGACCACCTTGTAGGCGATGCCCCGACGGACCAGAACATCCTCGACCACCCGGGACTGGGCGTTGGTCCGGTAGAAGACGGCGATGTCGGCTGGGTTGAAGCCTTCGTCGAGCAGTACCTCGACCTTGTCGGCGACGAAGCCGGCCTCATCGTGCTCGTCCTCGCCTTCGAAGCGGACGATCTTCGAACCCTCGCCCTTGTCGCTCCACAGCCGCTTGGGCTGGGGTCGGGGGTTGTTGGCGATCACGGCGTTGGCGGCGTCGAGGATGGTGGATGTGGAGCGGTAGTTCTGCTCGAGAACGACCACCCGGGCGTCGGGGTAGTCCTTCTCGAAGTCGAGGATGTTGCGGACGTCGGCTCCGCGCCAGCGGTAGATCGACTGGTCGGAGTCGCCCACCACACACAGGTTGCGATGGGTGTCGGTGATCTGGCGCACCAGGGTGTACTGGGCCTTGTTGGTGTCCTGGTACTCGTCGACCATCACGTAACGGAACCGGTTCCCGTACTCGGCCAGCACCTCGGGGAAAGCTCCGAACAACTCGACCGTGACCATGAGCAGATCGTCGAAGTCCATGGCGGAAGCGGCGAGCAGACGCTGCTGGTAGAGCCGGTACACGTCGGAAACCTGCTCGTGGTAGAACCCGTCATCAGACGAGGCGAACGCCTGGTAGTCGATCAACTCGTTCTTGGCGTTGGAGATGGCCGCCCGCACGTTGCGGGGCGGCAGCCGCTTGGAATCGATGTCGAGATCCTTGATGCACTGGGTCACCAGCCGCAGCGAATCCTGCTCGTCGTAGATCGAGAAGCCGCTCCTGTACCCCAGCCGATGAGCCTCCCTTCGCAGGATGCGCACACACGCCGAATGGAACGTCGAGACCCACATCGCCTTGACCGCTCCCCCCACCAGGGCCCCCACCCGTTCCCGCATCTCGGCGGCGGCCTTGTTGGTGAAGGTGATGGCGAGGATCCCCGACGGCGGGACCTTCAGATCCCTGATCAGATGGGCGATGCGGTAGGTGAGCACCCGGGTCTTGCCCGACCCCGCCCCCGCCACCACCAGCAGCGGCCCCTCGGTGGCGGCAACCGCCTCCCGCTGCAGGGGATTCAGCTCGTCGAACAACGAGGAATCGGTGGGAACGTCATCGATGAACCACTGCGCCTGCACCCGCAAGATCGTAGCTCGTGGCTGCGAGGGGAACGACAGGGGTGTGATTCAGAATCAGCCGAACGCAGAACGCCGAACGCAGAACGCTGAAGCCATCGCCCGAGCGTCGACGTGGGAGTTGGAACGGCCCTCCGACCCAACTGACGAGGCGACACCTACGTTCCGCCACCCGACGACAGCGCACCGCCACTCTGGGCGTTCTGCGTTCTGCGTTCTGCGTTCTGCTCGAACTCAGATCGTTTCAGCCGCCTGGCGCTCGCGTTCGTCGACGACGCGCTGGGCGCTCTCCTGGGTCTGGGTGATGGACAGGCAGAACCGGCTTCCGGTGGGGAAGCGTTTCTCGTACCAGACGTCGCCGCCCATGGCGCGGGCGAGGCGGCGGGCGATGGGGAGGCCGAGACCGATGCCCTGTGACAGGCGGGCGTCACCTTTCGAGACCTGTTCGAAGTGCTCGAAGATCACATCGACGGCCTCGGACGGAACGCCGCGTCCGTTGTCGGAGACCACAACCACGAAATGGTCACCCAGCGTGAAACCTTCCACCAACACCTGGTCGCCGCCGTAGCGCTTGGCGTTCTCGAGCAGGTTCCGGATCACCTGCTCGATGCGGCGTTGATCCCCCCAGGCGGTGATGCCACCGGGGATGGAGATCGAAACCTCCTTGCCGCCGGCGGTGGGCAGCACCAGGGCCGATACCTCGTGGACGACGGCCGACAGGTCGAACACCCGCTGGTCCAGTTTGAGCCGGCCCGCCTCGAGGCGCGGGATCACCAGCACGTCCTCGACCAGGTTGCCCAGCTTCATCGACTCGATCGAGATGAGCCCGAGGAACTCGTCGACTTCGGTGTCGGGCAGATCCCTCCAACCAGCTAGCAGTTGGGCGAACCCGGTGATCGAGGCGAGCGGCGTCCGGAACTCGTGGCTGACCATGGTCACGAAGTCGTTCTTGATGGCGTCGGCCTCGGCCAGCTTCGCCTTGGCCTCCTGCGCCAGCAACGCCGCCCGCAGTCGCTGTCTCCATGCGACCACGGCCGACACCCCACCAGCCGCCGCTCCCACCACGCCGAGGATCAGAGCCACGCGATCGACGGCCGCCGCCGAGGCGACAAGGGCCAGGTTCGGGATCAGCGTCGCGATGAGGGACATGTCGGGGCCAACCTGCGGGGACGAACGGTCTCTGCCACCACGATCATTGCACGATCGTCGAGCACGAGCTCTCCGAAGCCCCCACCGGCGCCGCCGCCGGCACCCCTTCTTCGAGCCGAGTCAGACATGGCGAGAAGATCGCTCGGTCAACAACCGGCGGATCGACTCGGTGAGCGCCCCCCGACGCAGGTCGAACTTGTCCAGGTAGGCGTCCACTCCAGCCTCCCAGGCTGTGGCCTTGTCCTCCTGCTCGGCCACACCGGACACCATCACGATGGGCAGGGTGGCACCGGTGGCACGAATGGCCGCAACGACCTGGGCGCCGTTGGAGCCCGGCATCGAGTAGTCGACCACCAAGGCGTGGTAGCGCCGGTTCTCGAGCAGGCCCATCGCCTCGGCGCCACTGGCGGCAAGCTCCACATCGAAGCCGTTTCCACGCAGCGTCGCTCCGATGAGCTGGCGGACCCCGGCGGAGTCGTCCACCACCAGGACCGTGGGTCGGTGGGATGGAGCTTCGGGCGAGCGACGGGCCGTCACCCCCAGATGGTTGTGGTCGACCACCACCAGCACCTGCCCACCCCCGAGGAAGGCGGCTCCGGCGATGTGATCGGCCCCTTCGAGGATCGGCCCCACCGACTTGACGGCGACGCTCCGCTGGCCGAGCACCTCTCCAACCCCCACGGCCACCAGGCCGGAGCGGGTGGAGAGGATCAGGGCGATGGTGTCCTCCGATGGCCTGATGATGCCGACGGCGGAGGACAGCGACACGAACGGGATCCGTTCGTTCTCGAAGGCGAGCTCGTTGGTCACCCCATTGCCGCGGAGGGCCGGAGCTATCGGCGTGACCGTGTCGATGACCGCCGCCTCGGAGAGGCCGAAGACCTGGTCGGCAGCTGTCACGGTGACGATTCGCTGCAGCACCAGTGATACCGGGAGATCCACCATCACGGTGGTCCCCGACCCGGGGACGCTGTGGATCATGACACTTCCGGAGACCTCGTCGACGGCGTCGGCGAGCAGCGCCAGACCTTCCCCGGTTCCGGAGAAGTCGGTGACGCCGTCCACGGTCGTGAAACCGGCCCTGAGCAGGTGGCTGCGCAGCTCACTCGGGGAGGACGGAAGGCCGTCGTCCTCGGCTCGCCGCCGGACCGCCCCCCAGTCGACCCCTCGCCCGTCGTCGCCCACCGCAAGGATGAGACGGTCGTCCTCGATCTCGGCCGAGAGCCTGACGACACCGGTGGCTGCCTTGCCGGCTGCGGCGCGTTCGGTGGGAGGCTCCAGCCCGTGGTCCACGGCGTTCACGATGAGATGACGGAGCGGCTCACGAAGCAGATCGACGATCTGCCGGTCGATTTGGATGTCAGAGCCGGTGATGTCGAGGCGGACGTTCTTGCCGAGCCGGCGACCCAGGAACCGAACGAACTGAGGGAAGGTCTCGATCGCCTCGGACAGCGGCAGGTTGACGAGCGACACCGCGTCGTCCTTGAGCGTCGACAACTCGCTGGAGACCCGTGCTATCTGGGCACGCCACCCGGCCAGCATCCGAGCGGGATCACCGCCGAACGAGACCAGGGCCAGATCGTCGAGCGATTGGATCTCGATGCCTATCTCGACCACGCGGTTGATGAGGGTGTACAAGGCGCCGGTGTCGACGCGCATCACCGACCCTTCGAGTTCGCCTTCGAGCGACGGCAACAACCCGCCCAACGTCACCTGATCACCGCTCACGGGCGAGATCGAGGCGCTCGGAAAGCGGATGGGACCGGTGATGGGAGGAGCCATGAAGTCGGCCATCGAGATGTCCGACTCCGACGTGGCTCCCGCCACATCACCCTGGAGGGGCCGGCTGGTGGCGACCTCGGGGCCGGCCGATGCGTCCGACACCGAAGATGTGTCCGACTCGGCACGCGAGTACGCCGGACCGTCCTCCGGTGCGGCTTCCGCGGCTTCCGCGGCGAGATCAGCCATGCCGGGAGCGCCCTCCGGCGGAGGCTCCTTTTCGTCGTCGGCGAGGGCGGACTCGAGGGCGCCCACCGAAGCAGTGAGGCCTTCGGAACCGTGCGGTTCCCGGGCAGCAGATTGCAGCATGCGGGAGAGGTCGAGCATGGCGGCTCCCAGTTCGGAGATGTTGGAGGGGGCTTTGTCCCGAACCGCTTTCCAGGCGTGTTCCAGAACGGCGGAGGCGTCCCCGACCTCGGGCTTTCCCACCATGTGGGATGAGCCCTTCAGGGTGTGGGCGTCGCGGACCAGGTCATCGAAACGCACCGGGTCACAGCTGCCACCGATCAGGGCTTCGGCACCCTCCATCAGGGACTCGCTGCGCTGATCCACCTCGGTGAAGTAGATCCCCATCAGTTCTTCCGACTCAGCCCAGTCCATCGTGCCTCCGGACGACAGATATCGGCACGTTTCCGAGGGACTTGAGTGTCACTCCCACTCGATGGTGGCGGGCGGCTTCGACGAGATGTCGTAGGCCACCCGGTTGATGCCTTCGACCTCGTTGATCACCCGGCTCGAGATGCGCTCCAGGAGGTCATACGGCAGCCGGGCCCAGTCGGCGGTCATGGCGTCCTCGCTGGTCACGGCCCGCAGAATGAGCGGATACGCATACGTCCTGCCGTCTCCCTGGACGCCGACCGACTTGATGGCCGGTAGCACCCCGAAGGCCTGCCAGATCTCACGTTCCAACCCGGCTCGACGGATCTCCTCGGTGACGATGGCGTCCGCCAGCCGCAGGATGTCGAGCCGTTCCCGGGTGATGTCACCGATGATGCGCACCGCCAACCCGGGACCGGGGAAGGGTTGCCGCCAGACGATGTCCTCGGGAAGGCCCAGTTCCTCGCCGACCGCGCGAACCTCATCCTTGAAGAGGTCCCGGAGCGGCTCGACCAGGCTGAACTGCATGTCGTCGGGAAGGCCCCCCACGTTGTGGTGGCTCTTGATCTTGGCGGCGTCCTTGGTGCCCGACTCGATCACGTCGGGATAGAGCGTGCCCTGCACCAGATAGGCGGCATCCGAGAAGTCCTTGGCGACGTCCTCGAACACCCGGATGAAGGTGTCCCCGATGATCTTGCGCTTCTCTTCGGGATCGGTGACACCGGCGAGTCGGTCGAGGAACCTGTCCTCGGCCTTGACGTGCACCAGGTTGATGTGGAAGTGCCCCCGGAACGTCGCCTCGACCTGTTCGGCCTCTCCCTGTCGGAGCAGGCCGTGATCGACGAAGATGCACGTGAGTTGATCTCCGACCGCCTCGTGGACGAGCGCCGCCGCCACCGACGAGTCGACCCCGCCCGACAACCCGCAGATGACTTTCTGGTCACCGACCTGCCCCCGGATCGCCGCAACCTGCTCCTCGATGATCGAGTGCCGTGTCCAGGTGGGCCGGGCGTCGCACCCGTCGAAGAGGAACCGCTCCAGGACCTCCATCCCACGGGGGGTGTGGGCAACCTCGGGGTGGAACTGCACGCCGAAGATGCGCCGCTCCCGGTCCTCCATCGCCGCCACCGGCGCCGACGGGGTGGAGGCCACACACACGAATCCTTCCGGGACCACCGAAACCGAGTCACGGTGGCTCATCCACACGTCCTGGCTCTCGGGTAGGTCACGGAACAGCACCGAACCGGATGTCACCTCGAGTGGCGTCTTTCCGAACTCGCCGGTGCCGGTGTTGGCGACCGTGCCACCCAGCTCCATCGCCACCAGCTGGTGGCCGTAACAGATGCCCAGCACCGGGATCCCGAGCCCGAAGATGCCCGGGTCCACCCGGTAGGCGTCGTCGGCGTACACCGAAGCCGGCCCGCCCGAGAGGATGATGCCCACAGGCGCCTTGGCGCGAATCTGGTCCGGGGTGATGTCGCGGGGGACGATCTCGGAGTGGACGCGCGCCTCACGCACCCTCCGGGCGATCAACTGGGCGTACTGAGCCCCGAAGTCGAGAACCAGCACCGTGTCGAACGTGGGTGTCATCCCATGCCCACGCGCTGGGAGCGCTGCAGGCCCTTGCCTTCGGTCTGGAGTGACGGAGCGATCATGACCTCCGCCTTCTGGAACTCCTTGACGTCGGAGTATCCGCAGGTGGCCATCGAAACCCGCAACGCCCCGAAGAGGTTGCGCTTGCCGTCGTTCTCGTGGGCCGGGCCGAGCAGGACCTCCTCGAGTGTGCCCAGGATGCCCGTCTTGACCCTGGCCCCGCGGGGCAGGGTCGGATGGAACGTGGCCATGCCCCAGTGGTATCCGGCACCGGGCGCCTCGGACGCCGCCGCCAGCGGCGAGCCGATCATCACTGCATCGGCGCCACAGGCGATGGCCTTGGCAACGTCGCCACCGGTGCGCATCCCACCGTCGGCGATGACGTGGACATACCGCCCGGTCTCGTCGAGGTAGCGGATGCGGGCCCCGGCGGCATCGGCGATCGCCGTCGCTTGGGGCACCCCGACGCCGAGCACACCGCGGGTGGTGCAGGCCGCACCCGGCCCGACACCCACCAGGATGCCGGCGGCGCCGGTGCGCATCAGGTGAAGGGCCGAGGAGTAGCTGGCGCACCCGCCGAGAATCACGGGGGCGTCACATTCGGCGACGAACTTGCGAAGGTCGAGCACCTCACCCTTGGTGGAGACATGCTCGGCGGAAACCACCGTCCCCTGGATGACCAGGATGTCGAGTCCGGCCTTGAGTGCGTGAGGCGAAAGCTCTGCGACCCGCTGCGGTGTGAGCGAAGCCGACGTGGTGATGCCGGCAGCCTTCAATTCGGTGACCCGCTGGCCCACCAGATCGGGCTTGACCGGCTCCTGGTAGATCTCCTGCATCCGCCGGGTCGCCTTCTCGGCTTCCAGCTCGGCGATCTCCTCGAAGTACGGCACGGGGTCGGCGTACCTGGTCCACAGACCCTCGAGGTTGAGGACCCCGACGCCACCGAGGCGGCCGATCTCGATGGCCGTGGCCGGGCTGAGCGCACCGTCCATGGCCGAGCCCATCATCGGGAGGTCGAAGCGGAAAGCGTCGAGCTGCCACGAGATATCGACATCCTCGGGGTCGCGCGTCCGCCTGCTCGGGACGATGGCGATATCGTCGAAACCGTACGCCTGCCGGCCTGACTTACCGATGCCGATGTCGATCTCCACGTTCAAATCCTCCGGCCCTGGTGGAGCAATGGAGAGTACCACCGTTGTAGTTTGGCGAACCCGCCCCACGCTCTCGACACCTGGCCGCCGACGGCTGACGGCTGACGGCCGGTTCTCGGTAACCTTCCCCGCTGTGACCAACGATGACAAGCTGATCGGGCCACCCTGGGGGATGGCCGACTTCTTCCTGGTGATGATCACCGGCATCGCGGGAGCGTTCGCCGCCGGTGCCGTCGTGATCGGATTGGATCTGGGCACCGGGCCGGCGGTGGCGATCTCGGCAGTCGGAATGTCCACCGGTCACGCCGTCGGGCTGTCGGTCGCCAAGAACCGGAGGAACGCCGGCCTGTCGCACCTCGGTCTCGTCGTCGAGCCCGAAGACGGAAGGTACCTCCTGTTCGGGGCGATCCTCCAGGTCGCCCTGGCAGTGGCGTTCTCTCCGATCGCCCAACTGGTGAACTCGGACGGGACCACCCAGGTGGTCGCCGACCAGATCGCCGGCATCACCGACCTCGGTCTCCGGATCGCCATCATCCTGCTGGTGGGACTGGTGGCCCCGATCATGGAAGAGCTGGCCTTCCGGGGCGTCCTCCTCAGCGCCACCCGCCGTCGCCTCGGCGACAAAGCCTCCATCGCCGTGACAGCCCTCGTGTTCAGCCTGTTCCATTGGCTCGGCGTCGACCAGAGCAACGCCCTCGCCGGCCTGCTGACCCTCGTCCAGCTCTTCCTCACCGGCCTCGTGCTCGGCCACCTCGCCGTCAAACACGAACGCCTCGGCCCCGCCATCTTCCTCCACGCCGGCTTCAACATGCTCACCCTGATGGTCCTGTTCTTCGCCCCCAACGCGCTCGGGTAGCTCGAAGACGCAGAACGCAGAATGCCGAATGCAGAACGCCCAAGGCACCTGGGGCAAACGAACTGCACTGCCGGCTCGAAGCCGTTGGCTGGTCGCCCGGCGAAGAGGTTGTGACCGATCCTGGCGTTCTGCGTTCTGCGTTCTGCGTTCTGCGTCGTGCCCTCGCTATCGGCCGAGGCCAACCTTCGCCCGAACGGACACCATCTCGAGCTCGGCGCGTTGGCGGGCGACCTGGGCGCCGCTCTCCATCACCCGGGTGATCTCGGCGTCGGAGATGGAGAGGAACCGCTCGCGGATGGGACCGACTCCGGCGACGAGGGCTTCACCCACGGCCTCCTTGAACCTGCCGTACCCGGCGTCGTGGAACTCCTCGACGAGGTCGTCGATGGGGCGGCCCGAGAACACACTGAACAGCTCGAGCAGGTTGGAGACGCCCGGCTTGTCGGTCCAGTCGTAGCGAACGTACCGGTCGGAGTCGGTGACGGCGGTCTTGATCTTCTTGCGGATGGCATCGTCAGAGTCGACCAGCAGGATGCGTGATGCCGGGTTGGGATCGGACTTCGACATCTTCGAAGTGGGGTCCTGAAGAGACATCACCCGGGCCCCGATCCTGGGTGTGATCCGCTCGGGGAGCGGAAACTCGTCGCCGAAGCGCGAGTTGAAACGTTCGACGAGATCACGGGTCAGCTCCAGGTGCTGGGTCTGGTCGTCGCCCACCGGCACCGCGTGCACGTGATGCAGCACGATGTCGGCGGCCATCAGCACCGGATATGACAGGAGACCGAGGTTCTGACCGGCCCGATCCGACTTCTCCTTGTACTGCGTCATCCGTTCCAGTTGGCCGATCCCGGTGATCGTTCCCAGGATCCAGGCCAGTTCGGCGTGGTGGGGCACGTGGGACTGGAAGTAGATGAGCGAGCGAGCCGGGTCGACACCCGATGCCAGGATCATCTTCGCCATGTCGAGCCGCTGACGCTCGAAGTCGGAGGCGTCGTAGGGGGTCGTCATTGCATGCAGATCGACGACGCAGTAGATCGTCTCATAGGACTCCTGCATGCGCACCCAGTTCTGGAACGCCCCGATGTAGTTGCCCACATGGACGTTACCGGTGGGCTGCACGCCCGAGAACACACGTTTGCGGTCGCTCACGATCCTTCTCCCTGGAGAACGGGGGAGGATAGCGACAGGGGGCTCCGGTCGAACCGGAGCCCGGGTCCGAGACCCGGACCCGGAGAGGGTCATTCGCCCCGCTCCGTTCCGAGTCGACATGCCGTACGTTGGGTGGATGGTCAGGGTGGTGGTCTCCGAGTTGATGGATGGCGACGTCGTCGCCGGGATGACTGCGTGGGCCGAGGTGACCTACGACCCCGCCATGAGTGATGCACTTCGGGGACTACTGGCCGACGCCGACGGTTTGATCGTGCGCAACGTCACCCGGGTGACCCGGGCTCTGCTCGACGAAGCTCCCCGGCTCCGCGTGGTGGGGCGGTTGGGGACCGGAACCGACAACATCGACCTGGCCGCCTGTGCGGATCGGGGGATTCAGGTGCGGACGGCGACCGGGGCGAACGCGGTGGCGGTGGCCGAACATGCCCTGGGAGCGATGCTGGCGCTCATGCGCCCAGCGTTGGTGACCGGCCACCGGGTGATCGCCGGCGAGTGGCCCCGACAACTCATGGTGGGCCACGAGCTGTCGGGCCGACGGCTCGGCATCGTCGGCGTGGGAGCGATCGGGTCGGCCCTCGCAGAACGAGCCGCTGCGCTGGGAATGCCGGTGGTCGGACACGATCCCTTCATCGCCGAAGCGGCCATCCCGCTCGTGGACCTCGATGCCCTGGCGGCACGATCCGACGTCCTCGCCCTCCATGTACCCCTCACACCTCTGACCCGCGGCATCGTCGACGGTGTCCTCCTCGATCGGCTGCCGCCCGGGGCACTCGTCATCGACTGCTCCCGCGGCGGGGTCGTGGACCATGCGGCCGTGATCGACCGGCTCCGCTCGGGCGCTCTCGGAGGTGCGGCGCTCGATGTCTTCCCGAACGAACCTGTCGACGCCGGGAGCGGCGCCACCTACGCCGCCGTGCCGAATCTCATCCTCACACCACACGTTGCGGGCCTGACCGTCGAATCGAACCGGCGGGTTAGCTCGATGGTGGCCGAGGCGGTGCGTGGCGTGCTGGCGCCATGACGACCGTGACATGCGCCGGGCTGGTGGTCGCCGACACCGTGCTCGAGGTTGACGCCGTGCCGGCGGCGGGCACCAAGAACTTCGCGACCCGCATGACGGAACAGGCGGGAGGTCCGGCCGCCACTGCAGCGGTGACCGTGGCCAGGCTGGGAGGTTCGGCACGTTTCATCGGTCGGGTCGGCGATGACGAACGCGGACGTCGCCTGCGGTGGGAGCTGGAAGCAGAGGGGATCGACACCACCGGGCTGGAAGTGCTCACCGGCGTGCCCACCTCGATCTCGATGGTGCTGGTGACACCCGACGGCGAACGCACCATCGTCAATCACACCCACCCGGACCTGCTCGGGCCGGCCGACCCGCTCGTCCAGGGTGATGTGGTGCTGGTCGACGCCCGCTGGGCGACCGGCGCAGGTGCGGTACTGGAAGCCTCCCGCGCCATGGGTATCCCTTCCGTGCTCGACCTGGACCGCAGCCCCAACCACGGCGAGTCACTGGCACTCGGACACCTGGCGGAACACCCGATCGCATCATTGGATGCCGCCCGACGGCTCACGGGCGAGGAGAAGGGCCAGGACTGCCTGCTCCATCTGGTTGAGTTGATCGGGCCGCACACCGTGGTGACGGCGGGAGCCGAGGGCCTGTGGTGGTTGAACGACGGTCGGATCGCGCACCTCGCTGCTCCGGCGGTGACGGTGGTGGAGACGCTGGGCGCCGGCGACGTGTTCCATGGGGCTTTCGCCTGGGCGTTGGGTGAGGGCATGGAGGTGGGGCGGGCGCTCGAAGCCGCTTCCCGGGTGGCGGCCGAACGGTGCAGGCGGCGAGGAGGATGGCAGGCGATACCGAGGGAGGTCCCATGGAGCTGAAGGCCGGGAAACTGTGGAGACTGCGACGCCTCGCCGATCCGGAAGGGTTCATGACGATGCTGGCGGTGGATCAACGGCCACCGATCGAACAGCTCGTGGCCCGCGCCCGGGGTGAAGCCACTGCGCGACCCGAGGACGTTGCCGGCGTGAAACTCCTGCTGGTCGAGGAACTGGCCGACACGGCTTCGGCCGTCCTCATCGACCCGCTGCTCGGTTACCCCCGTGCCGCCGACGCGCTTCGACCGGACCGGGGTCTGCTCATGACGCTCGAACACGCCCTGTTCGAGGAAACGCCCCAGGGCAGGATCTCCCGACCCATCCCCGGATGGAGCGTGGAGGCCATCGCCCGCGCAGGCGCCGACGCCGTCAAGGTGCTGGTCTGGTACCGACCGGATGCCGATCCCGCGCTGAGCGCCCGCCAACGGCGATGGGCCGAAGCGGTCGGGGCGGAGTGCCGCCGGCTCGACATACCCTTCGTCCTCGAACTGCTGCTCTACCCGCTCGGCGACCGCCCGGTGCCGGAGGAACCGGAAACCCGGGCCGCCGCCGTGCTCGATAGTGTGCTGGCCTTCTCCGCTCCCGAGTTCGGCGTCGACCTCTTCAAGCTGGAGAGCCCGGTGCCACCGGGAGCGCTCCAACCGCTCGACAGTGCCTCCGGGAGGGATCACCAGTCCCACTTTCGGGCCCTGGACGAGGCGTGCGGCCGCCCGTGGGTGGTGCTGAGCGCCGGCGCCGGCCAGGACGAGTTCACCAGAGTGGTGCAGCATGCTGCCGTCGCAGGCGCGTGCGGATATCTGGCAGGACGGGCCATATGGTCGGAGCCGTTGTCGGCGTTTCCGGATGTTGAGGCCTGCCGGGACGCTCTCGCCCTCCGGGCTGTGCCATTCGCACGACGTCTCAACTCGATCACCAGAGCTCACGGACGCCCGTGGCACGCCCATCCCGGTTACGGGGATGGTGGCCCCACACTGGCCGGACCGGACTTCATTGCGAGACATGGCTCATGACCACCGTCGCGGTGCTTGCAGTCGGTCGACCCACCTTCGACCTGGTGGAGGCCACCGACCGGGTGGACCGTGCTTCCCGCCTGCTGCGCTCCCGATACCGGGTGGTGGGTGACGCCACCCTGCACGTGGAGGCCGGGCACTGGGAGATCGGAGAAGTGGACGCCATCGTGCTGCTCCAGGCGACCTTCACCGATGCCACCCTCCCCGGGTCGTTCCTCGATGAGGTCGCCGACGTGCCGGTGGTGTTGTGGGCGTTTCCCGAACCGCGCACCGGGGGTCGACTGGTGCTGAACTCGTTGTGCGGTATCAACCTGACGGCGGCGGCACTGGTGTCCGATGGGTGGGACGTGCGCTATCTCTACGCCGACCCCGACGACGCCGATTGCGGTGCCCGGCTCGATGAGGCCATGGGCGGCCCGATCCCCAGGCGCCCGGCGTCATCCGCCCGGCCGGATCAGCGTGCCGCCGGAATCGCCGGGATACTGGCCGCCGCCAGCGTCGGATTGATCGGGGACCGACCGGACGGATTCGAACCGTGCGGCTACACCGACGCAGAACTCCGATCACTTGGGGCACATGTCGACCGGATCGAGCTGGAGGAGCTGTTCCGACGAGCCCGGCAGGTCGAAGCACGGCGGCTCGATGTGGACGGGGTGCCGCCCACACTCGACCCGAGCGGGGTGGAGGCGACCGCCCGACTCCACGAGGCCATGGCCGATCTCGCCGCAGAGCGCAGGTGGGACGCGGTTGCGACCCGCTGTTGGCCGGAGTGTTTCACCGAATTCGGCGGCGCCGCCTGCGCCGCCATGGGCCGGCTGTCGGACGAGGGCATCCCCGGGGTGTGCGAGGCCGACGTGTTCGGCGCCCTCACATCGATCGCGCTCCGTGCATGCTCGGGCAACCCCGTGCTGGTGGCCGACCTGGTGGATGCTCCCGCCGACGGCACCCTCGGTTTCTGGCACTGCGGGATCGCCCCTCCATCGATGGCCCATCCCGACGACCCGATGGGATACACCGTCCATCCAAACCGACGCCTCCCGCTCCTCCACGAGTTCCGCCTGCGACCCGGGCGGGTGACCATCGCCCGCTTCAGTCGCTCCGGCGGCAGCCTCCGCTTGGTGATCGGTGCCGGCGAAATCCTCGACCGCCCCCGCCCCTTCGCCGGGACCTGCGCCGTGATCCAACCCGACACCCCGTCCCGCCAGGTCCTCGACACCGTCATCGCCGAAGGCCTCGACCACCACTACGGCATCACCCACGGAGATGTGGCACCGGTGATGGCGGGTCTGGCTGAACTGTTGGGGTTGGAGGTCGTCGCGTTGTAGTGCGCGGGGGCGCCCGAACGCCCCCCTTTTGCACAATGTGCAAAGGGTGAGCGAAACGACTGCCTTCTGCACAATGTGCAAAAGGTGAGCGAAACGTGTGCGGTCGCCCACCGGGTTCGCACTGACTGGTCGACCTGTTGAGACGTCGACCATCTCCCTACGAACTCCCTACGAACGGGTTCCGGCCATCCAATCGCGGTGCATCCGGGTGTAGAGGCCTCCCGCCCCGAGCAGGTCCGAATGGGTTCCGTGCTCGGCGAGGCGCCCGTCGGCGAAGACCAGGACCTCATCGGAGGCTTCGGCGGTGGAGAGACGGTGGGCGATGGTGATCGAGGTGCGTCCGGCGATGAGACGATCGATGGCATTGCGGAGTCTGACCTCGAGCGCCGGGTCGACCGCAGAGGTGGCCTCATCGAGCACCAGCAGGTCCGGTTGGCTCATCCAGGC
The DNA here is from genome assembly GCA_050329955.1 of Acidimicrobiia bacterium. GTDB lineage: Bacteria > Actinomycetota > Acidimicrobiia > Spongiisociales > ZC4RG35 > JAOUGY01. The sequence goes on along the minus strand of JBHJOH010000082.1, from coordinate 7,427 downwards.
CCGAACCAGGGCCACCAGCTGGCGTTCCCCGGCCGACAGCTGGCCGCCCCGCTCGCCGACCTTGGTGGCGAGGCCATCGGGAAGTGAGTCGAGCCAATCCGACAGCCCCAGGTCGAAGAAGGCGGCGCGCACGCCCATGTCGTCGGTGCCGGGTCGGCCGTACCGGACGTTGTCGGCGACCGAGGCGTCGAACAGAAATCCCTCCTGGGGGACGTAGGCGACCCGGGACCGCAACGAGGCGAAGCGAATCCGCTCGACCGGCACGCCTGCGATCCCGATGGAGCCCCCGTTGGCCTCGAGGAGACGCACCACCACCTTGGCGAAGGTGGTCTTGCCCGAGCCGGTCTCCCCCACCACCGCCACCCGACGCCCGGCGGGGATCGTCACGTTGACGTCGGCCAGCACATCGTCACCGGAGGGGTAGCGGAAGCGGAGATCCTTCACCACCACATCGAGCGGTCGTTCCGGTAGGTCGACACCGGCCTCACCGGGGTCCTCCAGGTCGACGGGGGTGTCGAGCACCGCCAACACCCGCCGGACCCCAGCAGCGGCGCCCTGGGCGGTGTCGAGGGTCTCGACCAGGGTCTGGACGGGCTGGACCAACAGGTTCACCAGAAACAGGAAGGCCAGTAACCCCCCGGCCGTGACCCCGGCGTCGGCCCCGAAGAGGACACCGGCCGCCACCACCCCGGCGGTGAGCACGCCGGCGAACACCTCGGCCGACGAAAACAGTGCCGACCCCAGGTTGGCGGTGCGGAACTCGGCGGTGAACTGGGCGTCGACCGCTGAACGCACCCGGTGCAGGGTGGGGCCCTCGGCTCCGTACGCCCGCACCACCGGGAGCCCGGCAATCGACTCACTCAGCGCCGACATGGAGTCCGACACCCGCTCACGGACCCGATCGTGGGCCTTGCCCAGCACCCGTTGGAACCAGATGAGCATCACCCCGTAGAGGGTGACACCGGCCACCACCATCAGCGCCAACTGCCACTGGTAGACCAGCATGGCGATCACGGCCAGCAGCACCTGCGAAACCCCGATGAGCATCCCCATGCCGCCCCACTCCATGAAGTCCTGGATGCGGTAGATGTCGGAGGTGACCCGGGCGACCAGGGCCCCCCGCTGTTCCGACTGCACGTGCAGCGCCGACATGCGATGCAGGCGGGTGAACACCTTCACCCGCAGGTCCGACAGGCCGGTGGCGGCGAGCGTGGCCAGTCGTAGGGTCGATGCCCGGCGGGCGAACACGGCCAGCGCCATGGCAAGCAGGGCAAGGCCGCCGCGGGCGGCCGCCCCGGCCACATCGACCGGGTCCGATCCCAGGATCTCGATGTCGACGATCTGCTGGACGACGACCGGGATCGCAACCTGGAGTGCCGTTCCGAGCACGGCCAGTGCCACCGTCAGCCCGAGCCCGCGTCCCAACGAAGGGATCTCGGTGATGAGTCGGCGCAGGGCGCGCCGGGTCGGGACCGCCTGTTGGTCACTCATTGCCCGTCGCCTCCCGTTCCTCCGCATCGCGTGCGTAGGTCTGGAGCAGTCGGGCGTAGCCGGGGACCTGGGTCAGCAGCCGCTGATGGCTGCCCTGTGCCAACACCCGCCCATCCTCGAGGTAGATGACCTCATCGGCCAAGGCGATCGACGACTGGCGGTAGGCGACCACCACCACGGTTGAGGGAAGTTCCGCCCGTTTGAGTCCGGTGAGGATCGAAGACTCGATCGAGGGATCGACCGCCGAGGTGGCGTCGTCGAGGATCAGCAGCCGAGGTTTCCGCACCAGCGCCCGGGCGAGAGCGACCCGCTGGCGCTGCCCACCTGAAAGGGCCGCCCCCCGCTCCCCCACCCGGGTGGCGTAGCCGTCGGGCAGTTCGACGATGAACTGGTGGGCATTGGCCATCCGGGCGGCCGCTTCCACCTCATGATCGGTCACGTCGAGCCCGAATCCGATGTTTCCCCGGATGGTGTCGTCGAAGAGGAAGACATCCTGACCCACGAAGGCCACCTCGCCGGCCAGCGCCGACCTCGCAAACTCCCGGAGATCGCGCCCGTCCAGGTGGATCTGGCCCGACACCGGGTCCCACAACCGGGCCAGCAACGTGACCATCGTCGACTTGCCCGATCCGGTGGCTCCGACCACCGCCACGGTGGTCTCGGGCCGAATGTCGATGTGGACATCCTCCAATACCAGCTCGTCGGGAACGTATCCGAACGAGACGTCCATCGAGGTGACGCCGGCACCACCGCCGGTGGTGGTGGGCCCGAGGCCGCCGTACCCGACCTCCTCGTCGATGTCGAGCACCGCAGCCACCCGGCGGTACCCTGCGAGACTCCCCGACACCTCCCACAGCACGAACCCGATGAGTCGGAGCGGAAAGGCGATCAGGGACAGCAAGTAGACGACCGTCACCAGCTCCCCGGCGCTCACATCCCCTTCGGCCACCCGGGCCGCTCCCAACACCAGGATCGCCACGGTTGTCACCGCCGGGATGGCGTCCTGGATGGCGTCGTAGAACGTGAAGATGCGAGCCACCGAGATGAGCTGGTCCCTGAGCCGCTCGGAGGACTCCTGGAACCGGTCGACCTCGTAGCCCTCCCGGCCCAACGCCTTCACCGTGAGGGCACCGTCGATCGACTCGTGGGCGACGGCGCTGACCTCAGCGCGGCGGGCCTGGACCTCTTCGAACCCTCCGAAGGTGGCCCATGCCCCTTTGACGTCGAAGGCGACCTTGCTGAAGAGGCCCACCGCCGCCATCACCCCCAGCAGTGGGTCGGTGAGGAACACGACCACGATCGACCCGAGGAGCAGCAGGAAGGCACCGGTGGCGTAGGGGAACGGCGAGAGCACGAAGGTGGCCTGGGAGGCATCGGAGTCGCTCACCGCCAGCAGATCCCCGGTCGACTGGCGCCGGAACCAGGCCAGCTCCAGCTTCATGAGGTGTTCGACCAGCCGGGTGCGTAGATCGGCCTGGGTACGGCCCTGCATGTAGGTGGCCCCTGTTCGGCGGATCACGATGCCCACCGCCTTCCACACCGAGATCGCCACCAGCACCGTCACGGCCGCCCGCAGTCTCCCGGCGGTGGGCTCACCCTCCTCCAGAACAGGGACGATCAAGGAATCCGTCAGTGATCCGACCACCACCGCCGACATGACGATCGCAGCCGCGAAGTTGGCAGCACCGAACACCCCGATCCCGAAGGAGATGGGATGGGCCTTGATGTAGCGGCCGATGAGTCGGGCGCCGTCACCGACGACGCGTCGAAGGGAGAGGGGTGCATCCACCCTTCGACTCTACGCCGCCGGGTGCACTGCTCCGGCCGATTATCCGAGCTCGACGGCCCACCGAAACACCCCCTGACCGGCCCTGGGTCCGGATCGGGTCGTTCACCCATGTTCAGCCTGTCCGGCCTGTGTAACGCTGTGGTCATGGACACCACACGGACAGCCCCCGACCGGACGTTGGTCATCATCCTCTTCATCGTTGCGACCCTGGTGATCGTCTCACTGGTGGTCGTTTTTTCGCGCGGTACTCCTGAACCGCTGGACTCCGCAACACCAGCCGGCGTGGTCCAGGCCTATGCCACGCTGGTTCTGAATGGGGATGAACTGGGCGCCGCCGAATACCTGACCGGGACAGCTCTCGATAGGTGCGACTCCATCGGGCACGGCACGACCAACGACATCCGCCTCACCCTCCTGTCGACCGAAGAGCGGGAGGACTCGGCTGACGTCAGGGTCGCCATCATCGAAAGCTACGGCAGCGGTCCCTTCGGTGTCTCCGAGTGGGAAACCGAGGACGTGTTCGACCTGGTGAAGGCGGACGGGGAGTGGAAGATCGCGGTGGCGCCATGGCAGCTCATGGTGTGCCCTACTGAGGAGGTTGGCTCATGATCGCCGGTCTGTTCCTATTGATCATGGTGGGCGGTATCGGTCTCGGTATCGCCGCCGCCGTCCGGAAGTCCAGCGGCGCCACCCCGGGCGACACCGCACCGGGCGCGGCGCGACAGCTCGTGGTCTTCGCCCTTCTGTTCGCCCTCGTCGTGATCGCCGCCGTCGGGGTGTCAGGCCTGCTCGGGCGAGTGCTCGACGCCGGCACCGAACTCGCCGGAACCGATGTGACCGGGCTTGCCCGCTCGTTGGCGTTCACGCTCATCGCGGGCCCGCTGGCGGCGCTGCTGTGGTGGTACCTCTGGAAGGGCATCGACGACGAGTCCGAGCGGTCGAGCACCATCTGGCCGCTCTACCTGGCCGGGATGTCGATCACCGCTCTCATCACTGCCACCGTCAGCCTGCTGGTGGCCATCACCGAACTGATCGGTGGCGACTGGCGACCCCGGATCCTCGCCACCGGCGTGGTGTGGGCCGGGGTGTGGGGATGGCACCGTTGGATGTCGTTCCATCCCACCAAGAGTCCGACCCGCCTCACGGACCTGGCCATCGTGTCCGGATCCGTCTACGGCTTGGCCGTCATGACAGGTGGGGCCATCACGACCCTGACCTCGCTCCTGGATGCTGCACTCGACGCCGTGACCCTGGCCGGTGGCGCGGGCACTCCGTGGTGGGAGTTCACGATGCAGGCGGCCATCTGGACCGTGGCGGGTGCCGTCATCTGGTGGTGGCATTGGACCCACGACGACGGCCGCACACTCACCACCGGGCTGGCAGACACGGCGTTGGTGATAGCGGGGGTGGTCGCAACCGCAACGGCGGCGCTGGCGGGGGCAGGACTCGTGGTGTTCTCGGTGTTGTCTCTCGCTTTCGGCCTGGCCGACAGCACCCGCCAGAACCTCGAAGCTCTCCCGTTCGGGATCGCCGCCCTGGCGATCGGTGGCCTCGCCTGGGCGTATCACCGGCCGCTGGCGGTCAGCAGGTCGGACGCCACCCGCGAGGCCACCCATCTGACGATGTCGGGCCTGGGTCTGATCACGGCCGCCAGCGGTATCGGCGTGATCGTCAACTCCATCCTCGACTCGTTCACCACCGACCTGGCGGGAACCGACCTCCGCCTCGAGCTGCTCATGGGCGGCCTCAGTTCCCTCGTGGTGGGTGGCCCGGTGTGGTGGCTGGCGTGGCAGCCCACCAGGGTGGCGGCGGCCACCTCCACCACGGGCCGACGTCTCTATCTGGTGGCGGTGTTCGGAGTGGGGGCGGTGGTGGCACTCATCACCCTGCTGGTGATCGGGTACCGCGTGTTCGAGTTCCTGCTCGACGGCGTGGTGGTGGGAAGCCTGGTCGACCGGGTACGGGCACCCCTCGGTCTGCTCGTCGCCACCGGCCTGGTGGCCGGGTACCACTACCCGGTGTGGAAGCGGGAGCGTGAAGCCGTGTCGGCAAACCTCCCCCAAAGGCGAACCGTCGACCACGTGATCCTCGTGACCGGGTCGGACCCGGCGCCCCTGCGCCATGTGATCGAGCAGGCCACGGGCGCCGCCATCACCGTATGGATGCGCTCGGACGTGAACGGCACCGGGCCGAGCCCCGAACACCTATCCCTGGCGCTGGAAGGGGTGACCGGCAAGCGGGTCATGGTGGTCACCGGGCCGGGGGCCCGCGTCGAGGTGATCACCCTCACGAGCTGAACGGCTGGCAGCTGGCAGCTGGCAGCTGGCAGCTACTCAGCCGAGGATGGAGAACTCGATGCGGCGGTTCTGGGTCCTGCCTTCGTCGGTTTCGTTGTCGGCGATGGGCAGGGCTTCCCCGTATCCGACCGCGGTGAGGTAATCCACCACCGACTGTGCCCGCTGCTCCGATAGGGCGAGGTTGGCTTCCTCGGAGCCGTCGGCATCGGTGTGCCCGCCGATCTCGATCGCCACCGGGTTGGCGGCCAGATACTCCGCGGCCCTGTCGAGTTCGGCCTGGCCGTCGGCGGTGATCACCGCACTGCCGACCTCGAAGGTGATGGGTGCCAGGTCGAGGATGTCATTGACGTCGGCCAGCACGAACCCGGGCGGGACCAACACCCCGTCGAGAGCCACCACGTTCGATCCGGGTCGGTCGGCGATGGCCACACCGTTGACGTCGGAGTCGCTGACCGCCACCTCTTCGCCGGTTGCGGTGGTGTAGCTGCCGGTGCCGTCCATTGAACCGGGGACCACGTGGTAGCCGAGGAGGGCGCCGAGCCGATCTGGATCCTCCAGCAGCTGGTCGACGACCCCGTCGGGGAGGACGGCGAAGGCGTTGTCGGTCGGGGCCAGAACCGTGACGTCACCGGCGAGGGCATCGCTCAGACCCGCGGCATCGACTGCGGCGAGGAGCGTGGCGAAGCGCCCGTCGTCGGTCAGGACCTGGCGAGTCTGCAGTCCGGTCGAAAACAGCGGAGATCCAACCGCGTGGATGACGCCGTTGTCCGCCTCGATGTCCGGCTCGACGAGTGGGGCGCCCCCGATGGTCGGAGCTGGTTCGTCGACCACCGCCACCGTGTCCCCACCGAGCGTCTCCAGGGATCCACCGCTGGCAAGCACGTCGGCGGCGGTGAGCCGCCCAACGACCACATGGCGGAGCAGCAACGCCCGTCTGGACGCCTGGTCGCCGGCGATGTCCACCCCCGAAAGGGCTTCATCGGTGGGAGCGAACAGCGTGAGGGGCCCGGCACCCCTGAGATCACCGACGAGATCCGCCGAGTCCACCAGCGACAGCAGGGTGGTGAACCTGCCGTCGGCCTCGAGGACGTCGACGATCGTGCCCGCCACCTCCGCCTCTTCGGCCAGGGTCGTGGTGGGGGCGGGTTCGACCGCGAGGGTGGTCGGCGTGGTGCCCGCCGGAGTCGAGGCAGCGTCCGGGAAGAGGCCGAACAGCCAGACGGCCATAGCTAGAACAACTCCCAGCAGGATCATGCCCCAGAACAGCGGCGAGTCGTCGTTGTCGTCATCGGCTTCATCGGCTTCATCGGCTTCATCGGCTTCATCGGAACGTTGATCAACGTGGTCGCTCATGGGCGGGAGGGTACCGGCTGCCGAGAGGACCCCGGACCAACCATGCGCCGCATTGACTCCTTCGAAGCCGAGCGGCATACTTGGTGTCTGATGATCACCGCCGTCACCACCAGCATCATTATTGGTTAAACGCGCACCACAGTCCCGGTGTGCGTCTTCGACCCTCTGCCCACCGCAGGGGGTTTTTTGATGCCACCACCAGATCCGCCAGGAGATCAGATGCCCAGCCTCGAGATCTACGACACCACCCTCAGAGACGGCTCCCAGCAGGAGGGCATCTCACTGACCGTGAGCGACAAGCTGCGGATCGCCCGTCTCCTCGACGACCTCGGGGTGGCATACATCGAAGGCGGGTGGCCGGGGGCGCTGCCCAAGGACGATGAGTTCTTCAAGTTGGCCCGCACCGAGATCGCCTTCAAGAACGCCACCCTGTCGGCGTTCGGGTCGACCAGACGACCCCGGGTCTCGGTGACCGAGGATCCCCAGCTCGACGCGCT
>JBHJOH010000081.1:0-3590 GCA_050329955.1 Acidimicrobiia bacterium | reverse complement strand
TCAGCCACGCGAGGACCAGGAACGCGTCATCATGCTCGCGAGGGATAGGCCCCCCCTACCCCGCTCGTTCCTCGCGGGGACCCCTTCCCCCTCTCGCAAGCTCGAGGGGGACAAAGCTAATCCCTATCCGCTAGGCCTCATTGTGCAGAACGCACGCGTTTCCCTCACCTTTTGCACAATGTGCAAAAGGTGAGGGGTGTCACGGGGGGTTGTGTCCCCGCAGCTCATGGGTCCGGTCAGAGCACGGAGCTCACTCGCAGACCGGCACGTAGGGAACGCCGACCAACGACAGGGGAGCGTCGAGGCTGTCGGGGAAACCCCACAAGGTGTAGCCGTCCTCGGTGACGATCGCTGCCTCGAACACCCCGTCGAGCAGAACCTCCAGCCCGGTCGAGGCGGCCACCGCACTCATCGGCTCGCCCAGCGTCGAGCCACCCGGCAGCACCACCGTCGCTCCACGCGGGATGCTTCCGGCATCGGCGGCGATCGTCCAGGCGACCAGCCGGCCGGTGTCCACCAGATAGAAGTGCGCTTCCAGGGCGCCCCAGCGCAGGATCCGTTCGTTCTCGTCCTCGCCGTCGAGAGAGCATCCCACTTCCCAGCCGGTGTCGGCATCCGGCTCGCCGAACACGTCGACGAGTGCTGTCGATGCCGTGTCGAAGTCCGTCCCCAGTTCCACCCCGCCCAGCCGGCCATAGGGGGTCACCAGCAACACGTCGGGAGGGGCAGTGGTGGTGGTCGCCTCTTCGGGGAAGGTTGAAGCGGTGGTGGTCGTCTCGACGGCGGCGGTTGTCGTGGTGGATTCGCCCGCGGTCGTGCTGGTGGTGGCAGGCGGAGAGGTGGTGGATGGAGTGTCTCCGGCGGTCCCTTCAGGTCCCGCAGTGGCGGAGGTGGTGGTGGTCTCTGCCGTGGTTGGGGCCGTCGTGACCTCGGTTGTGGTCCGATCGCAAGCAGCCGACAACAGCGCCAGGCACGCCAGCAGCACGATGATTCGCCGTGGCATCAGACCGGCTCGCCGGGCAGGCTCTGCAGCGCCTCGAACAAGGATGCTCGGGCAGCGGCGTCGAGCGGATCGAACGCCGGGGCATTGGCTGTGTTGGTGTCGTCTTCGATCGATCGGCGCATCTCCACGCCCTGATCGGTGAGCCCTTCGGCGGTGGCGAGTTGACGTTCCAGCAGAGTCGGAGGCACCGTCTCGAGGGTTGCGCCATGCCACAGCGCGGTCATGGCAACGATGTCGTCACGGTGCAGTCCACGGGAGCGCCATGCCTCGGCGTGGCACTGGGCGCGCACGTAGCGCATCGTGGTGAGGTGCTGGTGGAGCCGCTGGAACGGGTCGGGCGGCGCCGGCAACGCGGCGTGCTCGACGGCGAGGACGAAGTGGTCGGGGAGCGCCGCCAGCATCGGGGCGATGATGCCGATGGCGGTGTCGACGCCGTCACGGTGCTCGCCCCACAGCCGGGTCGCCGCTTCCCGCCGGGCGCCCAGGATCGTCTCGGACAACCGGGCCAGACCCGGCCCCGCCACCAACCGATCGCCGGTGGCGAGGGTCTTGGCTTCATCCGCCCACTTCCGGAGGGCAGCGATGAAGACGGCTGAGTCGACATAGTTGAGGCGTGCCGCCGCCAGCTCCTCGGTGAGTCGACCGGCCAGCAGGAACTCGGCGTAGTGCCCGGCATATACCGCCGAGTCGATGCCCTCCTCGGCGCAGATCGCAGCGAACACGTCCTTCGCCTCGGCACGCGAGGCGGTGTTCACGGCCAGCACCAGACGGTCGACGACGGGGGCGATCTCAGCGGGGAAATTCACGGCACGAGCTTAGGGCTTGCCAGGTCCGCCGGGGTGCGCAACGAATCTGTCACAGCCGATCCGTATATTCGATTCATGGGAATCAGATATACCGGCGGGGCACGCGAGCGCTACAGTCGCATGATGACCAAACGTCTCGTGGACATCGACGACGACCTTCTGCAAGCGGCCACCGAGGTGCTGGGAGCACGGACCATGCGCGAAGCCGTGAACCTCGCATTGGGCGAAGTGGTGGCGGCCCGCCGACGTGAACGGTTGATCGAGCGTTTCCGGACCGGCGATGGAACCGACCTTGCCGATCCGCACGTGATGGACCAAGCCTGGAAGTGACCGCCACACATCTCGTGGACAAGAGCGCGTGGTCGCGGGCTTCGGTCCCGGCAGTGGCGCATGTGTTGGCCGATCTCTCGTCGTCCGGCTGCCTGGCGTCGTGTTCGATCATCGATCTCGAGATTCTGTACAGCGCTCGGAACGGCACGGATCATGCAGCAATCATGGAGGAGTTGGTGGGTCTCGACCAGATTCCGATCGACCAGCGGATGTTCGATCGGGCGATCGAAGTGCAGGCCTACCTCGCACGCTCAGGACGTCACCGATTGCCGATTCCGGACCTGGTGATCGCTGCCACGGCCGAACTGAACGACCTCACCGTCCTGCACTACGACCACGACTTCCCGCTCATCGCCGAAGTCACCGGTCAGCCGGAGCAGTGGGTCGTTCCTCCCAGCTCGGCGTGAGGTGTCACGAGACGGCGATCAGCACGATGCCGCTCAGGCAGCCAGCGATGGCGATGAGCTGGGGTCGGGTCACGGGCTCCTTCAGCATCAGCCGGCCCGCCGCCACCACCAGGATCACCGAGATCTCGCGTACGGCCGTCACCGGCCCGACCGGCGCATAGAGGGTGGCGGCCATCACCGTGAGGTACGAAAGGGCGCTGCCAACGGCACCGTCTGGATCACCGATGAGAGCAGCACCAGCCACCACACCTCACGGTCCGGGAGCCCCACCACCAACAACACCACCACGTTGATGAGGCCGGCTCCTCCCGACACGTGCCACGCACCCAGGATCCGATCCGGAGTGGACTTCACCACCAGGTTCCACCCCGAGTGGAGCACGGCCGCCGTGAGGGCCAACGCAAGCGCGATCGGATGCACGGGTCAGGTCGCTGTCAGATGGAGCAGGACCGCCTGTTGGGGGTCGAGGAACGGTGCGGGAAGGCCGATGGTCGCCAGGACGGCCCCGGTGGCCGACGTCCCGAACAGCCACTGGGGGGTGAACCGCGACGGCCCGGTCTCATCGCGACGGGCGATGGTGTAGACCATGTCGGGATCGAGTCCCGGGAACAGCAGCCGGGCGGGCCGGGAATCGGCGGTGGTGTCGACCCTCACGTAGGCGAACAACGCCTCCCGTCGGTCGGCCGACACCACACCGTGCAGCCAGGTGCCGTCATCGGGATGGTCGGCACGGACGGTGATGCCGTGGTGGATGAGCGGCCGCAGTTCCTTGTAGAGCTCGGCCCAACGTCGCAGTTGGGCCACCTCGTCGAAGGTGCAGGTGGTGATGTCCCACTCCAGCCCGGCGTGGGCGAACAGGGCGGTGGTGGTGCGAAACGCCAGATCGGCGCTCCGCCCGGTGGTGTGGGCGCGGGGTGGGCCCACATGGCTGCCCATCAGCTCGGGAGGGACCAGCAGCCCGGTCCAGCGTTGGATGTGCTGGCGCTCGAGGGCGTCGTTGGTGTCTGACGCCCACACCCGGTCGGTTCGCTCGAGGATGCCCAG
>JBHJOH010000080.1:0-3353 GCA_050329955.1 Acidimicrobiia bacterium | reverse complement strand
TCATCGTGGGAGGGGGGTTCGCCGGGATCAACACCGCGCTGGCGCTCCGTCGGGAAGCGGTTGAAATCACGCTGGTGGACCGTCGCAATTTCCATCTGTTCCAACCATTGCTTTATCAGGTGGCCACCGCAGCTCTCAACCCCAGTGACATCGCCTACCCGATCCGGTCGATCTTCCGATCCCAGGACAATGTGGTCGACGTGGTTCTGGGTGAGGTGGTCGACATCGACAAGGTGGCGCGTTCGGTGGTGCTGGATGACGGCACCCACATCGACTACGACACGCTGGTGGTCGCCGCCGGCGCCACCCACTCCTACTTCGGCCACGACGAGTGGGCTTTCGATGCACCCGGACTCAAGACCATCGAGGATGCACTCGACATCCGTCGCCGTGTCCTCCTCGCCTTCGAACGGGCCGAACGCCACCCCGAGGACGCAGCCCGACTGCTCACCTTCGTGGTGGTGGGGGCTGGGCCCACCGGCGTCGAGCTCGCCGGGGCGCTCATCGAGATAGCCGTCCATGCCCTCGCCCGCGAGTTCCACCGCACCGACCCGAGCGCAGCCCGGGTGGTGCTGGTGGAGGGAACGGGCCAGGTGCTCCCGGCGTATCCGGAGCGGCTCTCGCAGTCGGCCCGGCGCCAACTCGAGGGTCTCGGTGTCGACGTACGTACCGACTCGCTGGTGGACGACATCGACGGCGCCGGTGTGACCCTCACGAGCGGCGAACGGATCGAGGCCGCCACCGTGCTGTGGGCGGCCGGGGTGAAGGCGTCGCCACTTGCAGCGGTGCTGGGCGTGGAACTGGACCGAGCCGGGCGAGCGCTGGTCGACCCGGATCTGTCGATCCCCGGACATCCCGAGCTCTTCGTGATCGGCGACCTCGCCGCCCTCGAAGGTATCCCCGGGGTAGCGCCGGCCGCCATGCAACAGGGCCGTCACGTTGCCACTCAGATCGCCGCCGATCTGGCCGGTCGGCCGCGGCTGCCCTTCAGGTACCGCGACAAGGGCTCGCTGGCAACCATCGGGCGAGCCCGGGCGGTGGCCGATGTCGGACCGTTGCAGTTCTCGGGGTTCCCGGCCTGGGCTGCCTGGCTCGGGATCCACGTCTTCTTCCTGATCGGGTTCAGGAACCGGGTCCTCGTCCTGATCTCGTGGGCGTGGAACTATCTGACGTTCCGACGCGGCGCCCGCATCATCACCAATCAGGGTCCGACTGCGCCGCCCCCTGACGCCGCCCCCTGAGCAATCACCCGGCGAAAGAAGTCATCCGCTCCCCGGGGCTGGAGTCGATCATCGGGCAATCGGCAACGAGACCACGAACGTCGCTCCACCGCCCGGTGTCTCCACCACTCCGACCCGTCCACCCATTCCTTCCGCCAGCATCCTGACGATCGACAGCCCCAGGCCGGTGCCGCCCACTCTGGCGTTCATCGGCCCTTCCAGCCGGACGAAGCGATCGAAGACCCGCTCGCGCTGGGACTCCGGGATGCCGGGGCCATGGTCGGACACAGTGATGGCCACCTCCTCGGAACTGCAACGGACCGCCTTGATCTCGACCAGAGACCCCGCCCCGTACTTGACTGCGTTCTCGGCCAGGTTGATGAGGATCTGGGACAGGTGGTCGGGGTCTCCCAGCACGGCCAGATCGGAGGGTGCGTGGATCGAGAGCTCGCAGCGGGGAAGCACCTCGGTGATGTCGGCGATCACGTCCGCCAGCATGACCACCCGCGTGTCCGGACTGACCAGGCCCCGGTCGATTCGGGACAGAACGAGAAGGTCGTCGATCAGGCGACGGAGCCTGGCCGACTGGCGGCGGGCACCGTGCAGCATCTCCTGCACAGCCGGGTTCTCCAGGCTCAGTTCAGGGCGGGCCAGGGTGTCGAGCGCACCGATCACCGAGGTGAGGGGCGTCTTGAGCTCGTGGCTCACCATCGACACGAAGTCCGACTTCATGTCGGCGATCTCCTTGAGCCGGGCTGCCAGCTCGAGCGCCGCCTCGTGACGGCCCACCTGGGCCAGTACGAGCGAGACCGGGGAGGCGAGGGCGGTCAGCTCGGCCAGGTCGGCCTCGTCGAAGGCGCCGCCGATCGGATCACCGACGATCAGCAGACCGGTCTCGATCCCCTCCAACCGGAGCGGCGAGACCAGACCGGAATCCAAACCGAGGTCGGTGAGGAGCGGACCGAGGTCGACCGCACCGGCCCGATCGAAGCGGATCGCCCTGGTGGTGCGCAGGGCGCGCGGCCCGAACCCGTTGCGGTCCAGGTGGGCGACCACATCGTCGTCGACCGGGATGTGGGAGCCGTTGACCCACACCGGACCCGACAGGGTCAGGGTGGACCGGGATGCGTCCAGAACCGCCACCGCCGCCGACCTGGCACCGACCGCTCCCGCAACGACCCCCAGCAGGTCGGGCAACGCCTCGGCCCTGGTGGTGGAGGCACCGATGGAGGTGGCCACGTCGTAGAGCCGCGCAACTGACGACCGCTCGTCGGTGAGGGTCCGAATGGCATGTTCCGAGCCGGCCTGGCGCCACTCGAGGCGTCGCACCATCAGAGCGATCCCGAGGCCCAGGGCTCCGGTCATGGCCGGCACCGTGGCATCGGCGCCCGCACCGGACATGAGGGCAGCGATCTGGAGTGCCATCACCAGCACCACCAGGGCGAGGTACCAGCGGTGTCCCACCGAGAGGGCGGCCAGGCCGAGCAGCCCCACGTTGAGGACCGCCACCAACGAGAACGACTGCGGGTGGGTGCCGACCAGCCCGAGCGTGATGGCATTGGCGGCGAGCCACCCCACCGCAGCCATCGGAGCGACAGGCGTGCCCCGACGAATCAGCGCCGCCCCGATCGCCGTGACGCCCAGAGCCGTCATCACCTCGGCGAGGCCGAGCGGCGCTCCCAGGAAGAGGGCGAGCGCCTCAACCAGCACCAACAACAACGCCCCGATCGGGAGCGCTTTGAGGAGAAGGGCGTCGGAGCCCCGAATCGTTCCATCGATGGGGGCCGAGAGTTCCAGCGTCGTGCTCATGCCTCTGTGATCGGCCGCGGTCCATCAGCCGGCGCAGCACCCAAACGCGTTCACTCGGTAGGACTAGACAGCGAAGAGCTTCTGGCTACTGGCTACTCGCTACTGGCTTCTGGCCGAACGAAGAGCGGCACCTGATCGGTAGCGACGAGCGACGCGCGACGAGCCAGAAGCTAAGGGCCAGAAGCCACCAGCCCCTCCTAGTGTCCTGTCAGGTTGAAGCGTTGTCATATGGGGTTGCGGTGATTTGGGCGCAGTAGCCGGCGAGGCGGTCGAGGATCTGGTCGGCGGTTTTGGTCCATACGTAGGGTTGGGGGTTGGTGTTCC
>JBHJOH010000079.1:0-11373 GCA_050329955.1 Acidimicrobiia bacterium | reverse complement strand
CGCTCCGGGGCGGTGGCTGCGTACGGATGACCGACCGCTGGTGGGGTCCCTCCGTCGCGTGGCTGAGGGCGCCTCCCGGAGCGCGTGGTAGGTGGTCGCGCGGGCTTTCGACCCCCCCTACCCCGCTTCGCGGGGGCCCCTTCCCCCACTCCGTGGGGGACAAAGCTGCAGCACTTTCTTCCCCCTCGAGCTTGCGAGAGCGGGAAGGGCCCCCTTTACGAGCGGCGTAAATAGCTTTGTCCCCCTCGAGCTTGCGAGAGGGGGAAGGGGCCCCCGCGACGAAGGAGCGGGGTAGGGGGGGCCTATCCCTCGCGAGCATGATGACGCGTTCCTAGTTCTCGCGTGGCTGATGGCGGGTTCCGGAACGCGTGAGAGTTCATCTCGCGGGCTTTCGACCCCCCTACCCCGCAAACGTCCGGTCGCTTGCGACCGGCGGACCCTTCCCCCACTGCGCTGCGTGGGGGACAAAGCTGATGCCTGGCCGCGCCATGTAAAAGGTGGGCGAAACGTGCGTTCGGCCTACACTCGCTGCGCGTCTCAGGAGGTTTCTCATCGACATCGCCGTGCTGATCTCGGGGTCCGGCACCAACCTCCAGGCTCTCATCGATGCTCAGGAGGCGGGGGCGCTGGGAGCGCGGATTGCGGTGGTCGTCTCGGACCGGGCGGATGCCAGGGGGCTGCAGCGGGCGTCGGATGCCGGGATCGCCACCGAGGTGATCTCCTGGGGTGCCGATCGCGCGGCGTCGACGGTGGCGTTGTGTGATCTCGTCTCGTCTCACGGTGCCGAGTTGTTGGTGCTGGCGGGGTTCATGAGGATCCTGGGGCCGGAGGCGGTTCGTCGCTTTCCCGACCGGATCGTGAATGTCCATCCGTCGCTGCTGCCGTCGTTTCCCGGGGCGCATGCCGTCGAGCAGGCATTGGAGTACGGGGCGAAGCTCACCGGCGTCACCGTGCATCTGGTCGACGAGGAGGTCGACCACGGGCCGGTGATATGCCAGCAGGCGGTTCCGGTGCTCGATGGCGACGATGCCGCTTCGCTTCACCGACGGATCCAGGAGGCGGAGCATCGGCTGTTTCCGGAGGCGGTGGCTGCAATGGCGCAGGGAAGGATCAGTGTGAACGGTCGGAAGGTGGTCTGGTCATGAGTGTCGACGCGTTCCCGGTGACTCGGGCGTTGGTCTCGGTGTACGACAAGACCGGGTTGGTGGAGTTCTGCCGTCGGCTTCACGGCGCCGGGGTGGAGATCGTGTCCTCCGGTGGAACGGCTTCCGCCCTGGTGGCGGCGGGGATCCCCGTCACCCCGGTCTCCGATGTCACCGGGCATCCGGAGATCCTTGGGGGCCGGGTGAAGACACTTCATCCGGCCATCCACGGGGGCATCCTGGCTGATGTCGGCTCGGAGGCGCATCGGGCTGATCTGGCCGCTCATGGGATCGAGGCTTTCCAGCTGGTCGTTTCCAACCTCTACCCCTTCCGACAGGCGATCGCCCGTGAAGGTGTCACCGAGGCCGAGGCGATCGAGGAGATCGACATCGGTGGCCCGGCGATGGTGCGTGCTGCCGCCAAGAATCACGGTTGGGTCGGCATCGTCACGTCCCCCGGTCAGTACGACGACGTTGCCGGCGCGGTCGAGTCGGGTGGTTTGGACATGGGCCTGCGACGGAGACTGGCGGCCGAGGCGTTCTTCCACACCGCCTCGTACGACGCCGCCATCGTCGGGTGGCTCCACGCCGGCGACATCCTTCCCGAGCGGATGGTGCTGGCCCTCGAGCGGCACACGTCGCTGCGGTACGGCGAGAACCCGCATCAGCCCGGCGCCGCCTACCGGGCGGTCGACCGACCCTCCTGGTGGGAGACGGCCCGGGTACTGCAGGGCAAGGAGATGTCGTTCAACAACTTCATCGACGCCGACGCCGCCTGGAGCCACGTCCAGGCCCACCCCGAGCCGGCTTGCGTGATCGTGAAGCACACCAACGCCTGCGGGGTGGGGACCGGTTCCACGCTGACCGAGGCCTTCGCCAAGGCATGGGCGTGTGACCCCGTTTCCGCCTTCGGCGGGGTGATCGCCGTGAACCGGCCGCTCGACGAAGCCGTGGCCGAGGCGATGCTGGCGGCCGGGTTCATCGAGGTGGTGATCGCTCCCGAAGTGGTGGATGAAGCCGCCTTCGCTGACCGGAAGAACCTCCGGGTGGTGGTCGCCACGGCTCCGCACCGGCCCGGAATCGAGGTGCGGGCGAACGACGGGGGGTTCTTGGCACAGGCCTGGGATCGGATCGGCGAGACGGGTTGGACGGTTGCCTCCACCCGTCATCCCGACGAGCGGGAGTGGGCGGACCTCCGGTTCGCCTGGCGCGTGGCCGCCAACACCAAGTCCAACGCAGTGGTGGTGGCGGTCGACGGCGCCGCCGTCGGAGTGGGTGCCGGCGACCAGAGTCGTGTAGGCGCCACCGAGCGTGCGGTGCGCCAGGCGGGCAGTCGTTCGCAGGGGGCGGTCGCCGCCTCCGACGCCTTCTTCCCGTTCCGTGACGGCCCGGATGCCCTGGCGGCAGCCGGTGTCACCGCCATCATCCAACCCGGCGGGTCCGTCCGTGACGACGAAGTCATCGCCGCCGCCAACCACCACGGCATGGCGATGGTGTTCACCGGGGAACGGCATTTCCGGCATTGATACCAATCCCAGCCATGCCCCAACGCGAGTTTGGGCGTTCTGCGTTCTGCGTTGTGCGTTCGGCTAGCTTTCCCGGCACACGAGGGAATGAGCTGAGATGAGTGAAGAACGCGCCATGGTTCTCGATGGCGGCGTCGTCGCCGAGGTGGTTCTGGCCGAGGTAGCGCAGCGTGTCGAGGCGCTGGCGGCTCGCGGCAAGACGGTGGGGTTGGCGACCATCCTGGTCGGTGACGACCCTGCGTCCCACGTCTACGTCCGGAACAAGCGGCGCACCGCCGAGCGGGTGGGCATCATGTCGTTTCATCACGAGCTTGCGGCCACCGCCGGTCAGGGCGAGGTGGAGTCGCTCATCCAGACGCTGAACGACGACCCTGCGGTCGACGGCATCCTGCTGCAGCTGCCGCTGCCGGGTGGCCTCGATGGCGAGCAGGCGGTGGAGCGAATCCTGCCATCCAAGGATGCCGACGGACTCCATCCGATGAGTCTCGGACAGTTGGTGCTCGATCGACCGGGGTTGACCCCGTGCACTCCTTCAGGGTCGATTCGTATCCTCGACCATTACGGCATCCCAACCGAGGGTGCCAATGTGGTGGTGGTGGGCCGGTCGTTCCTGGTCGGTCGACCGCTGGCAATCCTCCTGGGAGGCAAGGATCGGAACGCCACGGTGACGCTGGCCCATTCCCGGACCCGCAACCTGAAGGGCATCTGTGCCGAGGCCGACATCCTGGTCGCCGCCATCGGCCGCCCCAAGATGATCACGGCCGATTACGTCAAACCAGGTGCGACCGTGATCGATGTCGGCATCAATCGCACCGGGTCCGGTCTGGTGGGCGATGTGGCGTTCGATGAGGTGTCGGCGGTGGCGGGAGCGATCACGCCGGTTCCGGGCGGGGTCGGGAAGATGACGATCGCCATGCTCATGTCCAACACGGTGACCGCCGCCGAACACGCCGCAGGCTGAACGGGGTGCGAGCCGTTCCGCCGAAGGTCCCCGGCGTTCGAGCCCGGCTCCTGGCCCCCATCGTGGTGGTGGCAGTAGCTGTGCTCGGGCCCGTAGCGGGAGCGCAGGAGTTGGTGCCTGGCGGCACCTTCGTCGATGACGATTCCTCGGTGCACGAGCCTGCCATCGAAGCGCTGGTTGCCGCCGGGATCACGTCGGGGTGTTCGACCGTTGGCCCCAGATTCTGTCCAGATGCCCCGGTGACGAGGGGACAGATGGCCGCTTTCCTGCGGCGGGCGCTGCAACTTCCGTCGGTCCCGGCCGGTGTCGGGTTTCTCGACATGGACGGCTCGGTGTTCGTTGACGACGTAGGATCTGTGGCGGACGTAGGCATCACCCGCGGGTGTGACCCACCCGCCAACTCCCGGTTCTGTCCGGAGGCGGATGTCACCCGTGGTCAGATGGCGGCGTTCCTGGCGCGTGGGCTCGGGCTCGACGATGCGGCTCCTGGCGGCCGGTTCGTCGACTCGGCGGGATCGGTGTTCGCCTCCGACATCGATCGGGTCGCCGCCGCCGGCATCACGTTGGGATGCAACCCGCCCGACAACGATCGGTTCTGTCCCGATGACGTCGTCACCCGCGGACAGATGGCAACCTTTCTCGCCCGCGCCCTCTACCTGGCGGTGGGCGAGGTCCCGGTCCGCCCCGCCACCGTCGAGGTGGTCGCCAGGGAAGCCTGGGGCGCCGAACCGGCGCGCGATGGGTTCGGTTCCCACGACATCAACCAGCTCACGGTGCACCATTCGGGCTCTCCGGCCTCGGGGGTGAGCGGGCCGCAGGCGTTTCAGGGGTGGCAGGCCTACCACTTCTCCCTCGGGTGGCCCGATCTCGCCTATCACTTCATTGTCGGGAGGGACGGGCAGGTCTACGAGGGCCGTCCGTACACAGCCCCCGGTGACACGGCAACCGACTACGACCCTTCAGGTCATTTCCTCGTGGTGGTGGAAGGTGACTACCGGACCGAGCAACTGGATGCCGACCAGTTCGAGGCGATGGCGCGGGTGTTCGCCTGGGCGGCGGTGGAGTTCGACGTGTCGCCTGAGACCATCTCCGGTCACCGCGACCACGCCTCTACCAGCTGTCCCGGTGGGAACATCCAGCGGTTCATCGATGACGGTTCGCTGGAACGGAGGGTGGCGGAGCTGGTCGAGGCCGGGGGAGTTTCGATGGTCCTCGGCTGATCGCCTGCTCGGCGGCCGTGCCGGGTTCAGAGCGACTGTTCGCTCTTGGCCGCCTGGAAGGCCTTGAGCGCCAGCCAGCGTCCCTCGGCCGCCAGCGATGCCTGGAGGGGCCAGGTGCTGGGGTCGATCGGTCTGAAGCGGGACCCGGCCGCGTCGAGGATTCGTCGGATGCCGTCCGTCTTTTGCCCGGCCAGTTCCCCGAATGTCGAGATCCCGTTGGCGGCCAGGAGTTCGGCCACCTTCGGGCCGATGCCGTGGAGCGTGGTGAGGTCGTCCGGCTCAGATGTCGAAGGCGGTGCCGCGGCGGGAGTGCCGGCCGCACGGGCCCACGGGTCGCTCACCGCCCATGGGGCCGGAGGAAACGCCTCGAAGCCGGATACCGCCGCCGGCACGGACTCGGGCTCAGGGTCCGGTTCGGTTTCCGGCTGGGGTTCCGGTTCGGCTTCTGGCTCTGGCTCGGGCTCTGGTTCCGGTTCGGGTTCCGGTTCGGGCTCTGGCTCTGGCACTGGCTCGGGCTCCGGTTCCGGTTCGGCGGGTACCTGCCCGCGAGCGGCGATCAGGTCGGCCTCCATGGCGCCGAGCCTCATCAGGAAAGCCTCGTCACCCCGAGACAGCTTCTGGGCCCACGAGCGCTCGACCTCGGCGAGTCGTTTCCGTGACGCCGATCGCTCCAGCCGGCGCGTCAGAAGGAACCCCACGCTCAGCCCGAGGACCAACATGACCCATTCCACGATCACAACCCCTTTCGGCGGGACGAAAGGTACCTGCTCCACGTCGTTCGTACAGCATCGGCGCTCGTGGCCGTCGCCTGCAATCGTTCGCACTACTGTTGAGAATTCCCAATTCTCAAGGAGATCACGCCATGGCCGCACCCATCACGATGGGATCCGATGGACTCCAGGTTCCCGACGAGCCGATCATTCCGTTCATCGAGGGTGATGGCATTGGTCCGGACATCTGGGCGGCTTCGGTCCGGGGATTCGACTCGGCAGTCGCCAAGGCCTACGGCAGCGACCGTCGGCTCGCCTGGAAGGAAGTTCTCGCCGGTGAGAAGGCTTTCAACGCCACTGGTGCCTGGCTGCCCGACGAGACCATCGATGCCTTTCGTGAGCTGCTCGTGGGCATCAAAGGCCCCCTCACCACGCCGGTAGGCGGCGGTATCCGCTCCCTCAACGTGGCCGTGCGTCAGACCCTCGACCTCTACGCCTGTGTCCGGCCGGTCCGCTGGTTCGAGGGAGTTCCTTCGCCGGTGAAGGAGCCGGAGAAGGTGGACATGGTGATCTTCCGTGAGAACACCGAGGACGTGTACGCCGGTAAGGAGCTGGAAGCCAACTCCGAAGGCGCCGCCAAACTTCTGGCGTTCCTCGAAGCCGAGTTCGGGTGGGTGATCAAGCCCGATTCGGGTCTGGGCCTCAAGCCGATCTCGGTCTCCGGTTCCAAGCGTCTCGTCCGGGCCGCCATCAACTACGCCCTCGCCAACAACCGTCGATCGGTGACGTTGGTCCACAAGGGCAACATCATGAAGTTCACCGAAGGTGCCTTCCGCAACTGGGGCTATGACCTCGTCAAGGAGGAGTTCGCAGACGTCGCCGTGTCCTGGGAGGACTGCGGCGGCAAACCGGGCGACAAGCTGCTGGTTCAGGACGTGATCGCAGATGCCATGCTCCAGCAGGTGTTGACCCGGCCCGGCGAGTACGACGTCATCGCCACGATGAACCTGAACGGCGACTACATCAGCGACGAGTTGGCCGCCCAGGTCGGCGGTATCGGCATCGCACCCGGTGCCAACATCAACTACGTCACCGGCCATGCGGTGTTCGAGGCAACCCACGGCACCGCTCCCAAATACGCCGGCCAGGACAAGGTGAACCCCGGGTCTGTGATGCTCTCGGGCGAGATGATGCTGCGCTTCCTGGGCTGGCCCGAGGCCGCCGACATCATCATCAGCAGCCTCGAGCACACCATCGCCGACAAGATCGTCACCTATGACTTCGCCCGCATGACCGAAGGCGCTACCGAGGTGCGTACCTCGCAGTTCGCCGACGCCATGATCGAGCGGATGTGAGCGGTCGCTGACCGATCCGTCGTGGCATGATCCACCCATGGAGAGTGGGCTGGTTCGTGTCTCGCTCGAAGCGGTCGTCGTGGCGGTCACCGATGACCGCCCGAGGATCCTGACGTTGCCGGCCGACGGCAGCACCACGGTGCTGCCATCGGGCCTGTTGCGCGTCGAGAACGACGCCACCCTCGAGCTCGCCATGCGCAGGCTCATCGCCGAGCAGGCCGGGCTGTCGGTCGGCTACGTCGAGCAGTTGTACACCTTCGGTGACCGCAACAGGTCACGTCGTCGAGGGCGGGGTGAGCCCCGTACCCTGGGCGTTGCCTACCTCGTCCTGACCCGGGAGGCCACCACCCCCGGTCGATGGGCCGACTGGTATCACCTGTTCCCATGGGAAGACCGCCGACGCGGCGGTCGCGACGTTCGCGTCGATGAAGCCATGGACGCCTGGGCGGGAGATGACGAGGACCGGACTCGCCGAGTGAGAATCGCCTTCGGGATCGCCGAGACGCCGTGGGACGGTGCTCGTGCTCTGGAACGCTACGAGCTGATGTACGAGGCCAGGCTGGTTCCGGAGTGGTTCGTCGACCACGACCGATCGGTACCGGATGGCCTGCCAGTGGGAGAGCCTATGGGTTTCGATCACCGGCGTGTAGCCGCCACCGCGCTGTCCCGCCTGCGCGGCAAGCTGACGTACCGACCGGTGGTGTTCGAACTTCTCCCCGAGACGTTCACGCTCTCGCATCTGCGCCGCACCGTCGAGGCGCTCGCCGGTCAGCGGGTTCACCCCCAGAACTTCCGGAGGCTGGTGGAACGCGGTGGACTGGTCGAAGGCACCGGTTCGGCGGTGACCACCGGCGGACGCCCGGCCGAGCTGTTCCGGTTCAGACGTGAGGTTCTCACGGAACGTCCGCGGGTTGGAATGGGAAGGCCGTGAGGCCTGGATGGCCGAAGCGCGCTATCCGTGCTCGGCTTGGGCGGCCAGTGCGGCAGCCCTCAGTCCGCCTCGTCGCTTGAGCGGCGAACCGCCAGCCTCGGTGGGCCGTGCCTGCTCCTGAGTCTGCTGTGGCACCGCCGCCGACTTCCTGCCGGGAGTCACGCCGATCGCTTCGAGCAACTCATCCACGTCGAAGGTGAATCCGGGACCATAGGGGTGACCGTGGTCACTGGCCGAGAACTTGGCGTCGCCGATCTTGGCGAATCGGGCAAGCGCAGTGGTGACGGCCCGGCGGCCGAAGGCACGCACGGCGGCCCCGGGAGCGCCCACACTCATGAGAGCGTCGGCGAACCGGTCGTTGGAACGGGGTGCCGAGGAAGCGGCCTTGAGCGACTCCCGGCTGATGCCGTCGCGCTCGAACGACTCGGTGGTGGGCCTATCGCCGTCGAGTACTCCGAAGTACACCTGGCCGCCGTCGAAGAACAGTGTCCCGGCCGTGTCCTTGCCCACGATGCGAAGGGCACCGGTCAACTTGGCGTCCCGGGCGGCACGCAGTGCTCTGATCAGGCGGTCGTTGTTGGGCGTGTACATCCTTGATCCTTCCGGGCCGTGTCTCATGGGGCGGCCCACTTCGTCCTCTTCCCTGTCGGCACGAGGTGCATCGCGGATTAAGGCCCCTTCCCGGGAATCGCGAACTGACTAGTCCACAGGGAAAGCGCTCGACCCCCGCACGGAGTGGGGGAAGGGCCGACAGCTTTGTCCCCGCACGGAGGGGGGGAAGGGGTGACAGCCTTGTCCCCTCTCGCAAGCTCGAGGGGGACAGAGTTGTTCACGAGGCAGACAGAATTGTTCTCCATATCCCTGCGAGTTATACTCATCATGAGTTAAAGAACCTCCGGCGGTTCCGGGGGCTGTGACAGCGAGGTTCCGATGGTCACCACACTGCAGATCACCCGCCGGCGCGACGTGCTTCCTGAAGAGGAACTGGCTGCCCTTCAGCCGATACTCGACGACATCAACCGTTTGAAGCGTGAGCGCAACGCCGTGGTGGCCGCCCACAACTACATGAGCCCTGACATATTCGGCGCCGCCGCCGACCTGACCGGGGACTCCCTGGCGTTGGCCGCAATGGCCAAGGAGACCGAAGCCGACGTGATCGTGATGGCCGGGGTCCACTTCATGGCCGAGACCGCCAAGATCGTCAACCCGGAGAAGACGGTCCTGATCCCCGACCTGCGGGCCGGATGCTCGCTCGCCGAGGGCATCACCGGCGCCGACGTGCGCCGGCTCAAGGAGCAGTACCCCGGAGTCCCGGTCGTCACCTACGTCAACACCACTGCCGAGGTGAAAGCCGAGACCGACATCTGCTGCACCTCCGGCAACGCCGTCGCCGTGGTCGAGTCGCTCGGAGTCGACCGGGTGATCTTCCTTCCCGACCAGTACCTCGGGATGTACGTCGCCAGCCAGACCGACGTCGAAGTGATCCTGTGGGAAGGCGCCTGCATGGTCCACGAGCGCTTCTCCGGTGACGAGATCCGCATGCACCGCCAGTCTCTCCCCGGGGTCCAGGTCATCGCCCACCCCGAATGCCCCCCCGACGTCCTCGCCGAAGCCGACTACGTGGGTTCCACCAACGGCATCATCAACTGGGTCGCCAAACACCAGCCTGAACAGGTGATGATGATCACCGAATGCTCGATGGCCGACAACGTCGCCCTCGAGAACCCAGACGTCGAATTCGTCCGCCCCTGCAACCTCTGCCCCCACATGAAGCGCATCACCCTCGACAACATCAAACGCTCCCTCGAGACGATGACCTACGAAGTCGAGATCGACCCGGAGATCGCCACCAGAGCCCGTCGGGCGGTGGACCGGATGCTGGAAGTGGGAAGGCGAGAGAGTTGATCGGTGTGCTGGCTCACTCCGGGCACAACCTCTTGCAGAACGCAGAACGCAGAACGCAGAACGCCCAAGCCGCCGAACGAGTACTCGCTTGGTCACAGGTCGGATGCGACTCGCCTTCGATATTTGATGAGCTTTGCCTTGGTCTGCCGGATCAGATCGAGCACGTTGTCGTCGTGCTGAATGAGTCGCAACCGCACGGCGAGGAGAGCCTGGGTCTCCAGCTCCTGAAGGGAACCGGCGGCGATCTCGAGGTACCTGGCGAAGTCCCGTTTCGAATCTCGACTGCATCCCTCGGCGATGTTGGAGGGCACCGAGACAGCGCTCCTCGTGATCTGAGATCGGAGACCGTTTCGCTCTGCGGCAGGAAAGGAACTCGTGGCTCGGTAGACCTGCTCAGCCATGTCCATGGCGTCGGCCCAGATCTCGAGGCTCTCAGGGTTTCGCACTGTCACTTACTAACGGAGTCGCATCGCCGGTTCAATCCCCATGTGTTCGGAGGCGTTCTGCGTTCTGCGTTCTGCGTTCTGCAGGGAGCCGCACGATCCGTTACCGATGCCTCCTTCGAGGGCTTGTCGTGTTGAGGCGCCTCGACCACCCCCTCGTGATCGGTTCCGGTGTGGCTGGTTTGTCGGTGGCGTTGGGTCTTCCGCGGGCGACCGTGCTCACCACCGGCATGTTGGGGTCTACCAGTTGGGCTCAGGGCGGTATCGCGGCCGCGGTGGGATCTGATGATGACGCTCGACTCCATACCCAGGACACGCTCGAGGTGTCGGGTGGGCTGGCGGTGCGGAGGGCGGTCGAGATCCTGACCGAGGGTGGGAAGGCCGCCATCGACCGCCTGGTCGAGCTGGGGGCGAACTTCGACACCACCGCCGACGGGGATCTCAAGCTGGGGCGTGAGGCCGGGCACGGCCGTCGCCGAATCGTGCACGCCGATGGCGATGCCACCGGTCGTGAGGTGCAACGGACTCTTTCGGATGCGTCGGCGGCTTCGGATCGGGTGGATGTGTGGGAGGGGTGGCAGGCCATCGACCTGGTTCGGATCGACGGGCGTGTGGTGGGGGTGGTGGCGGCATCTCCGGCGGGGGAGCGGATGGAGATCAGGGCCACGGGTGTGGTGCTCGCCACGGGTGGTCTGGGGCGGCTCTACCGCTACACCACCAACCCCGAGGGCGTGACCGGTGCCGGCATCGCCATGGCGGCCAGGGTCGGTGCCCGTCTCGCCGACCTCGAGTTCGTGCAGTTCCACCCAACCGCGCTGATGGGATCCCGCGACCCGATGCCTCTCCTCACCGAGGCGTTGCGGGGTGAGGGAGCGACCTTGGTGGACGACCGCGGACGCAGGTTCATGCTGCAGCATCATGCCGATGCCGAGTTGGCTCCCCGCGATGTGGTGGCCCGTGCCATCTGGTGGCAGCACGATCGTCACGCCGGGGCGTTCCTCGACGCCCGGATGATCGGGCACTTTCCCGAGCACTTCCCCACGGTGTTCGCCCTGGCGGGTGAGTCCGGGTTCGATCCCCGCGCCGATCTGCTTCCGGTGTCGCCCGCCGCCCACTACTACATGGGTGGCGTCGACACCGATGCCGACGGACGCAGCTCGCTGCCCGGTCTGTGGGCGGT
>JBHJOH010000078.1:0-22506 GCA_050329955.1 Acidimicrobiia bacterium | reverse complement strand
CGCTGAATGGTGAAATCGGCCGGGTCGACCCGGGTCCACAGGCCATCAGGGCCCCGGAAGTCGGGGATGCCCGACTCGGTGGAGATCCCGGCCCCGGTGAACACCAGAATTTGGCCCACTTCGGCGAGCACGGTGGCGGCGATCGCCAGCTGCGAACTCGGTTGTGGACTCACACGGCGCCGGCGGGCACCCGATCGAGCATGTCTTCGAGCTCGGCGATGATGGTTCGCATGTCGAGTGCGAAGTCCACGATATGGGCCGGGAGTCCGGCGCCATGCTTTTCGAGGAACTCGTCGATGATTTCGGTCTTCGTGGTCATGTCAGTGCTCACTTCGGTCATCACGTTTCCTCCAGCATCAGTCGATAGGTTCAACGTCTCCCGCTGGTGACATGTTCCCGGTCGACCGGTCCACATCACCCTTGCAGAGTCATCGTCCGATGTCGAGGTCATCCTGATGCACCCTGGTGCGTACCGTGAATACGGAGTCGCCGCTCAGCACGCCACCGCGTCCGAACAGGCGACCGAACTGCCAGTTCGACAGCCCCAACTCGGGGCGGTCGAGGGCGTACTGCCCGTCCACCCACCGGGTGAACCCGTTCCCGACGAACGGTGCGTCCACCAGATCGAAGAACCGTTCCTGCTCGGCGGAGGTGCCTCCCACCAGGCTGGCGACGAAGCGGGGGCTGTGGGTGTTGAACAGTTCGACGGCGTGGTCGACCGAGTCGATGATGACCAGGCTCACCTCCGGGCTGTCCTCCCACTCCCACTCGAAGCCGAGGTCTTCGCGGGAGAGGGGCTCGGTCCGGGGCTCGCGCACCGGCCCTTCGGCGCGGACGATCGGAGCCTCCTCGAACCACTCGGCGGGAATGTGGTGCTCCTGGCCGGCGAGCACGTGGAGCTTGGAGGCAGCCTGGCGCCGCCCCCCGGCCCGCTCGAGCGCCCCCAGGAATGCCGGGACCAGCTCGGCGGCCCGGGCAGCCGGGATGCACATGGTGTTGAGGGTGTTGCAGACCTTGCGATCGAGCGAGTGGTACACCACGGTCGCCAGCTCGTCGGCATCGGCGCCGGGCGCCGCCACCATCCAGGCGCCACCGGTGCCGTGCAGGCTCACCGGTACACCTGCCTGGCGGGCGACCGCCCCCAGTTGGGCGACCGCCTGACCTGAGCCCCGGGCAACCGCCAACGCCAACCTGGGGTTGGAGAACATGGCCCAGCCGGCCGCCCGTGATGGCGAGTCGACCAGCGAGGCGGCACCCGCAGGCAGGCCCGCCTCGGCCAGGGCCGGTTCGAGGGCGCCGGCCACGATCGCCCGGGCGGTGCCGAGGGCATCGGAGCCGATCCGGAACACCACCGTATTGCCGGATCGAAGCACCCCGGTGGCATCGGCGAAGACGTTGGGGCGTCCCTCGAACACGAAGCCCACCACCCCGAGACCCGAACGCACCAGCTCGGCCCTCCACCCGGTGTGGGTGACGGTGTCGATCACCTCGCCCCGACCTCCCGGCCGGGTCGCCCAGGTGCGGAGCCCGTCGATCATCTCGGCGCGCATCTTCGCCGACAGCACCAGCCGGGTGGTGGACCGGCCCTTGGCCCGGGCCGCCTCCACGTCGAGATGGTTGGCCTCGGCCACCGCCGCGAAGGAGATGTCGTCGGCGAGGCGCTGGGCGAAGCCCTGGAAGAACCGGGAGATCTGGTCGTCGGTGACCGTGCCCATCCGTTGGAAGGCGCCGAATGCGGCCTCGACCGCCCCCGAGGCGGTGGCCCACTCGACGGACGGGATGTGCAACAGCGCCCCCGAGTCCTGCACCACCACCAGACGGTCGCCCGGCGAGAACGCCGTCGCCAGTTCGGCGGACACGGTGGAGAAGCGGTTCCCGCCGTAGGGGATGACCATCCCGGCTTCGAGTCGATCGAGCGTGGAATCCATGGGAGAAAGGGTAGAGGCGTCGGTTGATGGCGAGAAGCCCCGGCCGCGGTCCCTGACACCGTTGCCCATGGCTAACTTGTGGCGGCAGGAGAGGAGCAGAGATGGCCCGGTGGAACCGGATTCAGAGCAGGGGCAACGTCGAGGATCGGCGCGGGATGAGCGGCGGCAAGGCGGCGGCAGGGGGAGTGGGCGGGCTGGGGATCATCGTGGTGCTGATCATGATGTTCTTCGGGGGCGGAGGCGGTGGCCTCGACCAGGTGCTCGGACAACTGGAGGGCGCCCAGGCTCCCCAGCAGACCGACATCCAGCCCGAAGAGTTCCAGGGAGAGGACGACTACGAGGTGTTCGCCTCGACCGTGCTCGGGTCGAACAACGACACCTGGGACGCAATCTTCTCGGCCAATCAACTCGAATATTCGGAGCCGAGGCTGGTGTTGTTCCGCGGCCAGACCGACTCGGCCTGTGGCGGGGCTAATTCCCAGATCGGCCCCCACTACTGCCCCCTCGACGAAACCATCTACCTCGACGAGACCTTCTTCGACGAGCTCGAGCGCCGGTTCGGAGCCGAAGGAGGCGACGTGGCCGAAGCCTACGTCATCGCCCACGAGGTGGCGCATCACGTCCAGAACGAGCTGAACATCATGGGTCAGGTCCAACAGCAACAGCAGCAGCTGGGCCGTGGCAGCGAAGAATCGAACCAGCTGTCGGTGGGTCTGGAGCTGCAGGCAGACTGCTTCGCCGGGGTCTGGGCCAACTCGATCTCTGATCTCGGCGTATTCCTGCCCGGAGAGATCAACCAGGCGCTCGACGCGGCAGCCGCTGTCGGTGACGACCGGATTCAGCAGGCGATCCAGGGCCGGGTGACGCCCGAGAACTGGACCCACGGATCCTCACAGCAGCGGGTCGACTGGTTCAACACCGGATTCGAGACTGGAGACCCGGCGAGGTGTGACACATTCTCGTAGCTTCGAGCTTCGAGCTTCGAGCTTCGAGCTTCGAGCTTGGAGCTTCGAGGTGTGAGGTGTGAGGTGTGAGGTGTGAGCTCTGCTTCGTGTGAACCGGTAGCGTTGGTGTCATGCAAATCGTGCTCAACGTCATCTGGTTGCTGATCGCCGGGATCGAGCTGGCGGTGGCTTACATCGTGGCCGGTCTGATCATGATGGTGACGATCGTGGGCATCCCGTTCGGGGTGCAGGCGTTCAAGCTGGCGGGGTATGCGTTGTGGCCGTTCGGCCGGGTGGTGGTCAAGACCCGGGGCACGTCGGTGATGGGCGGGTTCGGCAACGTGGTGTGGATCGTGCTGGTGGGGTGGTGGCTGGCGCTGACCCATCTGGTGACGGGCATCATCCTTTGTCTCACGATCATCGGCATCCCGTTGGGGATCGCCAACTTCAAGATGATGGAGCTGGCGTTGCTGCCGTTCGGACGCGACATCGTCGATCGGAACTCGCTCGCCACGATCCCGTCCGACGCCCACACGGTGGGGGGATGAGCGAGCACACCACCGATCTGTTCGACCTGCGGGTGGTTGTTGATCGCATCGAGGGTCGCAGCGTGTGCGGGATGGCGGTGGGCGACTCCTTCGAAGTGACGCACAGCAGTCGGATCCGGATTCCCGACGGCAGGCACTTCTGCATGTACGCCCTCAACTCGGTGCTGCCGTTGCTGCCCGCCAAACAGCGGCGGCTGGACGAGGGTGACTGGATGGCCGCCGACTCCGAGGTGTGCTGCCCCGACCCCGACGAGCGGCTGGTGATGCGGATCGAACGGATCGGCCGCAGCTCGATCCCGACCTCCGAACTCACGTGAAGCGCTTCTCGGTAGCGCTGCAGAGCGACAAGCGGCCCGGGGAGTACGCCCACCTCGGGCGCATCGCCGAGTCACACGGGATCGACCTGATCAGCGTCTACGCCGACCTGATGTATCAGCCGCCGTGGCCGGCCCTGCTGGAGATCGGCGCCGCCACAAATCGCATCGGTATGGGTCCGGCGTGCGTCAACCCGTACACGACCCACCCCTACGAGATCGCCGGTCATGTGGCCTTCCTCGACGCCGCCTCCGGCGGTCGCAGCTACTTGGGGCTCGCCCGCGGGGCCTGGCTCGGAGCTGTCGGCGTCGGCCAACCGGATCCGGTGGGATACCTGGGGGAGTCGTGGGAGGTGATCGCCCGTCTGCTCGCCGGCGATGCCTCCGGCTTCGAGGGGCGGCACCTCACACTGGCACCCGGTGCCGAGCTTCGTTACCCCCGGCTCCGCCCGACGGTGCCGCTGCTCATCGGGAGCTGGGGCCCGAAGACGCTCCGGCTCGCCGGTGCGATTGCCACCGAGGCCAAGATCGGAGGCTCGGCGAACCCGGATATGGTGGCGGTCGCCCGTCGGCGGTTGGCCGCCGGATCCATCCCGGCCGGTCGTGACGCCGACGCCGTGGCGGTGGTGGTGGGTGCGGTGTCGGTGGTGGACGAGGACGGGGAAGCGGCCCGCGCCCTCGCCCGCAGGGAGGTTGCCATGTACCTGGTGGAGGTGGCCGACCTCGACCCCACCGTCGAGCTCGACCCCGCCCTGATCGATGCTGTGCGGATCGAGGTGGAAGCCGGTCGTCATGAGGCGGCAGGTGCTCTGATACCGGATCCGATCCTCGACCGATTCGCCTTCAGTGGAACCCCCGAGCAGGTCGCCGATCAGGTGAACGCTCTCTATCGGGCGGGCGCAGATCGGGTCGAGCTGGGCACCCCGCACGGCCTGACGGGTGAAGCCGGGATCGACCTGATCGGCCGCCGGGTGCTCCCCCTGCTCGTTCTGGGGACGGATTCGACCTTCTAGGGGTCGTTTTTGTCCCCAGTTGGTGGTGTGGGGGTACAGTCGCGTTCGTGGCTGAAGGAACGATGACGGCGAAGCGGGGGAGCGACGCCATGGTTTGCATCATCGGGGCGGGCCCGTCGGGGATCACCGCTGCCAAGAACTGCCTGGAGGCGGGCCTGTCCGACGTGGTGGTCTACGACAAAGGCGATCAGGTGGGCGGGAACTGGGTGTACGCGCCCGACACCGGTCACTCCAGCGTCTACGAGACCACCCACATCATCAGTTCCAAACGGCTGTCGGAGTACGACGACTATCCGATGCCGGACTCCTACCCCGACTACCCGTCGCATCGCCAGCTCCTCGCCTACTTCCAGGGGTACGCCGACCACTTCGGGGTGACGCCGTTGATCCGGTTCGGTACCGAGGTGGTGAAGGCGGAGAAGCAGCCCGGAGAGACGTGGCGGGTCACCCTCGACGACGGGACAGTCGAGGTCTTCGACCATCTGATCGTCGCCAACGGCCACCACTGGAATCCCCGGTTCCCCACCTACCCTGGCACATTCGGTGGCCGGGTCATCCACTCCCACGAATACAAGTCGGCCGAGCCGTTCCGGGATCAGCGGGTGCTGGTGATCGGTGGTGGAAACTCGGCATGCGACATCGCCGTCGAGACCGGGCGGGTCTCGGCGTTCACCGCCATCAGCATGCGGCGCGGCTACTACATCGTCCCCAAGTTCTTCCTGGGGTTGCCGGCCGACATCCTCAACCATCGAATCGCCCGCCTCCCGGACCCGATCCGCAAACCACTGCTGCACCTGGCGCTGCGGCTGGGGGTGGGCGACTACCGGTCGTACGGGCTGGAGCGGCCACGTCACGGCATCCTCAGCCAGCACTTCACCGTGAACTCGGAGCTGTTGTATTTCATCCGACACGGACGGATCCACCCCCGCCGTGACGTCGCCCGCTTCGACGGTCACACCGTCCACTTCGTCGACGGCACTGCAGAGGACTACGACGTCGTGGTGGCAGCGACGGGGTTCGTGATCACCCACCCGTTCTTCGAGTCGTCGTTCATCGACTACTCCGAGGGCGACGTGCCCCTCTACCTGCGGGTGTTCCATCCCGACCATCCGATGCTGCACTTCGTAGGCCTGGTGCAGCCGCTGGGCTGCATCTGGCCGCTCTCGGACTGGCAGTCCAGGTTGGTGGCCTCCGCCATCACCGGGAGCTACAACCCGCCCGAGGACATGCGGCAGCGGATCGATGCCGAGGTCCACGCCCGCAATCGCCAGTTCATCCGGGCGGCCCGGCACACCATCGAGGTGGAGTACCACAAGTACCTGTGGTCGCTGCAGGGTGAGGTCACGGCGCGGTGATGAGTCCCTGACCCAGGGAGACGTCTGAGTAAAGGACCCTTGACATTCGGGATCCGATCAGCGAGACTGGGAATGTGAAGGTCGCTTGACAAAGGCTCGATGGCGCGGGGTGGATCGTGAAACAGAACAGAGTGCTCATCTGGGCGGTGGGGCTGCTGGGGGCGAGCGTGGTGGGAGCGGTGGCGTCCTTGTTCCGGGACGAAGGGCGACTCCTGGCCGGTCTGGTGTTCGGCGTCATGACCTTGGGGCCGATGGTCGGCCTCGCCACCATCTTCTTTGCCAGGACCGAAGCGGGTCCCCGGCATGAGACCGTCGAGAAGCGGTGGATGCTCGAGGCGACGTCGGGGGCGTGGGGCGACCTCGTCATGGGACTTGGGGTCTTCCTCGCCGTCGTGTCGATCGCCGGATTGGACTTCGGTCTCGAGCCGATCATCGTGTTGGTGGCGGCGATGGCATCCGCCGCTCTCCGCTACTGGCTCCTGGCTCGCGCTGCCGAGTGATGGACAACCTCATCCGGGAGCGGCGCAAGCAGAACGGTTGGTCACAGCAGGAGCTGGCGGAGCTGGTGGGGGTGAGCCGACAGACCATCATCTCGATCGAGAAGGGTCAGTACGACCCGAGCCTTCCGCTCGCCTTCGAGTTGGCCGCCGTGTTTCGATCCACGATCGAGGACCTGTTCAGCCCTGACCGGTCTTCCAGGGGTAGCGTGGGGTCGTGAGCGGTCCCATCCAGGAACCAGACCGGAAGTGTGACAACGAGCCCGTTCCCACCATCGAGGTGCGGGAGGGCCGAGCGGCCTGGGTGGGCGGACTCGACATCGTGCGGGTACTGCCCACCAAAGGGAGGCGCACGGTGGGGGCGTGGTGTTTCGTCGATCTGATGCTGCCGCCCGAAGCCGAGGAACCCGACCCGATGGAGGTGGGACCGCACCCCCACATCGGGCTGTCGACGGTCACGTGGTTGTTCGAGGGTGAGGCGATCCACACCGATTCGCTCGGCACCGAGCAGCCGATTCGTCCCGGCCAGCTCAACCTCATGACGGCCGGGAACGGGATCGCCCACGCCGAGTTGGCGACGATGCCCGGGCTGCATGGCGTTCAGATGTGGGTCGCCCAGCCCGAGCTCACCCGGCACGGTGCGAATCGCTTCGAACACCACGCCGAACTGCCGATGGCCGAGCTCGCTTCGGGCGTGGCCCGGGTCCTGATGGGATCGCTGGCCGGAGCGGAGTCGCCTGCCACCACCGAGACACCCCTGATCGGTGCCGAGCTGTCGCTGCGGAAGGGGGTGGTCGAGATCCCGGTCGACACCACCTTCGAGCATTGTGTGGTCCCCATCGATCGTCCCGCCCTGGTGGGAGGCGTGGTGGTGGAGCCGGGATGGATCGGATTGGTGCCGCCTGGTCATGACTCGATTCGGATCGACCCGGGCGACTCCGGGGGCAGGGTGATGGTGCTGGGTGGCGTGCCCGTCGGCGAGCGCATCCAGATGTGGTGGAACTTCGTGGCCCGCACCCGCGACGAGCTCGACCGGGCCTACCGGGACTGGCAGGCACACGACACCGACCGGTTCGGACCGGTGCCGTCATCGCTCCGGCGGATCGATGCGCCAGCACCGCCGTGGGCTACCGACTGAGCGTGCACCCATGGTCGCACTGAATGCCGGGAAGGTCCGCTTCGAGGTTGACGCGGTGATCTTCGACAAGGACGGGACGCTCATCGATCTCGATGTCTCCTGGGCGGCGCCCGGACGGGCATGGATCGATGCAGCCAGCGGAGGCGATGCTCCGCTCTGGTGCGAGCTGGCGGCGGCACTCGGTTTCGACGGTGAAGCCGGGAGGCTGGTGCCGGACGGGGTGATGGCGGCGGGGACGCTCGACGAGTTGGACCGCCACACCCGGATGGTCCTGGTCGAGGTCGGTCTGGGGGAGGAGGCAGTGGACCATCGGGTCGATCTGGCCCGCCGGGTGGCGATCGAGTCGGCGTTGCGGGTCGAAGGTATTCCGACCCTGGGCGACGTCGCCGCCGGATTCCGGCGGCTGGCCGCCGCCGGGGTCCTGCTCGGGGTGGTGACCAGTGACGATCGGGCCGTCGCCGAGGCGCTGCTGGTGGCCATCGGGGTCGAGCACCTGGTCCGCCGGGTGGTCGGCGGTGACGACGATATTGCCCCCAAACCCTCGCCCGACGGCATCCTGGCGGTGTGTGGTGACGCCGGGGTGGACCCGGCCCGAACGCTGATGGTGGGGGACTCGACCGCCGACCTGCTGGCCGCCCGCAACGCCGGGCTCGCCGGATTCGTGGCGGTGGGCGCCGACTCCCCGGCCGCCGCCGGAGCCGATGCGGTGGTGGCTTCGATCGACGACCTCTCGATCGTGTCTGACTGAGAAATCGGAAAAGTGGCACACGAGATGGGCGACACCCTCAGTGACATCGACCGGTTGATTCGGATCACACGGAAGGCGGCCTGAACTACGGCCAAACGACAAGCAGCAGAAGAGCCCGCTCCTCGGAGCGGGCTCTCTGTTGTTTGAGGAGCTTCGAGCTTCGAGCTCCGAGCCAGCATCCAGCAGCCAGCAGCCAGCAGCTATCTGATCGGCGCCGTCGTCGGCTCGACCGGGGCGGGGAGGAGGGTCTCGCCTTCCAGATGCCGGTCGACGGCGGCTGCGGCGGCGCGGCCTTCGGCGATGGCCCACACGATCAGGGACTGGCCGCGGCCCATGTCGCCGGCGACGAAGACGCCTTCGACGTTGGTGGCCCAGGTGCGGTCGCGGGCGACGTTTCCTCTCGGGTCGAGCTCGACGCCGAACTGCTCCAGCATGGGGCTGCGCTCGGGGCCGGTGAAGCCCATGGCGAGGAAGACCAGGTCGGCGGGGAAGTCCTGTTCGCTGCCCGCGATCTTCTCGAAGGTGAGGCGGCCGTCGACGATCTTCTGCTCCACCCGGTGGGTGCGGAGGGCGGCGAGAGTGCCGGCGTCGTCGCCCACGAACATCTCGGTGTTGATCGAGTATTCGCGGGCCCCGCCCTCCTCATGCGCCGACGAGGTCCGTTGCATGAGCGGCCAGGTCGGCCACGGGGTGGAGGCGGCCCGGTGGGACGGTGGCTCGGGCATGATCTCGAACTGGTGCACCGAGGCGGCGCCCTGGCGGTGGGCGGTACCGAGGCAGTCGGCGCCGGTGTCGCCGCCGCCGATGATGATCACGTGTTTGCCGGCGGCGTCGATCGATGATGCCTCGATGTCGCCGAGCTGCACCCGGTTGGCCGGGGGCAGGTACTCCATCGCCTGATGGATGCCGGTGAGCTCGCGGCCGGGGATGGGGAGGTCGCGCCACTGCGTGGCGCCGCCCGAGAGGATCACGGCGTCGAACTCGGCCAGGAGCTCGGAAGCGGTGATGTCGACGCCGACCTCGACCCCGGTCCGGAACTGGGTGCCTTCGGCCTCCATCTGGGCGAGGCGGCGGTCGATGAACTTCTTCTCGAGCTTGAACTCGGGGATTCCGTAGCGGAGGAGGCCTCCGACGCGATCCGCCCGCTCGAACACCACCACGGTGTGACCCGCCCTGGTGAGCTGCTGGGCGGCGGCCAACCCGGCCGGCCCTGAACCGACCACGGCCACCTTTTTGCCGGTGAGGCGGGCCGGGAGCACCGGCGTCACCCAGCCCTGCTCGAAGGCGTGCTCGATGATCGTCACCTCCACCTGTTTGATGGTGACCGGGTCGCTGTTGATGCCGAGCACACAGGCCGCCTCACACGGGGCCGGGCACAGTCGCCCGGTGAACTCGGGGAAGTTGTTGGTGGCGTGGAGGCTGTCGATGGCGTGGCGCCACCGGTCCCGGTACACCAGGTCGTTCCAGTCGGGGATGAGGTTGCCCAAGGGGCAGCCGGTGTTGCAGAACGGGATCCCACAGTCCATGCAGCGGGCCGCCTGGTTGCGGAGCTCGGAGTCGGGGAATGGCTCGTAGACCTCGTCCCAGTCGAGCAGTCGGACCGGCACCGGACGCCGGGTGGGGGTCTGGCGGGTGTGCTCGAGGAATCCGCGGGGATCAGCCATGGGCGGCCTCCATGATGGCGTCGAGCACGGGGACGCCCCGATCCTCGGCGAGTTTGGCGGCGGCCATCACCCGCTTGTAGTCGGTGGGCATGACCTTGACGAAGCGTTGCACGGTGGATCCCCAGTCCTGCAGGAGGCGGCGGGCGAGGTCCGAGTCGGTCTCATGCAGGTGGGCCTCGATCCGGTCCCGCAGGAAGGCCTGGTCGTCGGCGGTGAGCGCCTCGAGTTCCACCATCTCGTGGTTGACCTTGCCGGCGAAGTCGCCGAGGGCGTCGAGCACGTAGGCGATGCCGCCCGACATCCCGGCTCCGAAGTTGCGTCCGGTCGGGCCGAGCACCACCGCCCGACCGCCGGTCATGTATTCGCAGCCGTGGTCGCCGACCCCTTCGACCACCGCCACCGCCCCCGAGTTGCGGACGCAGAAGCGTTCACCGACCACTCCCCGCAGGAACATCTCACCGCTGGTCGCCCCGTACAGGATGACGTTGCCGGCGATCACGTTCTCCTCGGCCGCGAACCGGCTGTCGGTGTGGGGGCGCACCACCACCCGCCCCCCGGAGAGGCCCTTGCCGACGTAGTCGTTGGCATCGCCGAACAGTCGGAGGGTGATTCCCTTCGGGAGGAAGGCGCCGAAGCTCATTCCGGCCGATCCGGTCAGCGTGACCGAGATGGTGTCATCGGGGAGCCCGGCGGCGCCGTGGCGTTTGGTGACATGGTGGCCCAGCATGGTCCCGACCGTCAGATTGGTGTTGCGGACCGGAAGGTCGATAGCGACCGGCTCCCGGCGTTCCAGCGCCGGCGCGGCCAACTCGATCAGCTGCTGGTCGAGCGCCCGGTCGAGACCGTGATCCTGGGTGGTCACGTTGTGGCGGGGAGCCTCGGGGTGGAGGTCGGGAACGTGGAAGATGGGGCTCAGGTCGAGACCCTGGGCCTTCCAGTGGTCGATCGCCGGCGAGGCATCCAACAGCTCGGCGTGGCCGATGGCTTCCTCCAGCTTGCGGAATCCCAGCTCGGCGAGGATCTCGCGCACCTCCTGGGCGATGTACTCCATGAAGTTGACCACGTGTTCGGCCTTGCCCGAGAACTTGGCGCGCAGCTCGGGGTTCTGGGTGGCGACGCCCACCGGGCACGTGTCCAGGTGACACACCCGCATCATCACACAGCCCGACACCACCAGCGGGGCGGTGGCGAACCCGAACTCGTCGCCGCCGAGCAGGGCGGCGATCACCACGTCGCGACCGGTCTTGAGCTGGCCGTCGACCTGGATGACGATCCGGTCGCGGAGTTCGTTGAGGAGCAGGGTCTGCTGGGTCTCGGCCACACCCAGCTCCCAGGGCCCGCCGGCGTGCTTGAGGGAGGTGAGCGGCGAGGCACCGGTGCCGCCATCGTGACCCGAGATGAGGACCACATCGGACTTGGCCTTGGTGACTCCGGCCGCCACCGTGCCGACGCCCATCTGGGCGACCAGCTTCACGTGGATCCGGGCCGCAGGGTTGGCGTTCTTGAGATCGTGGATGAGCTGTTTGATGTCCTCGATCGAATAGATGTCGTGATGCGGGGGCGGTGAGATGAGCCCGACCCCGGGCGTCGAGTACCGGGTCTTGGCGATCCACGGGTACACCTTGTGACCGGGCAGCTGGCCGCCCTCGCCGGGCTTGGCGCCCTGCGCCATCTTGATCTGCAGGTCGTCGGCGTTGACGAGGTAATCCGAGGTCACCCCGAAACGGC
The DNA here is from genome assembly GCA_050329955.1 of Acidimicrobiia bacterium. Taxonomy (GTDB): domain Bacteria; phylum Actinomycetota; class Acidimicrobiia; order Spongiisociales; family ZC4RG35; genus JAOUGY01. Next base: position 10,629 of record JBHJOH010000078.1, on the reverse strand, counting down.
CGGATGCCACCTGCTTGATTGCCGAACGGCGCGAGTCGCCGTTGGCGTCGGGGATGTACCGCTCGGGGTCTTCGCCGCCTTCGCCGGTGTTGGACTTGCCGCCCAGGCGGTTCATGGCGATCGCCAGGGTTTCGTGGGCCTCCTGGGAGATCGACCCGTACGACATCGCCCCGGTGGCAAAGCGCTTCACGATCGCCGAGACCGGCTCCACCTCGTCGATCGGGACAGGGGTGCGGTCCTCGGTGCGGAGGCGGAACAGGCCGCGGATGGTGGCCAGGCGTTCGGCCTGATCGTTCACCCGGCTGGTGTACTCCTTGAAGATGTCGTAGCGACCCTCACGGGTGGCGTGCTGGAGCTTGAAGACCGTTTCGGGGTTGAACAGGTGATGCTCGCCCTCGCGGCGCCACTGGTACTCACCACCGGCGTCGAGGGTGCGGTGGGCCCGTTCGGTGGGCCGATCGGTGAAGGCGATGCGGTGACGTCGGGCCACCTCCTCGGCCACTTCGTCGAGCCCGATACCGCCCAACCGGCTCACGGTTCCGGTGAAGTGCCGGTCGATGAGCTCCGAACCGAGTCCGAGGGCCTCGAAGATCTGAGCGCCGATGTAGGAGGCAACGGTGGAGATGCCCATCTTGGACATGACCTTCAGGATGCCCTTGCCCGCCGCCTTGATGTAGTTGGCCTGCGCCTTGGCTGCGTCGATGGCACCCAGACTGCCGTCGGCCACCATCCGGTCGATCGTCTCGAACGCCAGATAGGGATTGACGGCGGCGGCGCCGTAGCCCAGCAGCAGGCACAGATGGTGGACTTCGCGTGCGTCCCCGGTCTCGATGATGAGCCCCACCTTGGAACGCTGTTTGGAGCGGATCAGGTGGTGGTGGACGGCGGCGGTCGCCAGCAGCGACGGAATCGGGGCCAGGGTGGCATCGACTCCCCGGTCGGAGAGCACGATGCCGGAGGCGCCTTTGGCGATCTGGTCGTCGACCTCGGAGAACACCCGGTCGAGAGCGGCCCGCAGGCCATCTCCGCCCTCGGTCACCGGGAACAGGCACGACACCACCGCGGTGAACCCGCGGACGGTCTCGACCTCGTCGATGTGGAGGAGCTGTTCGAGCTGGTGGTTGTCGATGACCGGGGTGTCGAGCTCGATCATCGAACACGACCTGGGCCCGCGTTCGAACAGGTTGCCCTCGGGTCCGAGCATGGAGCGCAGCGAGGTGACCAGTTCCTCGCGGATGGCGTCGAGCGGAGGGTTGGTGACCTGGGCGAAGAGCTGGGCGAAGTAGTCGTAGAGAAGGCGGGCCCGGTCCGACAGCACCGCCGGCGGGGTGTCGGTTCCCATGGAACCGAGCGCCTCCTTGCCGTCGCGTGCCATTGGGGTGAGGAGGATCTTGATCTCCTCGAGGGTGTAGCCGAAGGCCTGCTGGCGCTGCAGCACAGGCGTCGGCTCGCTCCGGAGCACGTCCCGGGGGGCGACGTCGTCGATGTTGAGCAGGTGGCGGTCGAGCCACTCCTGGTATGGCCGGGCCGATGCCAGCTGTTGTTTGATCTCGTCGTCCCGGACGATGCGCCCCTGGGCGGTGTCGATCAGGAACATGCGGCCCGGCTGGAGGCGGCCCTTCTCGATGATCTTCTCGGGAGCGATGTCGATGACGCCGACCTCCGACGCCATCACCACCAGGTCGTCGTCGGTCACCCAGTAGCGCGAGGGGCGGAGGCCGTTGCGGTCGAGCAGGGCGCCGATGACGGTGCCGTCGGTGAAGGCGATCGAGGCGGGGCCGTCCCACGGTTCCATCAACGAGGCGTGGTACTGATAGAAGGCCCGCACCTCGGGGCTCATGTGCTCGTGGTTCTCCCACGGCTCGGGGATCATCATCAGCATCGCCTCGGGCAGCGAGTAGCCGCCCATGTACAGCAGCTCGAGCGCCTCATCGAAGCCGGCGGTGTCGGAAGCTCCGGGGGTGCAGACCGGGAAGATCCGCTCCAGGTCACCTGGGATGAGGTCGGTCTTCAGGAGGGCTTCCCGGGCCCGCATGAAGTTGCGGTTGCCGGCGATCGTGTTGATCTCGCCGTTGTGGGCGACCAACCGGTAGGGGTGGGCGAGCGGCCACATCGGGAAGGTGTTGGTCGAGAACCGGGAGTGCACCAGCACCAGGGCGCTCTCCATGCGTTCGTCGAGCAGGTCCGGGTAGAACCCGGCCACCTGGGGGGAGGTGAGCATTCCCTTGTAGACGAAGGTGCGGCACGACAGGCTCGGGATGTAGACGCCGTCGTGCATCGCCGATGCCCCGCCGATCGCCTCGTTGGCTTCGTCGGGCCCTGCCAACAGGTGGATCTCGTGCTCTAATCGCTTGCGGATCACATAGGCGTGCCGCTCGAGCGCCATCCCTTCGACTCCGTCCCTGGCGATGAACAGCTGTCGGAAGGTCGGCATGGTCTCGAGCGCCGACTTGCCGAGTATCGAGGGATCGGTGGGTACATCGCGCCATCCGAGCAGTGTGAAACCCTCATCGACGACGATGGCCTCGCAGGCGTCCATCCCGGCTCGGGCCTGGATGGGGTCCTGGGGGAGGAAGGCGATGCCGGTGGCGTAGGCGCCTTCCGGCGGGAGATCGAAGTCCACGACGGAGCGGAAGAACAGGTCGGGCAGCTGCAACAGGATCCCGGCCCCGTCCCCGGTGTTTGGGTCGGCGCCGGCGGCACCCCGGTGCTCGAGGTTGCACACGGCGGCGATGCCCATCCGGACGATCGCATGGCTTCGTCGTCCTTTGAGGTCGGCGACGAAGTTGACGCCGCACGCATCGTGCTCGAAGCGGGTGTCGTACAGGCCCTGTGTGATCAATGCAGTCTCCTCCCAGGCCATCCCTGGCGCGTCCGGGCCCGACCGCCGACGGCAAAGCCACCGGGCCGGCGGGCGGAGCGGCGATCTTACCCCTGGAGAAACGCCATGGTTCCGCGTCGTCGAAGGTCCGGCCCCGGAAAAGGATTGCAGTGGGGAGGTTGCGCTTGTTTGTTGCGCGAGAGGTCGGATTCAGGAGATTTCATTGCATCGTCGCCACAAAAAGGCGGCGCTGGTTGCAAGCGGGCCACCCCGCGGGCCGAAGAGGGGAATGGCCTCGTTACCCTCGGCGAACCATGCACGAACGAATGCTCGAGGAAGTGGCGTCGTTGAGCGGTGCGTTCGGCGCCGAACGCACCGATCGGATGCGCCGCAGCCATCTGGATCCCGACGACTTCAGCCGGCTCGCCGCCACGGGGGTTTCCCTGTTGGCAATCCCGGAGGACGAAGGCGGCATGTTCCGCTCGCCGTCGGAATCCATTCGACTGATCTGTGACACGTACCGCCTGCTGGCGGCCGGCGATCCGTCGGTCGCCCTGGTGGCCGCCATGCATCCCGCGGTGCTGGCGTTCTGGCTGTGTACCCCGGAGGTACCCGGTGACGCCAACGCCGCCTGGCATGAGCAGCGGGCCCGGATCTTCCAGGGCGTCAAGGACGGCGCCTGGTGGGGAACGATCAGCTCCGAACCGGGGAGCGGCGGTGACCACCGCCGAACCAAGTCGACCGCCCGCCAGGTGGACGGTCGATGGCTCGTGTCGGGTGCGAAGCACTTCGGAAGTGGCTCCGGTATCACCTCGTACATGCTGACGACGGCGGTGCCCGAAGGCGAGGACTGTGCCGACTGGTTCTTCGTGCACACCGAAGGACAGCCCTGGGACGGCTCGGCGGGAGTCGCGCTCGTTCGGGAGTGGGACGGCCGCGGCATGTGCGCCACCCAGAGCCACGCCATGAGCTTCGAAGACGTGGTGGCCGAGCGAATGGGCTGGCCGGGGCACCTCGACGACCTGAGGGTGAAGGCGGCCGCCTTCGGGCCCACCCTCTTCTCGGCGGTGATCGTCGGGGTGGTGGATGCTGCCATGAAGGCCGCCCACGCCAAGCTCGACGGCGCGGCACTCGGCTCCTACGCCCAGGTTGAGTGGGCCGACGCCCGCATGGAGGCCTGGACGCTCGCCCAGGTTCTGGAAGGCATGATCAGCTCGGTGGAACAGGGTGGCGATCCGAGAGTGGCGATACAGGGCAAGGTGATGTCGGCCAAGCTGGCCGAATCGGTCACCGCCCGTCTGTGCCGGGTCGTCGGCGGGTCCACCTTCTCCCAGTCGAACCCGTTCGGTCAGTGGGCCGAGGACGTGCGTGCCCTCGGGTTCCTGCGCCCGCCGTGGTCGCTCATGTACGAATCGCTGGCGGGCTGACATCGCCGACACCCCGCAAGTGGAGGCGGCGGTGACGCCGTCGGGCGAGCAGGGCCACCGCCGCCGCTCCGGCGGCCAGGAGCAGGGGCACGTGGCCGTTGGATCCGATGATGATCGAGGCGGCTCCGGTGACCGGAGATCGACCGCCGGTTGGGTGGACCGCCCAGGAACCCAGGCGCAGCATGAGAGCAAACGTGACCGACGACAGGGCGACCCGCCAGGCGAGTGAGCGGACCCGTGCCACCCGCTGTTCACTGGACGCGATCGCGATCGCCCCGGTCGCCCCCATCCCGGCCAGGCCCACCACCAGCACCCTGGTGAGGGCGGTGCCGGCACGGTGGGCGGCGCCCGAGGCCCACGAGCCGGACCCAGACGACAGTTCCAGGTCGGCGTCGGCCAGAGCAGCCCGCACCAGTTCGGGGGCGACGTCCATCCCGGTCGTCGTGAGTGCCCGGGATACCGCCGGCACCAGCGCGGCGGCGGCAGGCTCGAGGTCGACCGTGGGCGCGGCACCGGGAGGCGCCAGCGCCGAGCTCACCGCTTCCTCCGCTGCCAGGCGCAGTGCGGTATCCATCTCGGGGCTGGTGGCGATCAGGGCCAGGACTCCCTCGATCTGGTCGGGGGCAGCAGCCGACGATCCAACCAGGCCATCGGTCAGCCACGCCTCCACTCGATCCCTGACGAGGTCGCTTGCCAGGAGTAGCTCGGTGCTGTGGGTGAGGGTCGGCCGGTCGGCGGTGACGGTGCGACCCCACACTCCGACCAGGAGGAGGGTGGTGAAGACGCCGAACAGCCACAGGCTGGTGGCGAGCGCAGCCGCACGGAGGCGGGGATCGGAGAGATGGGCCATCGGGTGAACCACTGATGGTATCGGCGGGTGGTGCGTGTGGGGGGCGTCGGCGGCCGACCGGGAATGCGCCGACGGTCAGTCCGCCGAATAGGCCAGGCCGCGCCCATCATCGAGGGTGAGGGTGAGGGCGTTGCCTTCGATCGACACGGTGGGACGGCCCTCGAGCACGGCCAGCACGAACGCCTCCTGCTCCATCACGCCCTCGCATGCCATGCGGGTGGTGGCCAGCCCTTCGATCACCAGTCGGTCGTCTTCGACAGTGGCCGCTCCGTTCAACCGGTTGCAGCCGGTGGAGCCCGACACCGCCCCCGCCTGGTAGCGGAGGGTGGCGTTGCTGATGCCGACCCCGCTCGAGACGGTCTCCCCATCGACGAGGGACGACAGCGTCCAATCGGTGCCCTCGAACTGGGCATCGGGAGGCGGGACCACGGTGGTGAAGTTCAGCTCCACGTTGTCTCCCGTGAGTGAGAGCGCCCCGTCCGACCGGGTGGCGGCGGTCACACGTGGCATGGCTCCGAGGAAGGCGGATTCCAGGTCCATCACCCCGTCGTCCATGCAGGCCATCGTGGTGGAGACGAGGTCCGAGATGGTCAGGCTGTCGCCGTCGGTCCCGATCGGCCCGAAATACGAGTTGCACGCCGAGGTCCCGCCCAACCCTTCCGGGGTCAGGGTCAGCGTGACCGGATGGGTGTCGATGGGGGCGAGTGGGGTCCCGTCGACCGTGCCATCGACCAGCACCCATTGGTCGGATCCGAATGCGTCCAAACCGGTGATGTCCTCGACCCCCGGGTCGGTGGCGTCGTCGGCGCTGTCACCGCCTCCGCAGGCGGTCAGCATGGTGAGAGCGATCATGAGCAGGAGTGGTGTCTTCATACCGGTTTGATGTCGGCGAGCGGCCGGCGGTTCCCACATCGGTGTCACGCCGGGCTGCGTACCATCGGCTGATGTGCCGAAGCATCCGACCCCTGCACAACTTCGACCCGCCGGCCACGGCCGACGAAGTCGAGGCGGCTGCACTCCAGTTCGTCCGCAAGATCAGCGGCACTCGTGACCCTTCGGCGGCCAACCGCGAGGCGTTCGCACGGGCGGTCGCGGAGGTGACCGCCTCGACCCGGACGCTGGTGGATTCCCTGGTGAGTTCGGCTCCCCCGAAGGATCGTGAGGTCGAGGCCGCCAAGGCCCGGGCCCGAGCGGCCGCACGCTACCGGACGTGACGGCAGGCGCCGGCGGTCAGTGCGTCTGCGGCTCAAGCGGGAGGTGGGCGGGGAGCGTCAGCTCGAAACGGGTCCAGTCCTCGGACCGCTGATAGACCACATCGCCACCCATCATGCGGGCCAACTCACGGCTGACACTCAGACCGAGACCCACCGAGTCGATCTGGTCGGGCTGGTCGTGGGCGCGACCGTACGGTTGGAAGATGAGGTCCTCCTTGCCGGCGGGAACTCCTGGGCCGTCGTCGCACACCGCCACTGTTACCTCGCCGGAGTCGGCGCTGATCTCGATGCGGATGTCGCTTCCACCGTACCGCTGGGCGTTCACCACGAGGTTCCGAACCACCTGCCGCACCCGAAGCGGATCGGCCACGACGGTTGCTTCGAGGTCGGGCATCCGGGCTCCGAGCCCACTGACGTGGCCCACCTGTTGTACCAGGCTCCGGATCTCGAGTGGCTGGGGGCGAACCGCCAAGGTGCCGCCGTCGAGACGGGCCAGCACCAACAGGTCTTCGACGATGGCGGCCACATCCCCGCTCTCCTGGGTCATCGCCCTCATCAGGTCCCGGCGCTCCGTTTCGTCGAGCTCGGCCGACTCGAGCATGTTCGCCAGACCGTGCACCACGGTGAGGGGTGTCCGCAGCTCGTGGCTGACGGTGGCGAGGAACCGGTCCTTGTCGGCGAGCAGCTCGTCCTTCTCGGCCAGTAGTTCACGTATCCTGGCGAGCTGGGTCCGCATCTCGGCACCGGCGATCAGCATCGCCCAGCAACTCGGCACCATCGCCATCAACGAGGCGAGCACGCTCAGGAAGAGCCGCTCACCGGGTCGGTAGATCTGGACGTCGAGGTAGCTGATGCCGGTGTAGCCCGCCCAGCCCAACGCCAGCAGGAAGGCGGTGGTGCGCAGCGCCGCCCGGGGAGGCACGGTGAGAAAGCAGATCAGCACCTGGCTCATCACCACGAATGCGATCGGCTCGGGCAGCTCGATCAGGACGAGCATGCCGATGTAGGCGATGGAGTCGAAAGCGGCCATGGAGCGCCACGAGACCTTGGGCAGGAACAGGTCGTGCGCCAGCGAGGCGGCTCCGAGACCGGCCACCGCCGGCAGGACGATGTGGGCGGCGTCGACGTTCCAGGCGAATCCGGTTCCGAGTGTCACCAGGATCACGATGAAGCCGAGCGCTCGCCGCATCACCCGGTAGTGCTCCCGGAACGAGGGCATCGAGAACGGGGCGCGAGCCGAAGCGGGGGCGAGGGTCATCATGCGTGAACGCCACTGCGGCATGCAGATACATCGGCCGACAGCGGCGGTGGTTGACCGATTCCCGGCTCCGTGACGGCGCGGTCTGGCAGCTCAACCCGGCGGGGGAGGGTGCCGATGAGCAGACGTGACTCTTCCGACTGCACCGCTCGTGGCGGCCGAGCGGATCCGGACGCCGTTCCTCCTGGCCCACATCGCGGCCTACGGGGGTGGTGGGATCGTGCTGGCCTGGTCCACCTCCCGCGACCCATCGTTCGGCTGGGTGCTGGTGGGCTATTACCTCGTGCTGGCGTCCGCCGCTCTGTTCGCGCTCGTCACCGGGCGTCACTTCCTCCGTACGTTCCTGCTGGCCGACGCGGTGACGTTGCCGGTGGTGCCGATCATGACCGGGCAGCACCCGGCGTCGGTGCACGTGTCGTTGCTGGTGATCGTGCTCGCCGCCGCCGCCACGCTCTCCTTTCGCTGGGTTCTGGCAGTGGCGGCGGTCGGCGGCCTGGTGGCCGTGGTCGGGCTGGTGCTCGGCGAGCACGATCCGCTGGCGTGGCTGACCGAGGCCCAGGTCACCAGCTCCGAGAACATGGCGATGGTCATCGGTCTCCTGACCGGAGCCATCGCCGTGACGGTGCTGTCGCGCCTCCTGCGTGAGAGCATGGTGAGTCAGGCCGAGGCGTTGGCCGCCGAACAGCGCTCCTCGGCCCTGCAACAGCAGTTCATCGCCATGGTCAGCCATGAACTGCGGACGCCGCTCACCAGCATCCGCGGCTTCGCCGAGCTTCTCAGCGATGACCGGGCTGGCATCTCGGACGAGGAGCGGACCGAGTTCATGCATGCCATCTCGACCCAGTCGGCGCATCTGTCCCGGCTGGTGGACGATGTGCTGGTGGTGCTCAGGATCCACTCGGGCAAACTGGCGGTCCGCACCGAGTCGCTGGTGCTGGGACCGGTGATCGAAACCGCCATCGCCATGGTGGGTCCGAGCAGCGGCTCGATCGTGCTCGGGTCCGGGCTCGACGCCTGGGTGATCGCCGACGGGGACCGGCTCGTCCAGGTCACCCGGAACCTGGTCGAGAACGCCATGAAGTACGGAGGTGGCACCGTCATGTTGTCGGCCTCGACCGGACCCTTTGGGGTGCGGCTGGTGGTTGAGGACGACGGACCCGGGATCCCTTCGCACATGGCCGAGGCCGTGTTCGACGAGTTCGTCCAGTTGGGAAAACCGGCGGAACGTGTCACTGCGGGCTTCGGCCTCGGCCTTCCGATCGTGAGGCGACTGGTCTCGGCCATGGACGGGGCCATCTGGTACACCACCTCGAGGCTGGGTGGTGCGGGTTTCGTGGTGCAGCTGCGCTCAGCGGTGTGACCGCGGCGCCTTCGTGACCATTGGACCTTTCGGCTCGGTCGACAACCCTGCACGATGAGCGTATGGGGCGGATCGCAGCCGTGCTCGTACTGGTGCTCGCCGTCGGATCGACACCAACCGACGGAGCGGTCGACCCGCTCGTGGTCTTCTGGGGTGACGGCTGTCCGCACTGCCACCTCGAGTGGGAGATGCTCGCCGAGTTGGCGGGGGAGTACCCGGAGCTTCAGATCGTGGGCTACGAGGTGTGGAACAACCCGGCCAACGAGGAGCTGTTCGTCGCCACCATGGCCGCCCTCGGTGAGGAGCCGATGGGCGTGCCGACCACCGTGTTCGGCGACCAGGTTTGGGTGGGGTACAACGAGTCGATCGGGCTCGCCATCCGCCAGTCGGTGGCGGCAGCCTTCACTCCGATGGAACCCGACGAGACCGGGAACGAGGTGGCGTTGCCGATGCTCGGGACCGTCGACGCCGACACGACCTCGCTGGCGTTGGCGACGCTGGTGATCGCCTTTGTCGACGGGTTCAACCCATGCTCGCTGTGGGCGATGTCGATGCTGCTGGCGTTGGTGTTGCGGACCGGGTCGCGGCGTCGGGTCGCCGCCGTCGGGAGTACGTTCCTCGTCATCACCGCCGCCCTCTACGGGGTCTACATCGTGGGGATGTACTCGCTGCTCGAGTGGGCGGCAGGGGCCGGCTGGGTGCGAGCCTCGGTGGCGGTGGTGGCCCTGGTCTTCGGTCTCGTCAACCTCAAGGACTTCTGGTGGTTCAAACGGGGGCTGAGCCTCACCATCCCCGACAGCGCCAAACCGGCCCTGTACCGCCGAATGCGTGATGTGGCGCTCGACGATCGACGGCTCCCGGTGGTTTTGGGTGGCACCGCGCTGTTGGCGGTGGGGGTGTCGCTGCTGGAGACCCCGTGCACCGCCGGCTACCCGTTGTTGTGGACCAACCTGTTGTCGAGTCGGGGTGTGGAGACAGCGGCCGCCGTCGGGCTGTTCGGTCTGTACATGGCGGTCTTCCTGCTCGATGAGCTGGTGGTGTTCGGCGTGGCGGTGGCGGCCATGCGAGTCACGAAGCTCGAGGAACGGCACGGGCGCGTGCTCAAGCTGATCAGCGGGATGCTGATGGTGGTGCTGGCGGCGGTGCTGGTGGTGGCGCCCGAGCTCATGAACGACGTCGCCGGGGCACTGGTGACGTTCGCAGTGGCCGGAGCGGCGACGCTGGCAGTGCTGGTGATCGATCGAGTGGCCCGCGGCCGCCGGACCGTTGGTCAACCCTGACGGATCGGCCGGCCCGGCCGTCGAGCCTGCCGATCCGTCAGGGTTCAGAGGGGAAGCTCGACCGTGTCGCCGGTGCGGGCGGCCCGCTCGATCGCCAGGGTCGCCTCCAGGGTGGCCCGGGCGGTCTGGGGTGTGGCCAGATTGCAGGTCTTGCCGGTGGAGAGGTGGTCGTACCAGGCTCGCGCCTCGGTGGCGACGGGTCCGATGAAATCCCCGAGCGCCCAGTCACCGGGGGTGCCACTCGACAGGAACACAGCGTTCACGTAGTGATCGGGCAGGTAGACGTGGGGAATGCCGTGGTCCGAATACATCACCTGATCGGTGTGGTCGTCGTCGAGCAGCATGACACCGTCGGTCCCGAGCAGCTCCACCCGGGCGGCGTGCCCGAGCGCCGGGTACTTCTCGGGCAGGGCGTAACA
>JBHJOH010000077.1:0-88978 GCA_050329955.1 Acidimicrobiia bacterium | reverse complement strand
AGGATGTAGCGGGCGATAGGAGCAGCCACCTGACCACCGCTGCCGCCCTCGTCGACCAGCACCGCCACTGCGTACTCGGGATCGTCGATGGGGGCGATCCCGGCAAACCAGGCGTGGTTGTCCTTGGTCTTGACCGACTGTCCGGTGCCGGTTTTCCCGCCCACCCGCCACAGCGAGTCGCCGAATCCCTCGAAGGCGGCGCGGGCGGTGCCCACCGTGACCACTGCGTTCAGGTCGGTGAGCAGCGATGCCACGTTGGCGGGGTCGAGGATGCCTTCCTGCAACACCGTCGTCTCGCCCGAGTACACGATGTTGCCGGCGTCGTCTCGGATCGAACCCACCACGTAGGGCTGGAGCACAGTCCCCCCATTGGCGAGGGCGGCATACGACAACGCAACCTGGAGCGGAGTGGCGGTCACGCCACCCTGGCCGATGGCGGCGAACATCAGATCGCCACCGAACCATGGCGACGCCGTCTCGAGCCGGTCGGGCGCCAGCAGGGCGGGGGCATCCTCGTCCTCCAGCATGATCTCCTTGTAGCGCTCGTAGAGGGCACGATCGGGGATGATGCCCTCCGCCTCCCCGGTCAGGTCGATACCGGTCAGTGTGCCGTAGCCGAGAGCCCGAGCCTGATCCTGGATGACGTTCTCGCGATCGGTGCCCCCCCAGGCCCTCCATGCACCGAGAGCCACCGAGTAGAAGTAGATGTTGCATGAGTTGGCGAGGGCCGAGTGCTCGTCGCTCCACCCGAAGTTGATCCCGGCGCTCAGGTACCAATCCTCGAAGATCTGCTGCTGTCCGTCCGCCAGCCCGGGCAGCTCCATCTGGCCGTCACAGTGGACCAGCCGGCTCCCGGCGTCGACGCCGTCCACATCGTCGGGGAACGGGATGTTGTTCTCGAGTTCGGCCATGTAGGTGACGACCTTGAACGTCGATGCCGGAGGGTAGAGGCCCGAGATCGCCAGGTTGTTGAACGCCTGGTCCTCCTGGAGGCGGGCGAAGGTGACGGCGTCGAGACCCCCCACGAACAGGGCCGGGTCGAAACTCGGAACCGAAGCCATCGCCATCACCTGACCGGTGGGGATGTGCAGCACCACCGCCGAGGCCCGCTGCACGTCGTTGAGGGCACCCGGTTCCCCGAGACGGCGGAGATCGTCCTTCACGGCGTTGGCGTTGGCGATGCCCTGGATCAGCGCCTTCTCGACTTCCGCCTGGATGAGGGCGTCCAGCGTGAGGAAGAGGGTATGTCCGGGGGCGGCCGGGACCTCCTCCCGTTGTTCGACCACCTCGGACCGCTCGACCCGGAAGGCGATCTCTCCCGGCGTGCCCTGGAGGAACTCGTCGTAGATGCGTTCCACCCCCAACTGGCCGATCCGGGTGTTCGGATCGAGTGACGGGTTTGCAGCGAGATTGGCTTCGGTGGGAAGACCGAGGTGGCCGATCACGTGTGCCATGCTCTCACCCGCCAGATACACCCGCTCGGGTACTTTCTCGATCCGGACCCCCGGCAGATCGCGGACCTGCTCGGCGAGGCGGTAGGCGTCTTCGGCATCGACCACGGCCACGGTGAAGCGACCGTTCACACCGGCTTCCTCGTATAGGAGGTCGAGCTCGGTTGGTGGGATGGCCAGCAGTGCCGAGAGTCGCTGCACCAGATCGGCCCGCTGATCGGATGTGACCAGGTGACGGTCCACGACCACGGCGGGAACGATGCGGGACGTCGCCAACGGCACTCCACGCCGGTCACGGATTTCGCCGCGCGCTGCCGGGGTGCGCTGCACGACCCATGACTGACCCGAAGCGAGCTCGGCCGCCTGGGCGCCCTCGGCCACCTGGATGAACCACAGCCTGATCCCCAACATCGAGAACATGACGAGGAACATCCCGAGGATGACGGCGAGTCTCGTCGTGAACTTCACAGCGACCTCCTCACGGGCTCGATGAGCCGAGCCAGCACCGGCCACACCGCCAGCGCCACCCCGAACGTGAGGAGCGGCACGAGCAGTATTCGCCGAAGCGCCTCAACGCCTCCGAACGGCAGTTGCGAGACCAGCGTACCGACCGTCACCAGCAACAGCACACCCACCAGCGTCAGGATCAGCACCCACACCGCCGCTGCCAACGGTGAGTAGTCGGCCCGTTCCCGCGTGCGGACGGCGATGAATGCAACCACCGTCAGGGTGAACGCCCGCAGACCCAGCGCGGCGGAACCGAGTGAATCGAGGACCAGTCCGGAGCTGAAGGCGAGCAGCAGAGTGGTCTCGGCCCGCAATCGCAACGGGAGCAGAATCACCACCAGCATCACCACATCGGGGGCGATTCCGCCGACGTTGATCCGGCCGAACACGGTCGTCTGCATGACGATGGCGCCCAACAGGAGCGCACCCACCGAGATGCCGGAGCGCCAGGGTGTCATCCCCCCTCCGAAGTGCCTGGCGACCCGCCCAGGGTGGTCGGGGTCGTAGCCGGCACCGTGATCGTCGTGGCGTCGTCCTCTCCGGGAGCTGCCGGGTCGGGTGGCCATACCACCACCACCACCGCCCGCAGGCTCTGCAGGTCGAAGAACGGCTCGATCACCGCAGCCAGCGTTTGACCGTCCGGTGAAGCGTCACCGACGACCACACCCACCGGCAGACCGGGCGGGAACGACTGGGAGAAGCGAGACGTGACCACCCGGTCGCCGTCGCGCACCGGTCGGGCACCCACGAAGACGTCGAGATTCAGATCCCGTTCCAGTTCCAACTCCGACGACCCCGGAATCGAACGGGCGATCCCGTCCTGTCCGGCCACGCTCACGGTGACCGCCTCCACGTCGCCGGTCATCGGAACCACCGTCGCTCCGCCGGCCCACGACTCGAGCACCCGGCCCACCAGGTTGCCGTTGTCGTCGAGCACCGGTTGGCCCTGCAGCACACCCGCCTCGGTGCCCTTGTCGATCCGGAACGACAGATCGAAGCTGTCGGCGCGACCGGTGACGTTGGCGAGCGTCTGGGAGAAGGTCTGCACGTCGAGCGGGAGATCGAGCAGGTTCTCCAACGTGTCCAGCCGCTGCAACTGATCGGCTACCGAGGCGAGCTCTCCTTGACTCTCGGCAAGCAGGGCGCGCAACGCCTCGTTCTCGGAGCGGAGGCTGGCGATCTCGGAGAGCCCGTCGACGAAATCCGCGATGGGGTCCACCACCGCCTGGACGACGCCCTCGACCGGTTGCACGATGTTGTTCGCCCCGGATCGCAAAGAACCCAGCATCCCCTCACCGCCGGAACGCAGGTCGAAGGTCATGAGGAGGAAAGCGACCACGATCAGCGTCACGAAAAGGGGCAGGGAGTGATCTTGGCGAAACTCGCGCATGGTGGTGGGGGCTCACCGTTGGGCCGCGTCGTCGGCCCGGGTCGTCACGGCCTCGACGAAGACACCAGCACGTGGTGCAGGGTGTCGAACTCCTCGAGACACTTGCCCGACCCGACCGCCACCGACACCAACGGCTTGGCCGCCGTGACGATGGGCATGCCGGTTTCGTTGGCGAGACGCTGATCGAGTCCCTCGAGCAGAGCCCCACCACCGGTGAGCCAGATGCCGCGCTCCATGATGTCGGCAGCCAACTCGGGGGGCGTCTTGTCGAGGGTGTACTTCACGGCGTCGACGATCGCCTGAGTCGGCTCTTCGATCGCCTCGCGGATCTCGGGGCTCGACAACAGGATGGTCTTGGGCAGCCCGGTGACCAGGTCTCGGCCCCGCACCTCCGCCGCCGGCTCATCGGCCCGTGGCCAGGCCGACCCGATCGCCATCTTCAGCTGTTCGGCGGTCCGCTCACCCAGGAGCACGTTGTACTCCTTCTTGACCCATTCGATGACGGCCTCGTCGAGTTCGTCGCCTCCCACCCGGATCGAGCGGGAGACAACGATGCCACCCAGCGAGATCACAGCCACCTCGGTGGTACCGCCGCCGATGTCCACCACCATCGAACCCGAGGGCTCCCCGATCGGCAGACCGCATCCGATAGCGGCCGCCATCGGCTCTTCGATCGTGTAGGCCCGCCGGGCGCCGGCGTGGTAGGCAGCTTCCTCCACCGCCCGCCGCTCCACCGGGGTGATGCCGGAAGGAACGCACACCACGATGCGGGGGCGTGCCCACCGGCGGCGGTGCACTTTCTGGATGAAGTACCGGAGCATCTTCTCGGTGATGTCGAAGTCGGCGATGACACCGTCGCGCAACGGGCGGATCGCCTGGATACTCGCCGGGGTGCGGCCGATCATCCGCTTGGCCTCCATGCCCACCGCCAGCGCCCGCTGGTTGTTGGTGTTGACCGCGACCACAGAAGGCTCGTTGAGCACGATGCCCTGGCCGCGCACGAACACCAAGGTGTTGGCGGTACCGAGGTCGATGGCCATATCCTGGCCGGCGATGGAGAAGAGATTCTCAGCCACGGGATCTCCCGGGAGGTGTGGAAGCGGAGTCTAGGGGCGGTGACGGGTCAACGCCACCTCGGCCTCACCCGAACCAGATACCCAACTCCCGCTCGGCACTCTCCGGCGAGTCCGATCCGTGGATGATGTTCTCGGTGATGAGGAGCCCGAAGTCACCCCTGATGGTTCCGGGAGGCGCCGTCGCCGGGTTGGTCGGGCCCATCATGGTGCGGGCCGCCGCCACCGCCGACTCCCCCGACCACTCCATAGCCACCACCGCACCGCTGGTGATGAACTCGAGGAGCTCGGGAAAGAACGACCGCTCGACGTGCTCGGCGTAGTGGTTGCGGGCGAGATCCTCGGTGACCTCGATCATCGCCATCCGATGCAGGGTGAACCCCTTGCGCTCGAACCGGCCGATGACCTCGCCGACCAGACCCCGACGCACGCCGTCGGGCTTCACCATCACGAAAGTGTGTTCAACTGACATATGAGAAGGAACGATAACGGAGACGAAGCCGCCAGCGGCCAGCTACGAGCTACGAGCTACGAGCTACGAGCTACGAGCTACGACGGATTGTTCGCGATGAGTCGCTGCCATAGGCCAGAAGCCAGCAACTCACCTGTCATCTCTCGTTTCGTTGTACCTCTCCCCCACCCATGACCGCCGATCGGATCTCGCCGACCAGGTACAGGGATCCGGCAACGATGACATTGCCATGGGGGCCGGCGAGCTCGCGGGCCAGAGCCAGCGCTTCCACCGGGTCGGCGACGGCGTCGGCGTCGGCCCCGATGAGCGGCCGCATGCGCCCGGCGAGGTCGGCGGCCGGTAGAGCATTGGGAACCGGTACCTGGGTGACCACCACGTGATCGACCATGCCGGCCAGTCGCGGGTACATCGCTTCGATGTCCTTGTCGCGCATGGCGCCGGTGAGTAGCACCCAGGTCATGGTCGGGTATTCCTCGCGGAGGGCGTCGGCGAGGGCGACGAACCCGTCGGGGTTGTGGGCCCCGTCCAACAGCACGTAGGGAGAGGTTGCCACCGGCTCGAGCCGTCCGGGGGCGGACATCACCTCGGCGGCATCGACCACCGCAGTCGGGTCCAGGCCCCGACCGATCATCGCTTCGGCCGCGGCGACGGCGAGGGCGAAGTTCACCGTTTGGTGCCGGCCCCGGATCGGGAGATGGATCTCCTCGTAGCTGCCGTGGACACCGGTGACGTCGAGGTGCCAGCCGTCGATGGCCCGGGTAGCGCCCTCGACCCGGAAATCCCGGCCGTAGCGCAGGTCGACGGCGCCCTGGCGAGCCACCACCGCGTCGACCACCGGCCACACCTCGTCGGCGAGGGGTCCGGTGATGAGGGTGGCTCCCGGGTCGACGATGGCGAGCTTCTCGGTGGCGATCAGTTCGAGGGTGTCGCCCAGAAACTCCTGGTGTTCCAGACCGACCTCGGTGAGGACCGCCACCGCTCCCGAGCAGGCGTTGGTGGCGTCGAGGCGGCCTCCCAGCCCCACCTCGATGACGGCGGCATCTGCGGCCTGATCCGAGAACCACGAGAAGGCGATGGCGGCGGTCAATTCGAAATAGCTGAGCTCGGCCGCGAACCGCTGCTCATAGATGTCGGCGAAGACCGCCACGTCGGCGACGGCCTGGGTGAACTGCTCGGGGCTGGCGATGTACCCGTTGAGCGAGAACCGTTCCTCGACCCGTTCCAGATGCGGGGAGATGAAGGTGCCGGTGGTGAGCCCGTGGGAGACCAGCAACATGGTGGTCATTCTTGCGGTGGATGTCTTTCCGTTGGTGCCGCCGATGTGGGCGATCGGATACGCCTGGTCGGGGCGGCCCATCAGGTCGAGCAGTCCGTTGATCCTCTCCAGCCCGGGGTGCATCCCGCGACCGATGTGGGCGTCGAGGTAGGCGACGGCATCGTCGTATGAGCTGATCATCTGCCCGCTCACAACGCCGCCCGCTGGGTTCGCAATGTCTCCAGGAGTTCGGCGGCTTCGGTCTGTTTACGCCGCTCCTTCTCCACGACATCGGCCGGGGCCCGGTCCACGAAACTGGCGTTGCCGAGCTTGCCGGCCGCCTTGGCATGGTCGGCCTCGGCCTCGGCGATGGCCTTGTCGAGACGTGCCCGTTCGGCGTCGAGATCGATCACCCCCTCGAGCGGGATGAATCCCTGCAGCGACCCGGCCACCACCCTGGTGTGGCCCTGCTCGCGCTCGCTTTCGGCGCGCTCGATGGCCACGGCCGCCAGATCCGACAGCAGTCTCTCGGCCCAGGGTTCCACCCGGCCGTCGGGGTCGAACAGCGCCAGGTCGAGGGAACGGCGCGGTGCCAGGCCCTGCTCGGCGCGAAACCGGCGGATACCGGCGATCAGATCCTGCAGGTCCCCCATCACCTCGGGCGCCTGATACGACGGCACCTGTGGCCAGTCGGATCCGGCCAGCAGCCCGTCATCGACCAGGTGAGACCACAACTCTTCGGTGAGGTAGGGGATGGCGGGGTGGAACAGCTTGAGCAGGTCACGCAACACCACTCCCAGGGTCGCCCGGGTGGCATCGGCACCGTCCGTCGCCAGGGTCGTCTTCGACATCTCCAGGTACCAGTCGAACACCTCGGACCAGGCGAAGTTGTAGAGCAACCCGAAAGCGTCCGAGAAGCGGTACTGGTCGCACAGCACATCGAAACGGGCCGCGACCTCACCCAATCGGGCCAGGATCCATTCGTCGGCCGGGCCGGGAGTCGCCGGATATCCGCCGGAGGCGGGAACCGTCCCGGCCTCGACGCTGCGAAGCACAAAACGCGCCGCGTTCCAGAGCTTGTTGCCGAAGCGGCGGGCACCGGCCACCCACTCCATGTCGAGGGGAACATCCTGGCCGGGGTTGGCGGCCTGGATCAGGGCCAGTCGCAGCGGGTCGGCCCCGTACTCCTCCGCCACGTCGAGGGGGTCGATGGTGTTTCCCCGGGACTTCGACATCTTGTGACCCTCGGCGTCGCGCACCAGCCCGTGGATGATCGTCTGGTGGAACGGCACGGCATCCATGAAGTGCAAACCCATCTTCATCATCCGGGCCACCCAGAAGTAGATGATGTCGAACCCGGTGATCAACACTGCGTTCGGGTAGAAGCGGTCGAGATCATCGGTCTGCTCGGGCCACCCCAGCGTCGAGAACGGCCACAGCGCCGACGAGAACCACGTGTCGAGCACGTCCTCGTCCTGGCGGAGCTCGGTCGAGCCGCACCCGGTACACGACGTCGGGTCCTGGCGGGTCACCGAGATGTGGCCGTCCGGGCAGTACCAGGCCGGGATGCGGTGACCCCACCAGATCTGACGGCTGATCGTCCAGTCCCGCAGGTTCTCCATCCAGTGGAAATAGCTCTTCTCCCACCGATTGGGGATGAACTCGTTGCGGCCATCGCGAACGGCTTCGATCGCCGGACGGGCCAACTCGGTGACCGACACGAACCACTGGTCCGACAGCCACGGCTCCACCACGGTGCTGCACCGGTAGCAGTGACCCACCGAATGCTGATGCTGCTCGACCGCGACCAAGGCGCCTTCGGCCTCGAGGGCCGCCGTGACCGCTGTCCTGGCATCGAACCGGTCCATTCCGGCAAATCGGCCACCGGCGGCGGTGACGCGGGCGTCGCCATCGAGCACCACGATCGAATCCAGCCCGTGGCGTTGCCCGATCTCGAAGTCGGTGGGGTCGTGTGCCGGTGTGACCTTGACCGCACCGGTCCCGAACTCGGGTTCCACGGCGTCGTCGGCCACCACCGGGATGAGCCGGTCCATCAGCGGCAATCGCAGCATGCGTCCGATCGCGTCCGTATACCGCTCGTCGTCGGGATGCACCGCCACGCCGGTGTCGCCCAGCATGGTCTCGGGCCGGGTGGTGGCCACCGTGACGCCGCCGGGGCCGTCGGCGAAGGGGTAGGTGACATGGGTGAGGGTGCCGGACTCGTCCTGGTATTCCACTTCGATGTCGGACAGAGCGGTGCCACAGCGGGGACACCAGTTGATGATCCGGTTACCGCGGTACAGCAGGTTCTGCTCGTGGAGGCTGACGAACACCTCGCGAACTGCCTTGGA
Organism: Acidimicrobiia bacterium; assembly: GCA_050329955.1. GTDB lineage: Bacteria > Actinomycetota > Acidimicrobiia > Spongiisociales > ZC4RG35 > JAOUGY01. Next base: position 80,479 of record JBHJOH010000077.1, on the reverse strand, counting down.
GAGCCCTTCGTCGAGAGTGAATCGTTCCCGGGTCCAGTCACAGGAGCTGCCCATACGCCTGATCTGGGTGGTGATGCGGGCGCCATACTTACGCTTCCACTCCCACACCTGTTCGACGAAGGCGTCCCGGCCGAGGTCGTGGCGGGTGAGGCCCTCCACCGCCAGTTCGCGTTCCACCACGTTCTGGGTGGCGATGCCGGCATGGTCGGTGCCGGGAATCCAGAGCGCGGCGTATCCCTGCATGCGCTTGCGCCGGATGATCACGTCGTGGATGGCATGGTTGAGAGCGTGCCCCATATGGAGCGACCCGGTGACGTTGGGAGGCGGGATCACCACACAGAACGGCTCCCCGTCTGGTCGGTACTCGGGTCGGAACACACCCGCCGACTCCCACCGGTCATACCAGCGGGCCTCGATCTGGGACGGTTCATAGGTGGGGTTCATCTCGGGCACGGGAGAGGAAGGTTAACGCCCAACGCAGAACGCAGAACGCAGAACGCAGAACGCAGAACGCCCAAGGCCGAAGGCTCGAGGCCCATGGGCCGACCTGAAGTCTCGGCCGCTGTGACGGCCTGGTCAGACACGAGGCACCAGCAACAGACCCACCCGCATCGTCTCGTTGTCGCTCGAGAACGGGATCGGGCGTTCTCGGTTCGACGCTAGGCCGAGCGCTCCTGCGAGCTCTCGTCGTACAGGGTGGGGTCCACCTCGCCGAGCACGACGGCTTCGTCCACGACCACCTTGGTGATGTCGGAGCGGGACGGTACGTCGAACATGGTTCCCAACAGGACTTCCTCGAGGATGGCGCGGAGCCCGCGAGCCCCGGTTCCACGGACGATCGCCTGGTCGGCGACCGCCTCGAGGGCATCCTTGGTGAAGACCAGCTCAACCCCATCCATCTCCAGCATGCGGGCGTACTGACGGGTCAGGGCGTTGCGGGGCTCGGTGAGAATGGCCATCAGGGCGTCCTTGTCGAGGTCCTCGACCGTGGCGACCACTGGGAGCCGACCGATGAACTCGGGGATCAGACCGAACTTCATGAGGTCTTCGGGAAGAGCCTGGGCGAAGAGGTCCGAGGCCCGCATCTCGTGCTTGGAACGGACCTCGGCTCCGAAGCCGACCTGCTTGCGGCCGACCCGCTGCCCGATGATGTCCTCGAGCCCGGCGAACGCACCGCCACACAGGAACAGCACGTTCGAGGTGTCGATCTGGATGAACTCCTGGTGGGGGTGCTTGCGACCGCCCTGGGGCGGGACACTCGCCACCGTGCCCTCGAGGATCTTGAGCAGGGCCTGCTGGACACCTTCACCGGAGACATCCCTGGTGATCGAGGGGTTCTCGGCCTTGCGGGCGATCTTGTCGATCTCGTCGATGTAGACGATTCCCTGCTCGGCGCGCTTCACGTCGTAGTCGGCGGCCTGGATCAGCTTGAGCAGGATGTTCTCGACGTCCTCACCGACGTAACCCGCTTCGGTGAGCGCAGTGGCGTCGGCGAGGGCGAAGGGAACGTTCAACTGACGGGCCAGGGTCTGGGCGAGAAGTGTCTTGCCCGACCCTGTCGGCCCGATCAGCAGGATGTTCGACTTCTGCAGTTCGACATCGTCGTGACGCAGCTCATTGGAACGGATTCGCTTGTAGTGGTTGTAGACCGCCACCGACAGCGACCTCTTGGCCCGCTCCTGGCCCACGACGTACTCGTCGAGGTAGGCGTTGATCTCGGCCGGCTTCGGAAGTTCAGCGAAGGAGACGTCTTCGGAGGTGGTGAGTTCCTCTTCGATGATTTCGTTGCACAGGTCGATGCACTCATCGCAGATGTAGACACCGGGTCCTGCGATCAGTTTCTTGACCTGCCGCTGCGACTTCCCGCAGAAGCTGCACTTCAACAGGTCGCCGCCCTCGCTGAACTTCGCCATGAAGCCTCCTGGATCAGCTCGAGGCTACCGCAGAGAGCTCCCGACGGGTGAGAATTGCGTCGACAACGCCGTAATCCTTCGCCTCGGGTGCCAACAGCCAGTAGTCACGCTCGGTGTCGGTGGACACCTTCTCGTAATCCTGACCGGTGTGGTCGGCGAGGATGTGGTTGAGCTGCTCACGCATCTGGATGATGAGCTTGGCCTGGATCTCGATGTCGGTCGCCTGGCCCTGAGCGCCACCGTGCGGCTGGTGCAACATGACCCGGGCGTGGGGCAGTGCGAAGCGCTTGCCTTTCTGCCCACCGGCGAGGATGACGGCGGCCGCGGAAGCAGCCATGCCCATGCACACCGTGTTCACCTCGGGGCGGATGTACTGCATCGTGTCGTAGATGGCGAACAGCGACGTGATGGAACCGCCGGGGCTGTTGATGTACAGCCACACGTCCTTGTCGGGGTCCTCGGACTCCAAGTGGAGCATCTGAGCCATGATCAGGTTGGCGACCGTGTCGTCGATCGGCGTGCCCAGGAAGATGATCCGGTCCTTGAGTAGACGACTGTAGATGTCGTAGGTTCGCTCACCACGGCTGGTCTGCTCGGTGACATACGGAACCGGAACGTAACCCTCGACCTGCATCATTCCTCCTCAGATCCGGCCTCAGCGACCGGTTCGGCGACGTCCTCTGCTTCGACAGCGGCGTCGACCACGACTTCCGATTCCACAACTTCCGAATTCAGTTCTTCAGAGTCGGCCACCGGCACACCCGCCGGCACCACCGTCTCCCCGTCGGCATCGTCCGGTTCTTCTTCAACCGTCAGCTCAACAGGATTCCCGTCTTCGTCAACGGGAGCGGCACCGGCGACGATCGCCTCGAGTGCCTTGTTTCGGAGAATATCACCGACCAGAGACTTTTCTTGGTGGCTCTGCCGGAGCACCTTGCGCATGGCGTCCGGTTTCTCGCTCTGGAGCGCCAGCGTCTCGATGACGGTGCTCAACTCCTCGTCGCTCACTTCGAGGCCTGCACGGGCCGCTACGCCTTCGAGCAGCAGGCGGGTCCTGATCGAGCGCCCGGCCTGCGATCGAAGGTCGGCGATGAAGGCGCCACGGTCCACACCGGCGACCGAGAAGTAGTCGTCGATCGAGATGCCCTGACCCTCCAGGCGCTGGACGAAGCGATGCAGTATCTCGTCCATCTCCGACCGCAACAGCGCCTCAGGGAGTTCGATCTCGACTTCGGCGACCAGTTGATCGAGTGCCTTCTCGCGGAAGCGCCCGGCCAGAGCGCGACGTTTCATGTCGCCCATCCGCTCCTCGAGATTGACCTCGAGCTCGGCAATCGACGAGAACTCGGTGATCTCGGCGACCCACTCATCGGTCAGCTCGGGGAGAACCTTGGCCTGGACGGCCGTCACAGTGATGCCGTAGGTGACGGGCATGCCGGCCAACTCGCCGAAACCTTCGGGGAGCGGACCGTCGAAGACGAACACGCCGCCGGGCTCGGCGCCGATCAGAGTCTCGTCGATACCCACGATGAACCCGGCATTGCCCAGCTCGTACATGATCTGAGCGGCGGAGGCCTCGGGCACGTCCTCGCCGTCGCTGGTGGCCGAGATGTCGATCGTGAGGAAGTCTCCAACCTCCGCCGGCCTCCCCGCCTCGCCCAACTCGGCGAACTGGTCACGGATACGGTCGATCTGATCGGCCATCTCCTCGTCGGTGATGTCCGGTGAGCCGACGTCGACCGTGCGACCTTCGTGACCGGGGACGCTGGAAAGCTCCGGCCACAGCGTGACCCGGACCTTGACGCCGACGCCGTCGTCGACCTCGTCGACCGCCTCCAGTTCGGGCGTGACGGCCGGATCCAGCTGGAGTTCTTCGAGGACGCTCCCGACCTTGTCAGGGAGCAGCTCGTCGATTGCCTCGGCACGAAGACGCTCGGAACCGACCGTCGCCTCGACGATCGGACGGGGGGCCTTGCCCGGGCGGAAACCGCGGATCTTGAGCTGTTGGGACAGCTTGCGAGCGGCGACGCCCTTGGCCTTGTCGATCTCGGCCTCGGTGACCGAGAACTCCACCAGCCGCTCGAACGGGCCGGCCTCACTCACATTCACACTCACGTGCGTTCCTCACTCTCCGGCTCAACAACCGTGCCGGGTGTTCTCGGGGACTCTGCTGGATGGTCGCTGGTTGGTCTGTGGTTGATCTGGTGGCTGTCAGCCCGCTGGAGACGGAGCTCCACGCAACGTGGGCAACATACGCCCGGGAGGGGATACCTCCCGGGCGCGTGGGGTGACCGAGGGGACTTGAACCCCCGACCTCCAGGGCCACAACCTGGCGCTCTAACCGAGCTGAGCTACGGCCACCATGTGTTTTTGTCGCAAGGTTGTGCGACTGTTCCGGGTCGATTCGCAGCGCCCCCGGAGGGATTCGAACCCCCGACCAAGAGCTTAGAAGGCTCCTGCTCTATCCCCTGAGCTACGGGGGCACGAGTGCCTGCGAACCCGCCCATCTCTGTGGCACCCCCGAGGGGGCCTGAAACAGTGTAGAACGGCGGGACGGGGGGTGAGGACGGATAGGAGGGGCAGGAGGCAGGAGGCAGGAGGCAGAACGCAGAACGCAGAACGCAGAACGCAGAACGCCCGGAAGGTACCGAACGTGGGAACGGCACTGCGTACCCGTCCACACCCCCGGCCCACAACGCGAAGAATCCACGACCAGCACCGGCGGGGGGTCAGGGGGGTCGTCTGGCAGGAGAGTTCACCGTTCACCGTTGACCGTTCAACCTCAACCACGTGGCAACCAGATCCCGCGTTGCGTCCCCAACCCCGGCCAAGCCCGCGATCCGTTCCTGACGCGCACCGGCGGGGGGTCAGGGGGGTCGACCCCCCTGGATGTATCAGAGCGGGTGAAGGGAATCGAACCCTCATGACCAGCTTGGAAGGCTGGGGCTCTACCATTGAGCTACACCCGCAAGGTCATTCAGGATACCCGTCCCAGCGAGCGTGCGGAACGCTGTACGCTTCTGCTTCACGGGATGTGGCGCAGCTTGGTAGCGCACCTGGTTTGGGACCAGGGGGCCGCCGGTTCGAATCCGGCCATCCCGACCGTGCCTTTCGGTTCGACATCGCAGGCCTGACACCGCAGGCTCGGCCCATCGGGGCCATCGCTGCGAACTTGGCCCAGCCGAGCAGCTAGTAAGCTCCTCGCCGGGTCGCTAGCTCAATTGGCAGAGCAACGGACTCTTAATCCGCAGGTTCCGGGTTCAAGTCCCGGGCGACCCACCATCACTCCAGTGGGGACGACCCCCCTGAAACCCCCCGGCACTCCTCGTAGCTCTCGGCGTGACGGGCCGGGGGTGTAGGCCCTCTACCTGAAATCTGTCGCCACGTCCCTGAGGCCTCTGACGTCACCGCCTCCGGCCTCAGCCTGCCACCCCTGAAACCCGCTTCAGGCACCCGTCGTAGCTCTCGGCGTGACGGGCCGAGGAATGCGATCCTCCTTGATCAGAGGCTCCCACTGCCAACGGTGCCTGAAGCGGATCCGGTACGTTGTACGTTGTACGATCTGCCTGCCGCGCCTCCGGCTTCGGGCCTCCTGCTTCCGGCCTCCGGCCTGCTCCCAACCTCCGGCTATACGCGGACCGGGCCCCGGACGTCACCGCCCGGGGCCCTCCGGTTCTTATGGACCTTCTGCTCAGTCGAAGAGGCTGTCGATCGTGCCCAGCCGCAGGAACTGGGTCTCACCGGACCAGTCCTCAACTCCGTCGTTGTCGGTGATGAGGTAGGTCTGGCCATCGGCGGCGACCGCAAAGCCTTCGGGCTTGTCGGTGATCCAACCGTTGGACGCCTGCATGTCGGGAAGCACGTCGTACACGAGCTTCTCGGACCGCTCGATCACCCCGTCGGCCATCGCCTCGGGAGTCACCTTCACCAGCGTCTTCAGCTCCGCCCAGTCGCCGGTGACGTTGTCCCGTTCGATGAGCACGAACGATCCGTCCTCCAAGGCGGTGATCTCCGAGAGACCGGTCCAGGCGGCGTAAGTCGTGATGGGCTCGAGCTCGTAGGCGATCGAACCCCACTCTCCGGTGACGGGGTCGTATGTCCAGATGCGGGTGTATCCGGGCTCACCCGAATTGGCGCCGCTGGGATCGTCGTCCAGATCCTCGCAGCCGTCGGTGGTGTAGTCCCATCCGCGCTGCTGAGCGATGGCGAGGGTGTACCCGCCGGCCGACGGGACCACCGTCACGCCCTCGAAGCCGGCGCCCAGGGATCCACGGTTCCCCGACGCCGCCCGACAGGCGAGGACTTCGGCAGGCAGTTCGACCTCGGCCAGCACCGAGTCGGCCGCATCGATCTGCAGGAGGCGGTTAGTCCTCGAGCCCGAAGCGTTGCCTTCGGAGGCGATCCACATGGTTCCGTCAGGAGCGACAACCACGCCCTCCGGGTCGTAATTGCCCGTCCCGCCGTCGATGGTGATCGCTTCCACCACCTTCGCCGGCGTTTCGCTGACGTCGATGGTGAAGACCCTGCTCTCGGAGTAATACGAGTCCCACACGGCGTAGAGCGTGTCGGCATCGTGCGGGTCCGCTCCGAGGCCCGACATTGCGCTCCACGGGATGGGCGTGCCGTCAGGTCCGTCCACCGACATGATCCCGGGGTAGGCGGGTGCGCCCTTCACGAGCTCGTAGATCATGATGGTGGTGCGAACACCGAACTCGGGATCATCGGCCTCGGTGGAGGCAACGAACAGGTTGCGGCCAGGGATCGCCAGCAGACCCTCGGGGCTGAGACCCGTGGGCAGGAGCTGACGGAACGACGGCTGATCGCCCCTCATCTGATAGACGTTGACGAAGCTTCCCCGCTCGGAACCGACGAACAGGTAGTTGGTGGCACCGAAGCGGCCGAACTCGATGGACTCGGGTTCCGAACCCTTGTTCTCGGAGCGGTCCTCGGGATAGTGCCCGTGTGCCACCGCGATCTCCTCGAAGGAGGTTCCGGAGTCGTAGCGGACACGACCCGTCATGTCGTAGACCGTGAACCCACGGCTTCCGCCGAACAGGTCACCCTCATTGGCAGTGGCGAAACGGCCGGTGCCGATCCAGGCGACTGCGTCGGGCTCACGGGGAATGTCGGTGATCGTGTCGGTCAGCGAGATGATGCCATCCTCCACCGCATCCACACCAACGAGTGTGACCGTACCGGCCGGGAAGTCACGGGTGACCGTGCCACGCCGCAGATCCACGATGGCGAGGTGGTTGTTCTCCTGCATCGTCACGACCGCCTGGTTGCGCGTGTTGATATCGACGAACTCGGGCTCGGGATCATCGGCGCCGTAGCCGGCCAGACCGGTCATGTCGACGTCACGGATGTCCCAGTTTCGCGGTGCGCCCTTCACGTCGACGATCTGGAGGAGGCCGGCGGGTGCCTGCGGGAGGCCTCCTTCGACATCGTCGACGGTGACGTCCTCGTCGCGCTCGTTCTCGATGGCGATCGCGATGTACTTCCCGTCGGGGCTCACCGTCACCGAGTCGGGCTGACCCGCCAGGTCAAGACTCGTCACGATGCGCTGTCGGGTGATGTCGATCACCGCCAGTTCGCCTGAAGGGTTGATGAACGACTCGCTGGTGTTCACACCGGCAACGGCGAAACGACCCACCACCGCAACCGAGGTCGGCTCACCCGGCAGGTCGACCGTGCCCAACGGCTTGGGGGACGAAGGGTCGGCGATGTCGACGAAACCGAGGGTGGCGTTGGAGCCATCGGTGTAGATCAGCGTCTTTCCATCAGAAGACGCCGCCACGATCTCGGCCACGGTCTCGGCGGCCGGGTCGGCGTTGTTGGTGTACACCGAGAAGGTGGACACACGGACGAGTTGGACTCGGTGGGACTTCCCACCGCAGCCGGTACCAGTGAGAACACCAGTGCCGCAGATGTAAGTGTCACGCCGATGCTTCGGCGGCGGATCGATCGCATTCGAGATGCCTCCCTCGCACTCCAGGACTCCGTCGGCGAACGTATCGAAGTCTGGTTGCCGGGTCGGGACTCACAGGTGACTGGAACATGTCCATATGGAAACCTGTCGTGCAGATGGCACAATCGGCCTGGTCACGCGGGCGTGGCGGAAATGGTAGACGCGCCAGACTTAGGATCTGGTGGGCAGGTCCCTTGGAGGTTCGAGTCCTCTCGCCCGCACTGTGAATATGCGGCCCGACTTCGCCGAAGCGGCTCCGTAGGCATGACGCCGCCACCAGCGGCGAACAGACGCCGGTCGGGCCGGAAAGTCACTACTAGCTCGTAGCTCGTAGCTCGTAGCTCGTAGCTCGTAGCCCGTAGCCCGTAGCCCGTAGCCCGTAGCTCGAAGCTCGCAGCTCTCAGCTCGAAGCTCTCAACACCTCCGCCAACGCCCGGATGGCGCGGGCTCGATGCGACAATTCGTTCTTCCGGTCTGTTCCCATCTCGGAGAAGGTGAGGCCGTCCACCTCGAAGACCGGGTCGTACCCGAAGCCGCCGCTTCCCCGGCGCTCTTCGGCGATGCGACCGACGATGTGACCCTCCACCACGACGGGCTCGGTGCCGGGTGCCACCAGGGCGATGGCGGTGCGGAACACTGCCGTTCGGTCGGCGTGGCCGGTCAGCTCGTCGAGAAGCTTCTGGACATTGTCGTCGTAGGTGGCATCGGGTCCGGCGTAGCGGGCGGTGAAGACACCCGGTTCACCACCTAGCGCCGCCAACTCGAGCCCCGTGTCGTCGGCGACGGACGGGAGCCCGGTGGCGGCGAACACGGCGTGGGCCTTGAGCAGGGCGTTGCCTTCGAGGGTGCCCTCGGTCTCGTCGACGTCAGGCCACTCCAGCCCGCGCACGATCTCGCCCACCAGGCCGGTACCGACCAGCACCGACTCCATCTCGGCGATCTTGTCACGGTTCTTGGAGGCAACGACCAGCCGCTCGATCACGCCGTGGCCTGCTTCTGGAGGTCGAGCAACTCGGCGACGCCGACCTCGGCCAGGTCGAGCATCCGGTCGAGGTCGGCCCGGTCGAACACCGAACCTTCGGCGGTGCCCTGCACCTCGACCAGTCCTCCCCTGCCGGACATGACGACATTCAGATCGACGTCCGCCGCTGCGTCGCTCTCGTATTCGAGATCGAGAAGTGTTGCACCCCCCACCATCCCCACCGAAACAGCGGCCACCTGGTCGATGATCGGGTTGCGGGTCATCATGGAACGGTCGATCGCCCACTGGCAGGCGTCCCACAAGGCCACCCAGGCGCCGGTGATGGCGGCGGTGCGGGTACCACCGTCGGCCTCGATCACGTCGCAGTCGACCCGCACCATCCGTTCGTTCATGGCGGTGGTGTCCACCACCGCCCGCAATGCCCGGCCGATCAGCCGGGAGATCTCCTGCTGGCGACCCTTGGTGTAGGAGTCGCGCCGGATCCGATCGTTGGAGGACCCGGGAAGCATGCCGTACTCGACGGTCACCCAGCCCTTCCCGGAGTCGCGCATCCAACGGGGGATATCGTCCTCCACCGACGCCGTGCACAACACACGGGTGCGTCCCATCTCGATCAGCACCGACCCGGGGGTGCTCTGGGTGTACGCCAGGTGCATACGGACAGGTCTCAGTTCGTCGTCTGCGCGGTCTCTCGCCATATCGTCCTCACAGTTCGTGGATCGCTCCCGGCACCGCCAATGCGACGGGCCGGTCGAAGGTGGCCTCGGCCTCGTCGATCGAGATCGACGCGTCGAGATGCGGTGGGATGTGGGTGAGCACCAGCCGCCGGGACCGCCGCTCCCGGGCGATGCGCCCCGCCTCGTTGGCGGTCAGGTGCTGGGTGTAGGCGTGCGCTCCCGGTTCCCCCTGGTACGAGGCTTCACACAGGAACAGGTCGGCGTCGTCGGCGATGTCGTGCCAACTCCCCGCGGTCCCCGTGTCGGCCGAGTACGCCAGCACGTGGTTCCCTGCCTCGAGTCTGGATGCGATGGTGGGCACCGAGTGATCGGCACGACGGAACCGCACCGACACGTCACCGATCGTCACCTCGTCGCCGCCCTCTACCGGCCGGAAGTCGAACACCGTGTCGATGGCATGCCCCTCCCCCGCTCGCACGAATCCGCGTACGCGATCGACCACGGGGCTGGGGCAGTAGACCGGGATCGGAGGATGGGAATCGGCGCCGTAGGCGAGGGCGTGGTAGGCGGCCAGCAGATCGAGGCAGTGGTCGGGGTGTTCATGTGAGGCGATGATCGCCGAGATCGATCCGAGGTCGAAGCGGTCCCACAGTGCCGTGAACGTGCCCGGTCCGGCGTCCATCCAGATCACCGTGGAACCGTGCTCGACGGCATAGCCCGAAGCCGGCCGACCGGGCGAAGGGTAGGTACCATTGGAACCGAGGACGTGAAGCCGCACGGTGCGAGTGTAGAGACGGCATCGAAAGCCCGACCAGCTGGGAACCGCGCAGCTACGGGGCCAGCCGCGAACGCTTCCAACCGCCCTCGGCGGGAACGTAGAGCACCCGGTCGTGAAGACGGCTGGGTCGCCCCTGCCAGAACTCGAAGAGGTCGGGAGCCACACGGAAGCCGCCCCAGTGGGCCGGCCTGGGAGCCGCGGCGTCGGGGAACTCCACTTCGAGCTCTGCGACCCGGGCCTCGAGCCAGTGACGGCTCGCTATCTCACGGCTCTGAGGGGAAGCGTGGGCACCCAACCGCGCCGCCGGGGGGCGGGTGGCGAAGTAATCGTCGGACTCCTCCGCTGGGACCGGCGTGGCCCGCCCCTCGATGCGTATCTGGCGGTGCAAGGGGAGCCACAGGAACAGCATCGACACGGCGTCGTTGTCGTCGATCTCGTTCGACTTGCGGCTCTGGTAGTTGGTGAAGAACACGAACCCCGCGCCATCGAAGTCCTTCATGAGCACAGTTCGCGCCGAGGGCCGCCCGTTCGGGCCGACCGTCGACAGCACGAAGGCGTTCGGTTGATCCACCCCCGCCTCGATGGCACCGGTGAACCACGCGTCGAACTCCACCACCGGATCAGGGTCGACGTCGGCCACGTCGATGCCCTCGGCCTCGTAGTCGGTCCTGATCTCTCGCATCCGGTCGCCATTGGTCATGGCCGAAACCTACTGCGCCCGATACGGTTGTCCGCATCGTGGGAATCGTGCAGGACCTGATCGAAGCCGGGGTCATCCCGAGCGGGACCGCGGTCGAAGAGACGCCTCTCAGCGGCGGGTACTGGAACACCGTCGTGAGGCTGGATCTCGGCGACGGACGACGCTGGGTGGCGAAACGCTTCGCCGATTCTTCAGACAACCCCTACTTCCCGAACGACCCGGCCATCGAGGCGGCGGCGACGGCGTTGATCGCCGGTCGCCGCATCGCTTCCGACCCCGTCGCCTATGTGCCCGAAGCACGGCTGCTGGTCACCAAGTTCCTGGAGGGCCCGAGTTGGGACGGGTCTGTGTCGGAAGCGGCCCGGCTGCTGAGGCGGGTCCACGACATCGAACCGGTCGGTCTGCGGCCTCTTGCCGTCGGCTCCACCGGGATCCTCGCCCACGCCCGGGCGATCCTCGATTGGGGCGGTGCGACGCTCGATCTGCCGTTCCCCCGCCTGTCACGGGAAGGCCGGGCCGGTTCGCTGGTCCACACCGACTGCGGCCCAGGGAACATGATCTCCACTCCGCAGGGCCTGCGGCTCATCGACTGGCAATGCCCCGGCGACGGCGACGCCGTCGAGGATATCGTCTGTTTCACGTCTCCGGCCATGCAGATCCTCTACGAAAGGCCTCCACTGGGCCGGTCCGAGGTCGAGTCGTTCCTGGCGGCGTACGACCACGACGAGACGGTCGAGCGTTTCCAGGCACTTCGACCCGCCTACCTCTGGCGGATCGCCGCCTACTGTTCCGCCAGGGCGCACCGCCTCTCCGGCTCCGACCCCGAGGTCGCAGCCAGGTACCGACGGGCGCTGGAGGCTGAGGCACAGTTACTGCAGGAGTTGGCATGAGCCGGTCGATCGGGATGCACGTCCACAGCTTCAGCCTTCGGTTCCATCTGCGGTACGAGGCCATGAACGTCTTCGACTACATCGACCACGCCCGTGCGCAGGGCTTCACCGGAGTCAACATCTCAGCGAACGGGCCAGGTTTCCGTGATCTGGGCGGCATTTCCTCCGCCCACCTGGCCTCCGTGCGCCAACACCTGACAGGGATGCCGTGTGAGATCGACACCTCGAGCACCGAGCCCGAACACGTACAGCACATGCTCGGGGTGGCCACGGCGGTGGGAGCCGATACCCTCCGCACCTACACCCGCCACACCGGCGACCTCCCCGACATCATCGAGCGGACCATCGGTGATCTCGTGGCGGTGGGACCGATGGCAGCCGATGCCGGGGTGCTGGTGGTGCTCGAGAACCACGAGGACTTCACCGGTCCGGTCATCGCCCGGATCCTCGCCGCCGTCGACCACCCGTCGATTCGGGCACTGTACGACTACGGGAACAGTCAGATGGTGGGCGAAGACCCCATCGCCGCCCTCGAGGCGATGGCGCCCTACACCGCCCGGGTTCACGCCAAGGATCACGAGATCGTGGAGGACCACCACGGGAGGTGGGTCCAGGGTGTGCCGATGGGAGCGGGCCGTCTTCCGATCATCGACCAGACCAACCGGCTCTACGCAGCTGGCGTGCGGCGGTTCTGCTTCGAGAACGTCTGGTCGTACGTGGCTCCACTCCGAGCGGCCACCACCCCCGACACCCCACCGTTCATCCCCCGGGAGGGGGCGGTTCGCATCGACGGCAACCTGCTGGCGCCTGTGGCGGCGATCGAGCAGGAGCGGATCGCCTTCGACCAGGGGTGGTCGTGGTTCCGGAGGTCGCTGCAGGAGGCGGGCTACACCATCGAAGCGATGGGCTGACCGCCACCCCGGCACGGGGCCGTCGGCTCGTTGGCCTTCGCACCCGGTTCGCCAGCGCGTCCAACCCTCCCTGAGCCGACCCGGACACGCCAGGGGTGTCCGGCGGGTCATCCCCGATGGTCACGTCCGGCCCGGTCCCCGATGATCTCGACGAGTACCGCACACGAGGAGACGACGTGACACTCACAGAGATCAGATCCGGCATCGCGGCCCGAATGTCGGGCGGGGTCAAGCACTACGGCCACGGCGATGCCGTCGTAAAGGCACTCGACGGCGTGACCGTCGAGTTCGAACGAAGCATGTTCACCGCCATCATGGGGCCTTCGGGTTCGGGCAAGTCGACGCTGCTGCACACCATCGCCGGCCTCGACTCGCTCAACGCAGGAACGGTCCACATCGGTGACGTGGAGCTCGGCACCCTCAACGACCGCAAGCTCACCGAGCTTCGCCGCCGCAAGGTCGGCTTCATCTTCCAGGCCTTCAACCTGATCCCGACGCTCACCGCCGAGGAGAACATCGTCCTCCCGCTCACCATCGCCGGGGAGAGCGTGGATCGCCCCTGGTTCGACCAGGTGGTTGCCACCGTCGGATTGACCGATCGGCTGGCGCACCGTCCGAGCGAGCTGTCCGGCGGGCAGCAGCAGCGGGTGGCCGCCGCCCGGGCGCTGGTGTCCCGACCCGAGATCGTCTTCGCCGACGAGCCCAGCGGCAACCTCGACTCGAAGAGCGGCGCCGAGCTGCTCGGCTTCATGCAGCATGCCGTGCGCCAGTTCGGCCAGACCATCGTGATGGTCACCCACGACCCCTCCGCCGCTGGCTACGCCGACCGGGTGGTCTTCCTCGCCGACGGAGCGGTGGTCGACCAACTCGACCGGCCGACGCCCGAGTCGGTACTGGACCGCATGAAACTGCTGGGGAACTGACGTGTTCGCCACCGCACTCAAGGGCGTGCTCGCCCATCGGTTGAGGTTCCTGCTGACGGCGGCCGCCATCGTGGTCGGTGTGGCGTTCGTGTCGGGGAGCTTCGTGTTCACCGACACCATCAATGCCCGCTTCGAGAACCTGTTCTCCGATGTCTACGCCGGCATCGACGTGACGGTCCGCCCGGTTGACGACACCGCCATCGACGCCGCCGTCCTCGACCGGATCGCCGCACTCGACGGGGTCGAGCAGGCAGCCGGGTTCGTGGAGGGATTCGCCCAGATCGTCGACGAGGCCGGCGACCCCATCGGTGGGCAGGGTCCCCCCACGCTCGGGTTCTCGTGGATCGACGCCGAGGCACTCAACCCGCTCCGCATCGCCGACGGCAACGGTCGGGCACCGGCGGCGCCGGGCGAGGCCGCAATCGACGTTGCCACCGCCGAAGCCAACGGGTGGTCGCTGGGCGATCTGGTCGAGATCCAGACGGAGGGCGGTGTCGAGGAGTTCGAACTGGTCGGGCTGGTCAACTTCGGGACAGAGGACAATCTGGCGGGGGCAACCCTGGCCGTCTTCGAGCTGTCCGAGGCACAACGGCTCTTCGATCTGGAGGGCAAGCTCAGCTCCATCGACACAGTGGGCTCGCTCGAGCCCGATCAACTTGCAAACGTGGTCGGCGAGGCCCTCCCGAAAGGACTGGAGGCGGTCACCGGTGAGCAGCAGACCAGCGAGCAGCTCGACGGAGTCACCGAGGGCCTGTCGTTCCTGAACACGGCCCTACTGGCGTTCGCTGCTGTGTCGGTGCTGGTGGGCGGCTTCATCATCCAGAACACCTTCCGGATCATCGTCGGGCAACGGACACGCGAGCTGGCGTTGTTGCGGGCGATCGGCGCCACCAGTCGTCAGGTCACCAGGCTGGTGACCATCGAGGCGCTGATGGTGTCAGTGGTGGCGTCGACGGTGGGAGTAGCGGCCGGCATCGGCCTGGCGATGGGAATCAAGGCGGGGATGGCGAACTTCGGCCTCGAAGTACCCGACGGACCGATCACCCTGCTACCCCGGACGATCGCGGTTGGTATGGGGGTGGGTGTGGTGGTCACGCTGGTGTCGGCGCTGCTGCCCGCCCGCCGGGCCGCCAAGGTGCCGCCGGTGGCCGCCATGCGGGCCGAGGCCATCGAGACCTCGACACCCGGCTCACTCCGACGACGTGGGATGGTGGGCGGCACCGCGCTGTTGGCCGGATCGACCGCGATCGGGATGTCGCTGTTCGGCGACATCCCGAGCCCGGCGATCTGGGTGGGAGCGGGAGCGTTGGTCGTGTTCCTGGGCGTTTCGGTGCTCGCCCCGCTGTTCTCGCGGCCGGCGGCGGCGATCCTGGGCAGCCCGTTCCGGGGCGTGACCGGCAAGCTGGCCCGCGAGAACACCACCCGCAATCCCCGGCGCTCGGCCGCCACCGCATCGGCCCTCATGATCGGTGTGGCGCTGGTGGCGTTCGTGTCGGTGTTTGCTGCCTCGGTCAAGGCCTCGGTGGTCGACACACTCGACGAGGCTTTCCCCGCCGACCTGTCGCTGCAGAGCAGCAACTTCGCCGTAGGCATCAGCGATGCGGCGCTCGAAGCCGTGGCTGAAACCGACGAGGTGGCGGTGCTGTCGCCGGTGACGTTCTGGCAGGACTGGGCCGGGGTCGATCCCGCCAGCATCGGAGCCGTGTTCGACGGGGGCGACGGCTGGGATCCGGCGTTGCTGGCCGACGGCGCCCTCATGCTGGCAGGGACGGCCACTGACAGGGGTTTGGCGATCGGCGACATGGTCACCATCGAAGGTGGGCCCGGCCCGGTCGAAGTCGCGTTGACGGGCACATTCACCAACGCCAACCTGGGAACGATTCTGGTGGCGGTACAGACGCTCGACGACGCCGTGGGTCCACTCGACGCCTCGCTTGCCTTCGTGTCGCTGACAGAAGGTGTGTCGGTGGACGAGGGGGCGGACATCCTCGGTACCGCCCTCGGACGGTTCCCCAACGTCGAAGTCTCGACCAGATCCGAGGTCATCGCCGACGCCGAGCGCCAGGTCGACCAGCTGGTGGGCCTCTTCACGGGCCTGCTCGGACTGGCCATCCTCATCGCGGTGATGGGCATCGCCAACACCCTCATGCTGTCGATCGTGGAGCGGACCCGGGAGATCGGCCTGCTGCGGGCGGTCGGCATGGGACGTGGGCAGGTTGGCCGGATGATCCGATCCGAGGCGGTCATCATCGCCGTCTTCGGGGCGACGCTCGGGGTGATCGTTGGTTCGACCCTCGGCACGGCAGTAGTGATCTCCCTCGCAGACGAGGGCCTCGGCGCAATCGACATACCGTTCGGTCAGCTCGCCATCTGGCTCGGAGCGGCCGCCATCGCCGGCGTTGTCGCCGCCGCCTGGCCCGCCCGCAAAGCCGGACGCCTTGACGTGCTGGGAGCGATCGCGTACGAATGAGCGACGAGCGACGAGCCCACCTTTTGCACATTGTGCAGAAGGTGGGCGAATCGCGTGCGTTCTGCACAATGTGCAAAAGGTGAGTGGCAACGGGCAACGGTTTAGCCTGGCGACTGTGAGAGATCCGGATGTCGGGTTCTGGCCGCTGGTGGGCCGAGCGATCAAGCGGCGCTGCGCCCGCTGCGGGAACGGGCCCTCGTTCCACAACTGGCTGAAAATGCGTGAGTCGTGCCCGGCGTGCGGGTTCGTGTTCGAACGGGAGCCCGGATACTGGGTGGGGGCGATGATCATCAACACGATCATGAGCTTCGGGTCGTTCCTGCTCGTGTTGGTGGGCGGATGGATCGGCTTCTGGCCGGATGTGCCGTGGAGGGGACTGCTGATCGCCACGGTGGCCGTCGCCGGACTCGGTCCCATTCTGTATTACCCGATGTCCAAGTCGCTCTGGACCGCCATCGAGCTGTCGTACCACCAGCTCGAGCCGTCCGAACAGGAGAAGGCGGCGGTCCGACTGGCGAGCCTTCCCGAGGTCTGAACGGAGTCAGTCCAACGATTCGGGGTAGTCCTGCTCGGTGACGGCGGCGAAGCCGAGCACCCCCCACTCGGGCGCACGGGCCGAGCCCAATGTTTCGGCCACGGCCTCGATCATCGGGAATCCCGGGTGGGCCACGATCGGCTGCACCGGATGAGGGCCGAACGTGTGCACCACCTTCAGGCCCGAGCGGTCGACGCGCCGCAGTGTGTTGGCGTCGATGGCTGCCGCCTCCGCCCTCCCTGACCTGACCAGCTCGATGCTGCGATGGGCATCCACCCGGCGCAACTCCACGTACGACGGACCGCACACGAACGCCACATCGGCACCCCGCAGTGGGTCGGCCAGGTCGGGTGACGGGCCCGAAGCCTCGGTGACGAACGAGACCTCCACCGCCACGCGGAGTGCCCTCGACAGGACAGCCCCGAGATGATGGAAGAGCCCCTCGGGAAGGCCCGGGCTCAGGTATGAGACGAGGTGCATGTCGGTCACAACCGTTGCGCCTGCATGACTCTTCCCTCGGGGGGTCCTCACCGCCCTGGCATCGTCGGCTCCCCTGATCGATCGTGCCCGGGCCAGGGGGTCGGCCGCTTCGCCGGTCACATTCGTTTGGCGATCTCTTCGAGCATCACCTCGGTGGCACCGCCCCCGATGGGGTGGATTCTGGCGTCGCGGAACATCCGCTCGATGGGCGACTCGACCATGTATCCCATACCGCCATGGAACTGGACACAGTCGTACATGACCCGGTTGGTGAGCTCACCCATGAGAGCCTTCACCATCGAGACCTCGGCTACTGCGTCCACCTTCTGGTCCATCATCCAGGCGGCGTGGTAGATGAGTTGTCGAGCTGCCTCGACCTCGGCGGACCGCATGGCCAGTCGCTGGCGGATCGCTTGCTTGGTCCACAACGGCTCCCCGAATGCCATCCGGTTCTTGACGTAGTCCACCGTGATCTCGAGGGCACGAGCGGCCTCCCCCAGAGCCATGGCGCCCAGCACCAGCCGCTCGTGCTGGAAGTTGCGCATGATCTGATAGAAGCCGGTGTCGGCCTCGCCGATCACGTTGGCATCGGGCACCCAGCAGTCCTGGAACGACAGTTCGGCGGTGTCGGAGCTGAGCCACCCCATCTTGTGCAGCGCCCGGCTCACCACGAATCCTTCGCTGCCCTTCTCCACCGCCAGGATCGAGATGCCCCGCGAGGCCTTGACGTCGGGGTTGGTGCGTGCCGCCACGAACACCACGTCGGCGTGAACACCATTGGTGATAAAGATCTTCGAGCCGTTGATACGGAAACCGTCACCATCTCGCTGCGCCGAGGTTCGCATCCCAGCCACGTCTGATCCGGCGTCGGGCTCGGTGACCGCCAGTGCACCGACGAGTGAGCCGGCCATGAGGCCGGGCAACCACCGCTGCTTCTGTTCGGCCGAGCCGGAACCCAGCAGGTACCGCATGGCGAGGTCGACGTGGGCGATGGCGGTGATGGCGAACCCACCGAAGGTGGACCGCCCGAGCTCCTCGGCGAGGATGGCCGCAGCCGACGCTCCCAGGCCAAGACCTCCGTCTTCCTCCGGGACACCGAGGGAGAAGAACCCGAGCTCGCCCATGTGGCGCAACACCGGTCGGGGGACCATCCCTTCGCGCTCCCAGGCGTCGGCGTGGGGAATCACCTGTTCCGCTACGAAGCGACGGGCCTGGGCTCGGATGTCGGACAGCTCTTCAGTCTCGTAGATCAGCACGCCGACACTGTATTCAGGGCCGCCGAGAAGGGAGAGCCCGATCAGCCCCGGAGTGGCGCCACCGTCTCGGCGAGCAGGTCGACGTGGCCCGGATCGTACGGTGCGGGAAGGTTGAAGAAGAAGGCATCGGCACCGGCCTCGGCGAACGCCTCGACCACCGGGACGGTCGCTCCGGGATCGCCTGGGTCGAACCGCAGCATCAGCGACGACTCCACCTCGGCCGGATCCCTGCCCACGTCGGCGCAGTGGGCATCGAGTACCGCCCGCTTGTGCTTCCACACGTCCACCTCGAGCGGCGGCGAGTTCCAGTGGTCGGCGAAACGGGCGACCGTGCGCAGGGTGCGCTTCTCTCCTCCCCCGCCGATCACGATGGGCGGATGGGGCTGCTGGGGACCTTTCGGCTCACAGCGGGCTTCGCTCAGCTGATAGTGGCCACCGTCGAAGGTGGTGTGCTCATTGGAGAGCAGGCTGACGACCACTTCGACGCCCTCGTCGAACATGTCCATTCGATCCTTGAGGGAATCACCCAGGCTGATGCCGTAGGCGTTGGTCTCGAGCTCGTACCAGCCGGCCCCCAGACCGAGGTTCAACCGACCGCGACTCACGATGTCGAGCGTGGCGGCCATGTTGGCGGTGACGGCAGGGTGACGGTAGGGCATGCCGTTGACCATCGAGCCGACACGAATGCGGTTCGTGGCCTGGGCGAGGGCGGTGAGGGTGGTCCACGCCTCCATGCAGGGCCCATCGAGGTCGCCACTGATCGGGTAGAAGTGGTCGAACACCCACGCCGAGTCGAACAGGTCGACCTCGTCCGCCCGCTGCCACACAACGAGCATGTCGTCGAACGAGGTGAACTGGGGGTTGGTCTTGATGCCGAACTTCATGAGATGAGCGTAGGGGCAACCGAGGAACGAGGGTGCCCACTGCCGACGGCGTTCCACTCCTGCCGACTTGGCGGGTTGCGGCTCCAGCGACACCCGGCTCCACACGACTCTGCCCCCGCCGTGCCAACATCGAACGCATGTTCGATAAGCTGTCGAGATGTCAGATCTTCGATGGCGCAGCGCCGACGACCGCCAGGACGGCCTGTTCGAGTTGTCACGCCGCCTGGTGGGCACGGGGGAGTACCGATCGCTCACCTTCCACGAGGTTGAGGCAAAGACGATCATCAACCACGTCCCCGCCGCCGCTGGGTTGCCGTTCGAGTACACCATCAACCCGTACCGTGGTTGCTCACACGCCTGCTCCTACTGTTTTGCTCGGCCAACCCACGACTACCTGGGGTTCGGGGTCGGAGACGACTTCGACACCCAGATCGTGGTGAAGATCAACGCCATCGATCTGGTTCGGGCGGAAACCGCGCCGGGCAGATGGCAGGGGGCGACCATCGCCATGGGAACCAACACCGATCCGTATCAGAAGGCGGAGGGGCGCTACCGAATGACTCGCGGCATCGCCGAAGCCCTCATCGAGCGAGGCAACCCGTTTTCGATCCTGACGAAGTCGACGCTGGCGCTGCGCGATCTCGACCTGTTCGCCACCGCACCGCACCTCATGACGATCGACTTCTCGATCCCGACTCTCGACCAGGACGTGTGGCGCCGCACCGAACCGGGGACGCCGAGTCCGAAGCTCCGAATGGACGCTGTGCGCACCTTCAACGAGGCTGGCATCCCCAGTGGCGTGCTGGCCGCTCCCCTGCTGCCAGGGATATCCGACTCCGAGGCACAGGTGGGCGAAGTGTTGCGGGCGGCCGCCGACGCCGGCGCCCGGTTCGCTTCCACGATGATGCTCCACGTAAAGCCGGGCCTGCGCGCCCACTGGTTCACATGGCTCGAGGAGAACCATCCCGAGCTCGTTGACCGCTACCGGGAGCTGTACCGGGATCGGGCCTTCATCGAACCTCGACGCGGCCCGAGCCGCCGAGCGCCCGCAACGAAACCCGCACGGGTCCGCCCGGACCAACTCTCACTCGATTTCGGCTGAACGTCGGAGCCGACGCATAGGATCTCGAGTCACATGCCCAACCCCCCAGCCACTTCCGCCACCGCCGCTCTCGACGCAGCCGAAGTGGCCTATCGAATGGTGCACCACGGCCACGTGTCATCGGCCGAGGAGGCGGCGGAGAAGCGGGGCATCCCGATCGGCGCATTGGCCAAGACCCTGGTGATCCGGATCGCCGAGGGCGAGTACGTGCTGGTGCTGGTTCCCGGGAACAAAGGCCTCGACTATCCCAAACTGCGGGCACATCTGGGGACGAGACGACTCAGCATGCCCTCACCGGATGAGGCCAAGGAGGCCACCGGATACGCCCGGGGCACCATCACGCCGCTCGGTGCCGGAGGATGGCCGGTCATTCTGGACGAATCGTTCGGCGCACATCCTGAGATCTCGTTGGGAGCCGGGGTGGGCGAGTGGGCCATCCATCTCTCCCCGGCCGACCTGGTGAAGGCAACCAATGCAACTCTCGCCGACATCGCCGACAGCTGACGACGGCCGTGGGCCCACCGGCTGGGCCGAACCCCTACCGGAACTGCTCGCACAGGGGCCGATGCCGGCATCCTCCACACCACTGCCCCACTGAGAATCCCGGGTCCAAAGAGTTGTGCGGGTCCCAGCGGGCGATCTCAGCGGCGGCGCGTTCGAGGCCGGCGAACGACTCCTGAAGACGGGCATGGTCGAACTCGGTGCGCCGGCATTCCGGTTGGCTCGGCCCCAACAGATGCAAGTGCACCGCCAGCTTGGCGGGCCACTCCCCCGATCGGCGTTTCACCGCCTCGGCGACCGACACGGCGTACAGATCCAACTCCAGGTGTCCGTGGTCGGGTGCGGACCCGGTGCGGTGCTCCACCACCATCGGAGTTCCGTCGGATTCGCGGCCGGTCACGTCGAGCACCCCGATCATTGTGATGGCCACCGGCTGGACGCTCTTCCTTCCCCTGGCGTCGTACTGGGGACCGGGCGCCATCACGGTGAGACCCGCCGAATACTCGGTGGCCCGGGCCTCGAGTCGGTCGCTCCCCCACAGCGAGCAATGGTTCTCCCACAGCCGACGCAGCTCGGCGGCCTCCGAAGGTGCCACCGTGGCGCAGGCGTCGACCACCACGCCCTCGGGATCATCGCTGAGAATGGCGGCGGCGGCGGTCTGGTGGAACAGGTTTCCCATCGCCAGGCCGCGGCTCAGCTCGATGTCGGCATCCTCTTCGATGCGGAGCTGATGGAGTCGGTCCCAGGCGACCCGGCGACGACAGGTGGCGAGCCAGCCGAGCTGGGTTTTGGAGACCGTCAACGAACGGGTGGACACGTAGACCCGTCCGGTTGGCGGATACTGCCCGCACCGGGGTGCCGACGAACAGCTGAAACACTGCGGGCCGGCCACCCGGGCGACCCTGCGGTTGCGGGCCGCCAGCTCGACCAGCTCGGTCAACCGGCGGTCCGCTTCGGGTGGGGCGACGATCTCGTCAGCAACTCCAACGCCCACCAACGCATCCAGGTACACCACGTCGCCGCCATCATCGGTGAGGGCGGCGTGAATGACGGCGGCGTCATCGCGACCGCTGGGGTGGCGACCGGTCTTGAGCCGGACCCGCTCGACGCTGCCGTCGGGGCGGGTGAACCCGAAGGTGGCTGCCACCTTGAGCTCGACCGCACGATCGTGGTCGAACACCGAACTGGTTGGCGGGTCCATGTCGACCACCACACCCGGTTCTTTGGGAAACATCGCCCGCCATCCGGCGAACAACCGCTCCACGAACAGCCGTTGCACCGGGTCGAGCCACCCGGCCCGCTCGGCGATCAGGTCCGGGACCGATTCGGTGTCGGGCCGCGGATCGCCGTACCAGCCCACGATCAGGTCCCGCACCACCTTCCACCGCTCCAACTGCCAGGCGGGGGCCCTGGTTGGCTCGAGTCCCGAGACCGGACAGCCCTCCCATCGGCGCCGTAATGCGTCGGGCCGTTCGACGAGGTACGGGCGATCGCTTGGCACCAGAAGACCCTAATGAAATTGTCTCTCCAGAGATCGCACAGTCCCGCCGATCATTTAGCGTGGAGGCACGATGACTGCGGAACTTCACCTGGTTCCACAACCCGAGGACCGGCCGGCGAGCGCACCGCCCACTCCGACGTGTGACCAGTGCGGCCGCAACCTCCGGATCATCATGGAGAAGATTCGACCGCACCGGACCAAACCCGGGTTCGAGATGTATGAGGTGTTCGCCCGCTGCACCCGCCCGCTCCGGGGCCACTCCTACGTGTCGTGGCAGGAGCATGATCCCCGCACCGGTAAGCCACTTCCGGCACCCCGCTTCATCGCCGAAGGTTGAGATTCACCCGCCGGCGCCGCCGGTGAAGTTCCATCCCGCCAGCTGCACGCTGGGCGCGTGCACCAGCCCCGGCCCGAACTCCGAGTCGGCGAATCGCCCATCGTTGCCGAGGCCCTCGACCGCAGTCAACGCTGCGACGAACGATTGAGTGAACCGAAGGTTGGTGACGGCTCCGGTGATGCGGCCGTTCTCGATCATGAAGGTCCCGTTCCGGGTGAGACCGGTCACCGCCAGCGACTTGGGTTCGAGCACCCGGCAGTAGTTGAAGGCCGACACGTACAGGCCACGCTCGGTCGCCGCGATCAGCGAATCCACGTCGTCAGAGCCACCCTGGAAGAACAGATTCGAGGTGATCGGACCCCACACCGACGATTGCGGGATGGCGTGCCCGCTCGATTCCGCCCCCACCTTGGCGGCGCTGCGGCGGGTGTGGGCGAGTGCATTCGCCACCCCGCCCGACACCAGGTCGAGCCGGGTCTTGGGGGTTCCCTCCACGTCGAAACCCACTCCGAGCGCCCGCGGGTCGCCGGCGTCGTCGAAAAGGTTCACGTCGGGGTGGAACTGCTGCTCGCCCAGGCGGATGCAGGACTGGCCCTCCTGGTGAGCCTTGGCGTTGAAACCGTAGAACCCGAGGAAGATGCAGATGGTGGCGACACACTCCGGTGACAGCACCACCTGGTACTCCCCCGGCTTGAGGTCGAAGGCATCGGCCGCGCGCGCCGCCCGGTCGAAGGCTCCCAGCCCCACGGCCGTGGCGTCGAGGTCGCCGATGCGGGTGGAGGTGGCGTGCCCCGTCCCGGCGGAGGTCGGGGTCTGATGGATGCCGTCGATGGTGGCCCGTGAGTGCCGACCGGAGGCGGAATGCCCCAGCGAGTTGGCGTACACCACCTCTTCGCCCACCGTGTCGAGGTACCCGGCGGCGGTGGGACCGGCGCCGATGAACGACCGCACCAGTCCGGCGCGTTGTTCGGGGTTGGAGAAGGCGGTTTCCCGGTCGTAGTGCTCGACCGGCGGAACGGCCGTCACCGGGGCGAGACCCGGCCAGTCGTTGTCGACCGGCTGGAGCCGAGCCGACTCGACCGTGGCGTCGGCCAGCCGGGTGATGGCTTCGTCACCGACGGCGGTGGCGCTGGATGTGGAGACGCGACCGTCGACCTCCACCCTGAGCGACACCGCCACCGAGTCCTCGGCCACATTCTGATGGATGAAGGAGTTGGCGAAACGGGTGAGCGCCGAGCGGCCCACCGAAACCACCACTTCGGCGTTGCCGCGGTCGTCGACCGCCGCCAGCGCCTGCTCGGCTACATCGCGGGCGTTCATGCCTTCACCCCCGTCCGCACCGCCGAGAACCGGCCCGAAACCGCCGGGTGTCCGGTGTGGCCCACTTGCATGGGTTGTCCTTTCCCGCAGTTGGGTGTTCCCCACAACACCAGCTCAGAATTGTTCCCGAGCCGGTCGAGCGTCCCCCAGAACTGGGGGGTGATGCCGGTGTAGGTGGGGTTCTTCACCATCCGGCCGAGTCTGCCGTTCTTGATCTCCCACCCGATCTCACATCCGAACTGGAAGTTGAGCCGTTTGTCGTCGATCGACCACGAGCGGTTGGTCGACATGTACACCCCGTCGCCGGTGTCGGCGATCATCTCGTCGAGCGACGAGTCGCCGGCAAGCAGCCCCACGTTGGTCATCCGCACCATCGGGAGACGGTTGTATCCGTCCGCCCGGACCATCCCACCCGGTGGGAGACCGGCGATGGCGGCGGTGTCACGACCCGACAGCACCCCCACCCACCGGCCCTGCTCCACGATCGGGACGTTCTGGGCGGGCGTCCCTTCGTCGTCGTAGCCGAAGCTGCCGAGCGCCCCGGGGATGGTGGCGTCGGCGGTGATGTTCATGATCTCGGAGCCGTAGCGGTGGGTGCCCAGCCTGGCCAGCTCCAGGTGGGAGGTCCCGGCGAAGGCGGCCTCCCAGCCGAGGATGCGATCGAGTTCGATGGCGTGTCCCACCGATTCGTGGATCTGCAAGGCCAGTTGGGACGACTCGAGGATCAGGGTGCGCTCACCCTCGTCCAACTCGCCCGCCGACAGCAGTGCCACCGCCTCCTCGGCGATGCGACCGGCATTGCCCAGGTAATCCCACTGCCGCACGGTTTCGTAACCGCCGGTCTGGTATTGCCCGAACGATTGCGGGTACGAGCGGCGCTGCACTTCCGAATCCCCCACGGCGGTGGCGTCGAAGCCGCCGCCGCACTCGACGATCCGCTGGTGGATTCGGTGGCCCTGCGAGGACACCAGCCATTTCTCGGTGTCGAAGGACACCAGCGTGGCGGTCGACACGGCGACACCTTCGACCGACATACAGGTATTGGTGACGGCAACCAGCAGCTCGACCTTCTCGCTGAGCGGAACCTGGAACGGGTCCTCGCCGAACGGGGTCGACCAAGCGGCCTGGTGCACCTCGACATCGGCCAATGCGAGCCCAGCCCCCGGAACCATCGCCGAAGCGCGGGCGATGTCGGCGGCCTGTTCCCCGGCCCGGCGGGCGTCGCCCTCACCGAGTTGCGGGGTGGCGAAGAACCCCCACGAGGATCCGATCAGCGCCCGCACCCCCACCCCGGCGGATTCGGTGTGATCGACGCTCTCCACACCACCGTTCTGGACGGAGATGGATTCGCTGCGGCCCACCACCACCCGGGCGTCGGCATACGACGCCCCGGCGTCGAGCGCGCCCTCCACTGCAGCCTGGGCAAGTTCGAACATCCACCCTTCCTTCCTGTCCGAAGGTCCACCCTAACTGCGACGGCGACCGTCGTCTCCAGGTGGTCGGACAGGGTAGAACCCGGCGACCCCGACAAGGAAGCAGCTCATGCCCACCAAGAAGGAAGGCCTGCCGGGAACGCTGAAGCGCTCACCGGAGAAGGCCCAGCGAACCTACGCCAAGACCCTCGACTCCGCCCACGAACAGTACGACTCCGAGGAGGCCGCCCCTCGGGTGGCGATGGCAGCCGTCAAGCACTCGTTCGAGAAGGTCGGCGATCATTGGGAGCCGAAGGACGAGAGAGGCCCGTCGGATCCACAGTCCAAGGGCGGGGTAGACACCGACCTCCCCACCGCCGGCGGAGTGGATGTCGAAGGCAACACCAAACAGGAGCTGTACGAGCGGGCAAAGCAGCTCGACGTGAAGGGCCGGTCGAGAATGTCGAAGCTCGAACTCGGCCAGGCCATCGCCCGCACACAGGACTGACCGCAGCCGGCGGCACCGAACGGCCGACCGTGACTGACTCATGGGCGTGGCCACCATGGTGCTCGTGGCGTCGGCATCGATGCCGAGACCGGACGAGGTGTCCCCCTCAGGTGGCGAGGGCTGCCTTCAGACCTTCCCGGCGAGGCCCCCTCGTTCAGACCAGGAGACGTTCGAGCCGACGGCCCACCTCGGCGACGTCCCGTTCCAGCGATTCCTCCCGGAACTCCGCAGCAACATCGCAGAGCGCTGCGCGAAGCCTCTCGAGCGTGCTTCCGACCACTTCAGCGGCCGTCTTCCGAGGTAGACCCCAGGATGCGGCTTCGAGCTCGAGCAGAGGACGCGAGACCATGTCGAGTCGGTGCTCTCCGGCGACGTGGAGGCCGACCCCCTGGAAGGTTGCGTAGTTGACTGTGGTGGCGGCGTCGTAGAGCGGAGCGAGTCTGACCCCCGCACCGAGCAAGAAGCCGTGGTTCCGGGCGTGTGCGTCGGTGTTGCCGATGGCGATGGTGGTTGTCATGGTCCGGGCCAGGGCGGCGAGCTCGGCATCGACGTCGCGCGAGTACGTCACCAACAGCCGCGCCAGCCCTTCATACGAAGGTCCGGCACCGGTCTGAGCCTGATACTTCGCCCGACCGGTGACGGGCTCGCCCAACGCCTGACAGCCGTCCTCCTGGTGGAGCCGAACCGGGAAGCCGTCGGGCCCGGGAGCCCGATCGAACCGGGTGACCACCAACGTCGTCCTTCCGGCGATGTCGATCAAGTCGACCTCTGCAGCGCGTACTCCGGCCGCAGCTGCCAGGCGCAGACAGAACGCCTCCGACACGACCAAGCCGGCGAGCCGTCCGTCAGGGGCAGGCTTGAGGATGTGGGTGGAGGGGGCGGTTCGCGTCGGGCGCGTCCATCCGTCGCCTGTCATACGAAGCGGCAGCTTCGCCTGGAGGCCGGCCAGGGAAACGGGGATTCCGAGGTCGGCACCGAGCGGCACGGTGGGAAGATCTTGCACAAGGGCGGCGAGCTGTTGGTCGGTCAGCAACGTCGGCGTCGTGCCATCGTCGAATGGCTCGTCTGGTGGAAGGAACGACACGGCACCGGCGCAATCGGCGCCGATTGCACCCACAAGGCCCATCGTGTCGCCGCGCCGCACCGAGAACCGGTCCTCGAGCAATGTTCGTGCTTCGCCCTCCGGGAGGGTCCCCTCCACCCAACGCTCCACTGCGGGGCCACGGTATGGGCGGTCGTCAACCGGAAGCGCCATCGAGAGTGCCAGACCGCCCACGCCGAACCGATCCACCGTCTGGTCGGAATAGGTGAGCGTCAGCGTGACGCCGTCCTCGAGTACCCGGGCGATCGGGTGACCCGAAAGGTGGATGTCGAGCGCTCGGTTCACGCCTCGCCCCGTGAGGCGATCACCACATCGGCCCCTTTGGGAACGGCGATGAGCTCGTATCCCAAGATCGAAAACGCTGCCACGACCCGGCGCAGCGCGGCGACGTCAGAGGCTTCGGTACGCAGGATGGTGGTGCGATCGACACCGAGACGGTCAGCGAGCTCGGCCTGAGTCAGCCCGCGTTGATGACGGCACCGGGCAAGAACGGGACCCAGGCCGGCCGTGGGAAGCACCCGAAACCATCGCCCGGTGTTGCGTTTTTGTGACATGTCGCCACAGTACTCGGTATGTCGTAAAAAACCAACATTCGGAGAAGACCCATCTGATGTTGCGGAAAGGCGTCATCTCCGGGCCGTGGTGGAAGCCTCCTCAGCCCGCGTCACCCGAGCGGAGTCTGGAGCGGATGTGGACACGGTCCCCCGAGGAGAGCCCGGCACCGGTCAGCCGAGAGCGTGCGACTACTACTCCTGGGATCGACACAGAACCCGGCACGAGGGACAACACCGCTCGAACACCCGGGACCGCCATCACAACCACCATCCCCACCGAGAACAACGCTCCGGGCAAAGCCGGAGCAGGGCCTGTCGAGGACGTATCGACGACGACGAGGAACGCCAGTGACAAGGCGGCGAGTGGGAACATGCTCACCGAGGATGCCCATCCGATCGGCAAGATCAACATCTCCAGACCGCCCCAGGTGATGAAGGCGATCAGCGGCCAGGCAGCATGGGGCTGAACGCCGAGGGAACAGCCTGGTGGCGAGACCGCACCACACAGACCACTCTCTCACGACGAAGGCCCTCCGGAACGCTCCGGAGGGCCTTCTCGCTGTCCTACCGAGACCTCCCGCCCTTGAAGGGGCCGGCATCTCGGACTCTTGTCATCGTTTCATGGGTGTTTTGTAAACACCCCGTTGTGGAGGTGCGGGGAATCGAACCCCGGTCCGTCGAGCCATCCACGCCGGCATCTCCGAGCGCAGCCATCAGCGAGCTTTCGGTCCGAGGGCGCTGAAGGCAACTCCTCCTCGAACCTACCTCGGGATTGTCTTAGCCCGTAGTCCCGATTCCTACGAGAGCATCCTGCATTGCGGCGCCCGGATCCGGCGAGGCAGGTACCCCCCGGGCGGACGGGCTACTACTGGGTTTTAATCAGGCAGCCAGTGCGAAGTTGTCTTCAGCACTTATGGTTTGTTCCGGCTTTTAACGAGGACTCCGGAGTACCTCGGCTCGCTTCCGTCGCTTCAACACTCAACGTCGAAACCAGTACACCCCCAGGTGTGCCGTTGACCATGGTACCTGCTGCCCGGACACATGCGAGGGAGTAACGCCCGCCGCCCCCCGAGGACTATGTCTTCGACACACGGGGGAAGGAGACACCATGTCACGAAGTTCGTCACGGAAGACAACGACGGCCGTTGTCGCAGCCGCATTCGGGGCGCTGGCCATCCCGGCCGTCGCTGCCCCGGCCATCGACACCGTCCTGTTGCAGGGCTACGACCCAGACAACACACACCTGATGTTCGCCGTGAGCGGGGTCGACGGCGATTGCTGGCTGGAGGCCGGCCGGTACACCTACCAGGTGGGTGAGGACGGAACCGTCGCGGTCTCGACCGAGACCGACGATGCGACGCTCGACGCGCCGGTTGCGGAGGGGGAAGGTTCGAGCGAGGGGGAATGCCCGCTCACGGCTGTCGACGTCACCGGACCCAACGGTCAGGTGAATCACGGACAAGTGGTCAGCTCGTTCGTCCAAGCCCTGAAAGCGCTGGGGTTTCATGGCAACGGCTGCCTGGTTCGGGTCATTGCCCAAACCGGCTACGGCAAGGGGGACGAACAGGTCAGAGTCCCCGATGCAGAATCGGTCGAAGGCTCCCCGCCAGCGATTGACGGAGCCGCCGACCAGGGGACGGTCCAGCTCCGAGAGACGGCCGCCGCCTGTGGAGGCAGTCAGCCCGACGGGGACCGCGGCAACTCGGAAGATCGCGGCAAGTCGGAAGATCGCAGCAGGCCGGAGGAGCCAGGTCACCCGGATCATGCCGGGAAGCCGGATCATGCCGGGAAGCCCGAGGGCAACAGCAACGGCAACGGCAACAGCAACGGCAACGGCAACGGCAACGGCAACGGTCGAGGCAAGCCCTGAACCCGACACAGATCACCCTCCGCTCACCGGGACCGGACGCCCGGGGTGGGTAAACGAAGAGGCCGGACCCACGGGTCCGGCCTCTCTCGCATTCTGTGGGCTGACAACTACACCTGGTGTGGTCTACAACCCTGGGTTTCCGACCTCAGCGCGAGGCGCGGCGGAGGGCTCGCTGCATCTCGCGTTTGCTCTCGCGTTCTTTCAGCGATTGGCGCTTGTCGACGGTGTTCTTGCCGCGGCCGAGACCGAGCTCGGCTTTGACGGTACCGTCCTTGAAGTAGAGCTTCATGGGGACGAGGGTCAGGCCCTTCTCGGCCAGCTTCGAGGCGATGTGGTCGATCTCGTGGCGGTGGAGTAGCAGTTTGCGCTCTCGTTCGGGGAGGTGGCCGCCGTCGCGGGCGAAGGTGTAGGGGGCGATGTAGGCGCCCACCAGGAACACCTCGCCACGCTTCACCCAGGCGAACGAATCCTTCAGGTTGGCTTTGCCCTCGCGCAGCGACTTCACCTCGGAGCCGTCGAGGACCATTCCGGCCTCGAAGCGTTCCAGGATCTCGTAGTCGTGGGTGGCGCGGCGATTGGTGGTGACGATTTTCATCATCCGAGATACCCCATCGGGTCGGAGGGTGAACCGTTCACCCGGGTTTCGAAGTGGAGGTGGGCGCCGGTGCAGAATCCGGTGCACCCCACGTATCCAATCACCTCGCCCTTGGAAACGCGGGCTCCGTTGCCGGCTGTGATCGAGCTCTGATGGGCGTAGAGGGTGGAGAGACCACCACCGTGATCGATGACGACGGTGTTGCCGTACCCCCCGTAGGGACCCGAAAGGATCACCACACCGCCCTCGGAGGCGACGATCGGTGTGCCGTGGCCGACGCCGATGTCGATACCGGCGTGGAATCTGCGGGTGCCGAAGATGGGATGGGTGCGGTAACCGAATGCAGAGGTGACCGGACCGTTCACCGGCCAGCCCAACGCACCGCCACCGGGATTGGTGCCGTCGCCGCTGCTCTGCAGCCGCTTTATCTCGTCTTCGATCCGGGCCGACTCGGCCTCGAGACCATCCTTGTGCTGCTCTGCGGCCCTGATGTCGGAGTTGATCCGGTTGAGGATGTTCTGGGCGGCCACCAGGTCCTCTTCGGCGGCCGCCTGGAGCTCCCGAACCTTCTCCAGGTCCGCCTCGAGCACCTTGCGCTCCTCGTCGAGCGCCGCCAGGGAATCCTCGACCTGCACGCGGCGACCATCGACGTCACTCTGCTGGCGCTCCTCCTCTTCGCGCAGTGCCACGAAGCCGTCGATCAGATCCTCGCTGTTGGACGCCAGATCGGACGAGTAGGTGAGCCCGACTGCGATATCGGCGGCCGATTCGAAGGTGAGCATCGATGCCCCCACCGATGACGAGGCGTTCATGTACATCTGGACCACCTGGACCTCGAGGTCCTGTTGGGTGGTTGCGATCTCGGCTTTGGTCTCGGCCAGGTCGCGCTCGAGCTGTTCGAGTTGTGCCTGGAGGTCGGCCAGGTTGGCCTCCTCGGCGGCGATCGACGCCTGCACCGTGTCGACTGCGACCTGGGCCTCCGCCAGCTCGCCCAGCACCTCCTCGACCTGGGCCTGAGCGGCCGCCAACTCCTGAGCGGCGGAACTCTGCTGGGCCTCGGCGGCTTCGATCTGATCGTTGAGGGCGGCTATCTCGGCCTGGATCTTCTCGAGCTCGGACTGGGGGTCGGCGGCGATGGCCGTCCCGAACGAGCCTGCCACCAGCAGCAGGGTGAGGACGACGGTCAGGACAGGACGCCTCATCACGCAGCTCCTGGCTCGGCTCCTCCGTCGGCCTCACGAAGGTACCGGCTCAACCCGAGAAGGGAACCGATCACCCCGGCGGCCGCCCCGAACAGTACGAACAGAACTCCCCAGCGCAGGAAGAACCCGTTCGAGATGGACAACTGGATCAGCTGGATGGACTCGGTGGCGCCACTCAGGTTCTGGGCGGCGATCCACACGGTGAGCACCGCCAGAATCGCCCCCAACAGGCCCTCGATGAGACCCTCCAACACGAAGGGGATCCGGATGTACCAGTTGGACGCACCCACCAGCTTCATGATGCTGACCTCGTCGCGACGGGCGTAGATCGCCATCCGGATGGTGTTGGCGATCAGGATCACCGCAGATGACCCCAGCACCAGAGCCAACCCGAGACCGAGGAAGTTGAGCACCCGCGACAGGGTGGCGAGCCGCTCGATCTGCGGCCCGAGCGAGTTGACTTCCTTGACCGCAGGGTCGACCTGAAGTCGGGCGGTCACAGCCCGGTATTCATTGATGTCATTGAGCTCGATGCGAATCGAGGCCGGGAGCACCGTCTGATCGATCGACTCGTACAGCTCGGGGCGGTCGGCGAAGAGCACCTTGAACTCCTCGAACGCCGCCAGTTTGTCGACGTAACGCACCGGGGGTTTGACCTCGGTCCAGGACTCGACCTGGCCGACCATCTGGGACTGCAGTTCAGGGCTCAGACCACCCTCGTCGACATCCTTGAGGAAGGCAATGACATGGGTGCCCTCCTGCCAGGCGAGCGTGTTGATACGGAGCAACTCGTTGAGGACGAGCGCGCCGAACGCCAGCGAGAGCGAGATGAACACGGCGAGCACAGCACCGGTGACCACCAGCGCATTGCGGCGCAGGTTGATGAGGGCCTCACGGATGAGGACGGCGAACCGCGTCATGAAGTCGGTTCCTCGCCATCGAGATCCATTGCCGTCTGCGTCGCCCCGTCACCGTCGTCTGCTCCAGCGGCTGCGGGAGGCTCGACGGGCTCCGGGGCCGGCTCCGGCTTGGCGGCGTCGGGAACGATCTCGTCCATGGCGGATTCGTCGATGGCGGGTGGCGCCTCGGCTTCACCGGCGACGAAGGCGTCATACCTTCCGGACGCCTGGTCACGAATCATCAGGCCCCGCTCCAGTCCGACCACCCGACGTTGCATGGCGTCGACGATGGCATGGTCGTGGGTGGCCATCACGATGGTGGTGCCGGTGCGGTTGATCCGGTCGAGCAGCTTCATGATGCCCACGGAGTTGGCCGGGTCGAGGTTCCCGGTCGGCTCATCGGCCAGCAGGATCGGTGGCCGGTTCACGAAGGCGCGAGCCACCGAGACCCGCTGCTGCTCACCACCCGACAGCTGGCGGGGATAGCGGTCGCCCTTGTCGGACAGGCCAACCAGGTCGAGCACCTGCTCGACCTGGGGGCCGATCACCGAACGGGGCCGACCCAGCACCTCGAGAGCGAAGGCGACGTTCTCGGAGACCGTCTTGTTGGGGAGCAGCTTGAAGTCCTGGAACACCGTGCCGATGGATCGGCGCAGATACGGCACCTTCCAGTTCGGGAGGGTGGTGATGTCCTTGCCCGCCACCCAGATCTGGCCACGGGTGATGGGCTCCTGGCGGAGCATCAGGCGGATGAGGGTGGACTTGCCCGAACCCGAGGCTCCCACCAGGAAGACGAACTCGCCCTTCTGGATGTCGAGGCTCACGTCCCGAGCGGCGACGGTGCCCCCCTCGTAGACCTTGGTCACGTTGTGGAGTCGAATCACGATTACCTCAATTGGCTGCCGACCGGATCCGGCTCGGAGCAGGATCCGGCTCGCGCCTGAGCCTGAAGCAGCTCGTCGAGCGCCCGCGCGGCGGACGCAAAAGATGAGTGGTTGACCGGAGGCTACCAGTGCCCCCCGGTAATCCCGGTCATTGCTCGGCGATCACGACCTCGTGCCGGGCCCGGCGCCACCGCAGGTAGGCCTCGACGAACTCGTCGAGCTCTCCGTCGAGGATCGCCGAGATGTTGCCGCTCTCCTGGTTGGTTCTGAGGTCCTTGACCATCTGATAGGGCTGCAACACGTAGGAGCGGATCTGGCGTCCCCACCCGGCCTCGTTCTGCTCACCCCTGATCTCCTGGAGATGGGCTTCTCGTTCCTGACGGGCCAGTTCGGCGAGCTTCGCCTTCAGGTGGGCCATCGCCTTGGCCCGGTTCTGCAGCTGGCTGCGCTCGTTCTGACAGGAAGCCACCAACCCGGTGGGTAGGTGGGTGATGCGTACCGCCGAATCGGTGGTGTTGACGTGCTGACCGCCGGCGCCCTGGGAGCGGAAGGTGTCGATCCGAAGATCGTCGTCCTTGATCTCGACGTCGACCTCGTCGCCCACCTCGGGCACGAGGTCGACCCCGGCGAAGGACGTCTGGCGGCGGGCGTTGGAG
This sequence comes from Acidimicrobiia bacterium, assembly GCA_050329955.1. Lineage (GTDB taxonomy): Bacteria > Actinomycetota > Acidimicrobiia > Spongiisociales > ZC4RG35 > JAOUGY01. The sequence continues at coordinate 46,669 of JBHJOH010000077.1, read as the reverse complement.
TCGAACGGGCTGATGCGAACCAGACGATGCACTCCCCGCTCGGATTCGAGTGTCCCGTAGGCCCGATCCCCGCTGACAGTCAGGGTGGCCGACTTGATGCCGGCCTCGTCGCCGTCGGTCCAGTCGTCGATGGTGACGGAGAAGCCTTTCCCCTTCAGATACCGCTCGTACATACGGACCATCATCTCGGCCCAATCCTGGGCGTCGACTCCCCCGGCGCCGGCGTACACGGTGAGGATGGCATCGCGGTCGTCATACTCACCGAAGAACAGCGACTCGAGCTCCAGGCGGTCGAGCTCTCCGGTGACGCGAGAGAGGGTGTCGATCGCCTCGGCCCTGGAATCCTCGTCGCCGAAGTCGATGAGGACCTCGGAGTCCTCGAGCCCGGTGTCGAGCGACGACAGCAGCTCGAAGATGCCCTCGGAGCGGTTGAGGCGCTGGGTGACCGACTTGGCCCGATCGGGATCGTTCCACAGCTCGGGAGAGCCGGCCTCGGCCCTCAGCTCTTCAAGTTCCGCTTCCTTGGCTTCGACGTCAAAGGAACCTCCGGGCGTCGTCGAGCCTGGCCCGAAGTTCGGAGAGCGCTGCGCGGGGGTCTGTGATGTCTGGCATGGGCATCCGTTGAGAGGGGGTAGGCGAGTCTAGAGGCCGGTCGGGAGGTCACGCCGCCCCGTGGCATTGCTTGTACTTCTTGCCGCTCCCACACGGGCAGGGAGCGTTGCGACCGACCTTGTCCGACACGACCTGGCGTACCGGGCCGGTGGGCAGGGGATCCACCCTGGGGGGCGGGGCGGTCTGGGGCTGGGTGACCTGGGCTTTGTACACGTAGCGAAGGGCGTCGGCCTTGACCGACTCCACCAGCGACGAGAACGAGTCGTAGGCTTCCCGCTGGTACTCGGTGAGGGGATCGCGCTGGCCCATGGCGCGCAGACCGATACCGGCCCGCAGGTAATCCATCTCGGCGAGGTGCTCCCGCCACTTGTTGTCGATGACGGTCAACATGACCGACTTCTCGACCTGAGCCAGGATCTCGGGGCCCAGCTCCTCGGATCGGGCCGAGTAAGCGTCGCGGGCAGCCTCGATGGCGGCTTCCACCACTGCTTCGAGGCTGAGACGCCCTTCGAAGGTGATCCGGGCCATCTCCGATGGGAAGTACACGCCGAGGGCTGTGTTCAGTGCGTCCCAATCCCACTGCGCCGGAGAGTCGGAGCCCAGGGAGTCGTAGACGGTGGCCTCCATCACGGTCTCGAGCCACTCCGACACCAGGTCGGAGATGTGCTCGCCGTGAAGGATGTCCGAACGCCAGCGGTAGATGACCTCGCGCTGCTTGTTCATGACCTCGTCGTACTTGAGCACGTTCTTGCGGATCTCGAAGTTCTGGGACTCGACCTGCCGCTGAGCACGCTCGACGGCGTTGTTGACCCACTTGTGCTCGATGGGCACGTCTTCGGGGATCTTGAGCCGCTCCATGATTCCGGCGACACGGTCGCCCTGGAACCGGCGCATCAGCTCGTCCTCCAACGAGAGGAAGAAGCGCGACTCGCCCGGATCCCCCTGGCGTCCCGACCGCCCACGCAGCTGGTTGTCGATGCGGCGGGACTCGTGGCGCTCGGTGCCGACCACGTAGAGGCCACCGGAATCCTTGACCGCCTGGAAGGCGGGCTCGATCTCGGCCTCGAACCGCAGCACCAGCTGGGCTAGCTTCTCGCCGTAGCCCTCGGCCTCCGGCTCGACGCCCTGGCGGCGCAGCTCGAGTTTGGCCATCGCCTCGGCGTTTCCACCCAACCTGATGTCGACGCCACGACCGGCCATGTTGGTGGCCACGGTCACGGCGCCGGGACGTCCGGCCTGGGCGATGATCTCGGCTTCACGGGCGTGCTGCTTGGCGTTGAGCACCTCGTGTTTGATGCCGCGCTTGGCCAACAGCCGCGACACCAGCTCCGACTTCTCGATCGAGACTGTTCCCAGCAGCACCGGTTGGCCGTTGGCGACCCGCTCCTCGACGTCGTCGACGACGGCCTGGAACTTGGCCATCTCGGTCTTGTAGACCAGATCGGCTTCGTCGGCCCGGGCAACGGGACGATTGGTCGGGATGGGGAGGACTTCCAGGTCGTAGATCTGGGCGAGCTCAGGAGCCTCGGTCTCGGCGGTACCGGTCATGCCGGCCAGCTTGTCGTAGAGGCGGAAGTAGTTCTGGATGGTGATAGTGGCGAGCGTCTGGCTCTCCTCCTTCACGTGGACGTTCTCCTTGGCTTCGATCGCCTGATGGAGACCCTCTGAGTACCGCCGCCCCTCCAGCACGCGACCGGTGAACTCATCGACGATCTTCACCTCGCCGTGGTCGAGCAGGTAGTCGACATCGTTCTGATAGAGCTCCTTGGCCTTGAGGGAGCTCTCCAGGTGATGGACGAGGTCGATGGCGACCTCGTCGTAGAGGTTCTCGACGTTGAGACGGCGCTCCACGAAGTTGACGCCGTCCTCGTTGACGAGAACCTGTCGCTTGGCCTCGTCGACCTCGTAGTGCTCGTCACGCCGCAGTTCGCGGGCGATCCCGGCAAACGTCTTGTACCAGTCGGCGGCACCGGATACCCGGCCCGAGATGATCAGCGGGGTACGTGCCTCATCGATCAGGATCGAGTCGACCTCGTCGACGATGGCGAAGTTGTGACCTCTCTGGACCATGTCGGCGGCCCGCATCGCCATGTTGTCACGCAGGTAATCGAACCCGAACTCGTTGTTGGTGCCGTGGGTCAGATCGGAGTCGTAGTGCGGGCGGCGTTCGGCGGGCGACATACCCGACTGGATCAGACCGACCCTCAGGCCGAGGAAACGGTGGACTCCGCCCATCCAATCGGCGTCACGGGCGGCGAGGTAGTCGTTGACGGTGACGACGTGAACGCCTTTTCCTTCGAGGGCATTGAGGTACACGGGGAGCGTGGAGACCAGGGTCTTTCCCTCGCCGGTGCGCATCTCGGCCACCATGCCCCGGTGGAGTGCCCCACCACCGATGAGCTGGACGTCGTAGTGCCGTTGACCGAGTACCCGCTTGGCGGCCTCGCGCACCGTGGCGAATGCCTCGGGCATGAGCGAGTCGAGCGGCTCTCCGTTCGCTACCCGCTGCTTGTAGGTGACGGTCCTGTCGGCGAGCTCTGCGTCGGGGAGCGCCTCGAGCTCGGGCTCGAGGGCGTTCACGGCGACGACGACCTTCTCGAGGTCCTTGAGCGCCCGACCCTCGCCGGCGCGCAACATCTTGGTGAAAATCGACATACGAGGGTGAATGCTACTGATCCGCCGGGTTTGCGGATCGCAGTCAGGAAGCGCGGATCATTCCCTCCCGCAGGGCGTACATGACGGCCTCGTTGCGGGATCGGAGACCGAGCTTGTCGAGGATGTTGCGGACGTGGTTCTTGACGGTGTTCTCGGAGATGTAGAGCCGGTCCCCGATCTCACGGGAGGTCATCCCGTCAGCGATCGCCTGCAGCACCTCGACCTCCCGACCGGTGAGCGTCGGACGCCGGGTTGCGTTGAGCTCACGGTGACGCAAGAGGTGGGCCACCGTGTCGAAGAGCTTGCCGCCCATCGCCGGCGATACGACTGCGCCGCCATGGAGGACTTCGCGGACGGCGGCCACCAGCTCCGCCAGCGGCGTGGTTTTGACGATGTAGCCGCGGGCGCCGGCCTTGATGGCCTTGAGCAGGTCCTCCTCGGACTCCGACGACGTGAGGAGCACGACCCGGGTACGCGGTGAAGATTCGATGATCTTGGCCACCACATCGAGTCCGGAGATGCCAGGCATCAGCACATCGAGCAGCACGAGATCGGGAGCGGCATCGCGGGCGATGGTCACTGCGTCGAGGGCACGCTCCGCCTGGCCGGCGATCTCGAAGCCCTCTTCCTTGAACGCCGCGCTCAGCCCCGCCTGGAACAGCGGTGCGTCGTCGACGATGACGATGGATGGTCCTCTACTCATGGCTGTTATCGATCCCAGGTACTCATGCCGGCTCTATCAGTCCGAGTCGGCCATCGCGGCGGCGGTACAAGACACTTTGTTTGTCGGTTCCCGAATTCAGGAAGAAGAAGAAGTCGTGACCCACCAGATCCATCTGGAGGGCGGCCTCCTCGAGCGTCATCGGCTTCATGGTGAACTGCTTGGTGCGCACCACCTCTTCGGACTCGGGACGTTCGACCTCGACCTGCGGGGCGCCCGTCTTGCGGCGGCCGTCGATGGTGCGTTCCTTGAGCCGTCGGAGCTGACGGGTGAACCGCTCGACGGCATCGTCGAGAGCCGCTTCCGGCGTCGCCGCATCGCTGGCGATGCGCAGTAAGCGACCGCCGACAGAGCTCGTGAGTTCGATGCGGAAACGCTCCGGAGCGCGCCTCGGATTGTGCTCCTCCGAGACCTCGACGTCGACCCGCGTGTCGTGATCGAAGACACGACCTGCCCGTCCGACCTTGTCTTCGATCATGCGTCGCAATCCGTCGTCGATGACGGTGTTGCGTGAGTGCAATCGAACGTCCACGTGTCCTCAGCTTTCCCCCCGGAGGGACCCTCTTTGAATCACTCCAAGAGACTAGTCACTTGGTCTTTCGGACGTTTCCCCGTCCAACTTGAGTCGAGAATCCGCGAAGTCGCAGTTACTGCACGGACGACGCCGGTCAATCCGGCGACGTGGCGAAGCGTGCTCCCCGTGGTGATGACATCGTCGATGAGCACAGCACCGGGCGGAGCAGCTGCCCGGACCCGGAAACCGGGTTCTCTCCGCTCGTCGCGTGACCGCCCGGCCCGGGCGCGAGCCACGATCTCGGGCCGCAGCGCCGCCACTACCCGGATACCGGTCAAGGCGGCCAGAGCGGCTGCCAGCTCGGCACCGGGGTCGATGCCAAAGCGGTGTCTCCTGACCACTGTGCGCGGAACCGGGACCAGTGCCGAGGCGCCGCTGACCAGCGGCGCCATCGAACCCGCCAGGACGTGGGCGACAGCAGCCACCCCGTCGTACTTCAACCGGTGCACCAGATGCCGGGCCGGCCCGTCGTGCAGATACGCCGACCGGACCAACACCCCCGGTTCGACCCAACGATCGGACGCCGGCCGCAACGCCGCACCGCAGCGATCACACAACCGACCGGACGAAAGCCCACGACAAGCAAGACAGACCATCGCCGGAACGTATCGGAGGGGGGTGACAAAAAGGAGCTGGCTACTGGCTACTGGCTACTGGCTAGAAGCAAGAAGCAAGAAGCCAGCAGCTAGCAGCTGCTCTCTCAGGTTCCTTCCTGCCACCCTGACAGATAGGCCTCCTGCTCAGGGGTGAGCTTCTCGAGGCCGCCGCCCAGTGCTTCCAGCTTGATGGTGGCGACGTGACGGTCGATCTCGTCGGCCAGGGTGTAGATGCCCGGTTCGAGACGGCCCTCGTTGGCGACGAGCCACTCGGCGGCGAGAGCCTGGTTCGAGAACGACATGTCCATCACGTCGGCCGGATGGCCCTCGGCCGCTCCCAGGTTGACCAGCCGTCCCTCGGCGGCCACGAGGATGCGGCGACCATCGGCGAGGTGGTACTCCTCGAGGTTGGCACGGACCTGGCGACGCTCGTGCGCCATCTCGCCCAGGGCTACCAGATCGAGCTCGATGTCGAAGTGGCCGGCGTTGGCGATGATCACGCTGTCCTTCATGACTTCGAAGTGCCGCTGGCGCAGCACATGCTTGTTGCCCGTGACCGTGAGGAAGATGTCGCCGATGCGGGCGGCGTCATCAGCGGTGAGCACCCGGTACCCATCCATGGCGGCAGCCAGCGCCCGCACCGGGTCGACCTCGACCACCACGACCTTGGCGCCGAGCCCGTCCGCCCGGTTGGCAACGCCCTGTCCGCAGTTCCCGTACCCGACCACCACCACGGTGAGGCCGGCTATCAGGACGTTGGAGGCCCGGATGATGCCGTCGATCGCCGACTGGCCGGTTCCGTACTTGTTGTCGAAGAGATGTTTGGTCTGGGAGTCGTTCACGGCCACAACCGGCAGACGGAGCTTGCCCTCCTCGAACATCGCCCGCAGCCGAATCACGCCGGTGGTGGTCTCCTCGGTGGAGCCGAGCGGGGTGATGTCGGTGCGCGAGGTGTGCAGCAACGTCGCCAGGTCGGCACCGTCGTCCATGGTGATGTCGGGTTCCATGTCGAGGGCCGCGTTGAGGTGCTGGTAGTAGCTGGTGTTGTCCTCGCCACGGATGGCGAACACCGAGATCCCCTCGGCCACCAGTGCTGCGGCGACGTCGTCCTGGGTCGACAGTGGGTTGGAGGCGCACAGGATCGGACGGGCACCGGCATCGCGCAGCGCCAGCATGAGGTTGGCGGTCTCGGCCGTGACATGGAGGCAGGCGGCGATGGTCTTGCCCTCGAGGGGGCGCTCGGCGCGGAAACGCTCGCGGATGGTCGATAGGACCTGCATCCGCCGACCCGCCCACACGAGGCGTTGGCTGCCCTGCTCGGAGAGGGTGGGCGTGGCGATGTCGTAGTTCATGGTGAATCCGTTTCTCTGGAGTTGCCTGGAGTTCTTGGTGGACTTCGATGGAAGGGTCGGTTGGGTGCGGCTGCTCAGTCGACGACCATGTCGGGGATCCCGTCGACCACCGGGTAGCGATGTCCCTGCTCCTGGCAGACCAGCTCCGAGGTCGCCTCGTCGCCGGTGAGGGGCGCCATGCACCTCGGACAGCGAAGGATCTCCAGCAGGATCGGCGAGACGACGCTCATGCCGACGTTCCTTCAGCGACCTCACGCACCCGGGCCACCAGTTCCTCGACCCCGTCCCGGTCGGGAGCCTCGACGTTGAGCCGGATCAGCGGCTCGGTGTTGGATGCCCGCAGGTTGAACCATCGGTCCGGCCACCCGACCGTCAAACCGTCGAGACGATCGATCTCGGCGTCACCGAAGGCTTGCTCCACGGCGGCGAACACCGCAGCAGGATCCGACACCGACAGGTTGATCTCCCCGGAGGCCGAATACGGCTCCACCTCGGTTCGCAGCTCCGACAGTTTTTTCCCGGACTCCGAGAGCACCTGGAGCAGCACGAGCATCGCCAGCATGCCGGAGTCGGCCCGGAAGTTGGCCCGGAAGTAGTAATGGCCCGAGTGCTCGCCTCCGAAGATGGCACCGGTGTCGGCCATCACCTTCTTGATGTAGGAGTGTCCCACCCTGGTCCGAACCGGGACCCCACCGTGGGCGCGCACGGTCTCGGCAACGGCCCGCGACGTGATCAGGTTGTGCACGATGGTGGCCCCCGGCTCCCGATCGAGGAACCAGCGGGCCACGAGGGCGGTGGTGGTGCTGCCCGACACCGGCGACCCGGTGTCGTCCACGAAGAATGCCCGGTCTGCGTCCCCATCGAAGGCCACACCCAGATCGGGCTTGTCGCGACCGATCAGCGCCACCAGGTCCTCGAGGTTCTCAGGCTGCAGCGGATCAGCCGGATGATTCGGGAAGGTTCCGTCAGGTTCCAGATAGAGGCCGATCAGCTCGGCACCGAGCCGGTCGAACACCCCTTCGAGCACGACACCGGCCATCCCGTTGCCACCGTCCACCGCCACCCGCAGGTCGGCGATCTTCGAGGCATCCACCACCGAGAAGAGATGGTCGACGTAGCCGGGCACCGGATCGAAGCGGGTGACGGTGCCTTCACCGGGGCCCGGCTCGATGCCTGCTTCGATCATGGCCTTGATGTCGGCCAGGCCGGTCTCCACCCCTACCGGGGCGGCACCGGCCTTGCACAGCTTGATGCCGTTGTACTCCGCCGGATTGTGGGAGGCGGTGACCATCGCCCCGGCGATCGAGCGCACCCCCGACACGTAGTACACGGTGTCGGTGGCGACCTCTCCCAGGTCGATGACGTCGACGCCCATCGAGGTGATGCCGTCGATGAGCGCACCGGCGATGGCGGGCGACGATGCGCGGCAATCACGTCCCACGGTGATGGTTTCCCCACCGACCAGGCGAGCGAAGCCGGCACCGACTCCCCAGGCGAGTTCGGGGGTGAGCTCGCCGGTGTCGGTGCGCCCGCGAATGTCATACGCCTTGAAGACCGTGTCTAGCGCCATGGGACGATTGTACGCACCCTGGCCGCCACCCGACACAGCCGCCTCGGTTGAGCTCATCCTCGCACCGGTTTCAGCAGCTCGACCATGAGTGTGCAGTCCTGGTCACGCCCGAGCAGGGTCTCACAGGTGTCTCCGAAGGTCTCGTATCCCGATGACAGCGGGGACTCGAAGAACAGGTCGCTGCAGGCGCCCGCATCCCCTTGCTCGCAGGCGTCCCAGAGCGCATCGAGCTCGGCATCATCACCGTAGGTGAAGGCCTGATCGGGATCTGAACACGACTTGGGCGTGTCGTTCTCGGAGGCGCCGCCACACGTGGCCCCGAATGTGGCGTACTCGCTGGCCACCGGTGCCGACCCCGACAGGCTGTCACAGGAGAAGGTGTCCCCTGCTTCGCAGGCGTCCCACAGCGTGTCGAGATTGGGGTCGTCGCCGTAGGCCATGGGCCCATCCGACACCATCCGCTCCTCGCACGAGCCTCCCCCGTTCGGGTTGTAGGGCGCCCGTCCTCCACAGGTCTGGGCGAACGCCTCGTACACGCCGAAGGTCGACCAGTACAGGTCATCGCAGGCCACGTCGTCACCTTCCTCGCAAGCGTCCCAAAGGGCGTCCAGCTCGGGGTCGTCGCCGTAGACCTCACCCGAGCTCGTCCCGCCCAGGCCATCCACTCCCTCCCCCAGTTCGCCCAGGCTCCCGCCCAACTCGCCGAGGGCCCCGCCCAGGGCACCGAAGGCGGCGGTGAACAGGGTGGTGGTGAGCAGCTGCTCAGGGTCGAAGGAGGTAGAGGTGCCGCAGTTCTCGGCTGCCCAGGCATCCACCTCGACGGAGTACTCACTGGTCAGCTCGAGCGGCGATCCCGTCCCCTCCAGGTCGAGGCCCGCCAGGTCGCCGGACGCCAGGATGTCGGCCAACGGCTGAACCGACTCCGAGAGTCCTCCCAGGGGCCCCGCCACCTCTGACGGCGCCGTCTCCGAGATGGCCGCCAGCTCCTCGTAGAAGTTGACGAGCGGCGACAGGAAGGCCACCGCCGCCTCCTCGTCGCTGAGGCCGTCCACCCCCTCGGGGTCGGCGAATGCCTGCCCCAGCGATTCGTCCAGATCGAACAGCGCCACCTTGAGCGCGGTACATGTGGCCGCCGTCATATCAGTCGGCGCCATGGTGGTGCTGGTCGTGGTTGCGACAGTGGTGGTCGTCGTCGCAGCCGCGGCGTCGCCTCCGGTGGAGTCGGTGGATCCCGACTCGGTACAGGCGGCCAACAGCAGCGCGAGCGCGACGAGGTGAGCGTTCCTGATCACTTCCATCCCTTCGGAAAGGCCTCTCGAAAGGAAACCATCGGCCGACGTTGACGGTTCCTTGAGGAGTGGGAGCCTTGCTCGCCCGAACCGCTTCCTACACTTCCGCTCCCATGCCAACGCAACCGCCCGAGGTCTCAATCGTCGTCCCCGTCCACAACGAGGCGGCATTCATACCGGTGGGATTGCCGCGCCTGATCGAGGCCGCCCACTCGGTGTATCCGGGTGCCGAGATCCTCATCATGGAGAACGGCTCCACCGACGGGACGGCGGCGGCTGCCCGTCTCGCCGCCGGGGACTCCGTGCAGATCCACGAGCTGCCCACGCCCGACTACGGCGGGGCGATGAGGGAAGGGATCCTCGTCGCCACCGGCGACTGGGTGGTCACCTTCGACATCGACTACTTCTCGGCCCAGTTCCTGGAGGATCTGTCATCGCTGACCTCCTCGGCCGATGTGGTGATCGCATCAAAGCGCGATCCACGGTCCGAGGACCGGCGCTCGGCGTTCCGACGGTTCGCCACCTTTGGGTTCAACCTGTTGCTTCGAACCATCCTGGGGTCGAGGGTCTCCGATACCCACGGCATCAAGGCCTTCCGGGCTGCGGCGGCACGTCTGCATGCTTTGGACGTCGTGAGCCGCAAGGACCTCTACGACACCGAATTGGTGGTCCGGATGGAGCGGGCGGGGGCCCGCATCACGGAAGTGCCCGTGATCGTCGAGGAGCTCCGCCCCGCCCGCTCATCCCTGCTCAAGCGCGTTCCGCGCACGATCAAGGGCCTGCTGGCGATCAGGCGGGCGCTTCGGAGCTGAGCGGCTCGGCGCCACGCTTGCGACGCCGGTCGATGGCCACCCACCCCAGCCCTCCGATCCCGACGAGGGTGAGGACATTGCCGGTGTTCTCCGCCCAACTGTTCTGGAACCGCAACGTGACCTCCTCCTTCGTCGGCACCACCACCATCAGCGAAGGTGTGGAATGGAAGGGACCGTCGGCTCCCTCCACCGTCCAGTTCGGAAAGTACGAGACCTTCACAAGGTGCGGTACCCCGACGGCCGTGGTGCGGAACGTGATGACATGGTCGCCCATCACCACGTCCGATACCGCCGTGGAGTCGGCGCCGGTGGGGACATCGACCATGTCCGAGACCCGGGACACCGTGTCCCACGATGCCAGCCCATCCGTCACCGCGATGTGGTCGAGCGCATCCAGCTCGCCATACCAATCGAGGGCGAAGTCATCGAAGTTGCCGGGGTCGTCTTCGAGTGGCTGCTCGGCGGTTGCGAACACCGACGGCAGCAGCGTGAGGGCCTCCACCTGGTTCACCTCGGACAGCTCGTAGATGGCGAACGGGGCGGCGTCGGCCACCTTGGTCAATTCGGGCCGGTCGTCCGCCTTGGCGGCGGCGTCGGTGGAATACGAGACGTAGTAGCGCACACCGAACGTCTCGAGGTGCGGCAGCCCCCGATCGAAATCGAACGGGTGATACTCGAGTCCCGGAATCGGAGATGACGGCTTGGCGCTCATCTCGGTGGCGTTGAGGAAGTGGAACGGAGTGGACAGCGAAGACTCGAAGAACAAGCCCTCCATCGAGGGATGCGTCCAGTCGGTCCAGTAGGGGAACAACATCGGCGCCATCGGGGTGCCGTACTTGTCGAGCCCCGTGCTCGACGTGGAGTCCTGCTCCCACATGACCCGCCCGGGGGGTAGTTGCGCCATCTGCGCCATCACCCCCTGGTACTCGGGCCACGCCGTCTTCGCCTCGTAGCCCGAGTAGTTCCATCGCGACCACTTGAAGATGAAGTTGGTCCCCGCCAGCGAGCCGAACGCCAGCAGTGCCGCCACCGTCACCGCCATGAACGCCCTGGTGGGAATCGGGGCCATCCAGGTGAGCGACAGCGCCGCCACCACCACTCCAAGACCCGCCAACGCCCACCCGGACCACACCGGGCCCTCCCGGAACACCAGCAGCCACCCGAGACCACCGGCGGCAGCCACACCGGCGGCACGCGCCCACCAACCCGAGATCCGGTCCGGCATCCGTCGGGTTGCCGCCACCAGCAACCTCCCGATCCCGATCGAGGCGAAGAAGATGACCCCGAAGTACCAATAGGGAAGCAGCCGACCGTTCCAGAGCTTCCACCGCTCGCCTTCCAACGACTCGATGAAGGACGGGAGAATCCCCGGGAGCGGGTAGTAGATGATCGGAACGAGCATGGCGGCCACCACCGGAAGGCTTCGGGGATGGCGCAGCATCGCCCAGATGAGCCCGCCCAGGGCGAACGGCATCAGGATCCACAACTCGAGCGGGAACACCTCCTCCCACCGACTCAGCGGCGTCCATGACATGTCCGAGGTCAGCCCGATCCGGGCGAGCAGAGGGACCGTCCAGAACCCGGTGATGGCGAACGCCCACACCCAGATGCGGACGGCGGTGCGGAAGGTTCCCTTCCAAGCCAGCACGGTGAAGGATGCGAACACCAGCACGAGCGTGGTGAGGATGTGCGACAGCACGGTCGCAGCCAGCGCAGCCACCGCCCACGGCACGTAGCGAGCGTCGTCTCTCACCGCCTTGATCAGCAGACCCAGGTAGACCATCCCGAGTGAGAACGACCAGGAGTAGGCGAACTCACCCGCCATGCTCGAGGCGACGTTGCCGCCGTAGATCGTGTAGCTCTCCATCAACGCGAACACCGCCGACCCGGCGGATGCCACCGAGGCAATCGTGGTGGAGAACCCGATGCTGCGGGCCAGATACAGCACCGCTGGGGGGAGCCCGATCAGACCGAGGATCGTGGCCAGTTTGAAGGCGACTCCATACGGCAGGAACAGGTCGAGGAAAACGATGAACAGCGACGGCAGCGGGAAGTAGAAGTAGAAGGCGGGGAACCCGGCGAACCAGGCGTCCGACCACCCGAGCAACTTGCCCTGTGGGAGCAGGACATCACGCAGATAGGCAGGGCCGAGCACGTGGGCACCCATGTCGCCACCCGCCGGGGTGGTGGCGGTGAGCACCAGCTGCGGGTTGAGAACCGTGAGCACGACCAGCGACGACGCCGCTGCGATCAGAACATGCGTCCAGGAACGGACACTCTTCCGGTTTTCGGTCGCCATGGAGGGGCCGGTCAGCCCCGTGCCCGCCGGACGATGTCGAGAACCTCGCGGAGCGACACCGACTCGCCACTGCGGTCCCACCACTTCTCCTCACAGCGATGACACGAGAAGAAGTCGATCTCGATCTCGTCGATCTTGTTCTTGATCTCGATGACGTCGCCGGCACCGCATTGTGGACACTTCATGGTGGACACTTCATGGACTGAGATCCCCGCTCTACGACCTCTACGACTCCAGCATTCTATCGGGTTGGCGCAGAACGCAGAACCACCGACGGAGACGGCCTGGTCGCCGCTCCCGGCGGATCAGTCTTCGTCGAGCAGGCGGCCGATGTACCTCGAACGCCTGCGGCCGCCTTCCGACCAGTAGGCGTACCAGTACGGCCCGTGAGGGCAGGAGACACACCCGCTCTTGCCGCACTTCACGGCGCGTTGACGGAGGCGCACGTTGGGCTGGGCGGACAATGGGACTCCGGTGGTCTCGAGCCGGGCCCGGGCGAGGATGAGGAGACGACGGAGGCCGTGTTCGTCGAGCTCCCGCACCGCGTCCAGCAGGTCGCGATCGAGACTCACGGGTTCAGGCGACGCCGGAACTGGCTGCCGGAGCGAACAGCCGGGTCACGTTGCGGCGATCTGTGAGCGTCCACCCGAGTGGCGGCGTCATCCGATCGGCGTGCGGTGTGCACATGCTGTAGCCGGCCCCCAGGTCCGGGGGTGACTCGAACTCGACGAGCCACACCGATCGCTCCTGATAGTCGAACGTCATCACCGAAGCGGCGGGCGTCGAGCAGCGTATGCACGTCGTGGTCATGGCAGAGACGGTAGGGCACTGCCATCGCCCATTCAAGGACCTCCGAGCCATTTCCGCAGCCGGGCCGCCGACGGCACCCCTTGCACCATCCATCCCGTCCCACCGGCGTCGAGTGACACGAGTGTTGGCACCCGGTCGATGTGGGCCGAGAGGAACAGCTCGGGCGACTCATCCCAGTCGAGCACGGTCACGTCGGCGATGCCGGCCTGGGACAACTCCGCCTCGAGCCTGGCGCAGGTCACACATCCCGACGAGGCGAACACCACGACGCCGGAGTGTGGGAGGTCGATCTGCACCGACCGTCGTCTCACCGCCATCCCCCGGCGGACGGCCAGGGCGAAGGCCAACGTCACCCCCACCACCGCCAAGACCACGAGCAAACGTGAGAGCGGGTCGTTCACGCGATCACTCGGCGACCCCCGCCAGGGGGTGGCCGGTCGCCAGCGCCAACCCCACCTGGCGTCCGGACCAGAACACGGCGATCTCGGAGGTGGACCGGATCAGATACCCGGCCCCGCCTGGGTCGACGACAACCGCAACGACGGCATCCGCCGGCACCGTGGCCGCTTGAGCCGGCAGCCCCGGAGTGAGAGGCTGAAGTATGAGTTCGGCCTCGACCTCGCCCGGATTGAGAACCCAGGCCCGAGCTGAGTCGAGAGAGCCGCTTCCGGCCAGGATCCACTCGGTCGAGAGTGTGGTCCCAGGCGTGGCGGCCCTGGAGGTGACTCCATCAACCACCAGCCCGACAACGATCGGACCGTCGGAACTCACCCGGAAGCCGGCGGGCCCGTCCGCGAACTCATCCACCGAGATCTCGAGTTGGGACCTGGCCTCCACGACACCTTCGAATGCGCCCTCGGTGAAGGTACCCCCCTCGTAGACGTCGACGAGAATGTCAACTGGAACCACCGAACTGTTGGCGATCACGACCCGGCTGGTGGCCTCGGCGACGAGCAGCGACGGGACCCACCAGTCCTGTGCGGGCTCGACCGCCTCGATGATCGAGACATCGCCCTCCGATCCCTGCACCAGCGCACCATGGATCGCACCCCGTTGAACCTCCATGCGGACCGACAGCGACTGGCGAAGTGTCAGGAGCGTCTCGAGGCCCCGGACCACCGTCGTGCGCGCTGGAACGAGGATCGAAGCGATTTCGGTCGCAGAGTCTTCCCCGGCTTCGCTGCTGGAGGAGACGGAGACGACGGCATCGGCTGCGTAGGGGTTGGTGAGCACCAGGTCCAGGGTCTCGCCGGTGTTGGTCGACCCGCCGACGGCAACCAACGTCCCGGTGGAAGGAGCGGTGCACGAGGACGCGGCGGCTGCGGCCTCCCTCGTACTGAGCACTGTGGCGCCGGCATCTGAGGTAGGCATCTCGGCCAGTGCCCCGACGATCCCTGCTGCGCCGATTTCGTCGCCCATCGAGAAGACGGCTCCCCCTGCCGGGTCCACCGACACGACCACCTGGGCCGGATCGCCGGGAGCGACCAGCGTGGCGAGCACATCGCCGCGGACGACCGATCCGATCAGGACCCAAGAGGCGAGATCGCGATCCACCCAGCCGATGCAGCCCACGAATGCCGGCGGCGCCGGCTCGAGACCGAGGTCGAGACCCGCCTCCGTCGGCACGGGACGGAGCAGCCAGGCACCCGAGATGGTCGCCAGCACCAGTGCCAGTTGGATGAGTCTTCTGATCACGCCCGTCGCCTCCCGAAGAACGCCAGCCCAGCCGACCCGGCCAGGATCGCCGCCGATGCAACGGCGAGCCAGCGGCGCAGAGGATCCGGTTGGAACGAGATGGCACCGTCCGACGCCGAGAGCTCGTTCGCCCACTCGGATTGCGCCCAGTCGGGCCCCCAACCGGGATCTGCGTTGTCGGCCAGCCGAATCCGAGCGTCCCCGGGGGGGCCGCCGGCGCCGGCCCGCGCCCCCTCCCAGGTTCCGGCGGGGTGCTCGAGCCGTGGCCGGGCTGCCAGGTTCTCGTACACCGCCCAACCTTCGAGCCGCTGGCGCTCGGCGAGGTCGACCTGGGATGCCAGGACGTCGAGCAAGGGAGTGCCGTCGGCGACGACGACCCAGCGCACCGCGAACTCCGCCAGCAACTCACCTGGGCGGGCGGTGGAACCTGCGTTCACCGCTGTCAACGTGTTCCCGAGCGCCCGATCACCAATGCGTGCCAGCCCGAGCCAACCCTGGTCCAGCGTCGGTTCGGCTCCCGTCACCAGGCGATAGGCGTATCCGTCCCCCAGGCGGTGATCGCCTGGCAGCGCCTCGGCCGGGCCTATCAGCAGGGTCCGATCGAGACCGGAAGCGGATTGGAGCTCCGCCACGAACTCGAGGCGGTCGGACCAGCCTTCATCGGGCAGCCCGGCGCGGCCGTCCAACACGAGCGGCAGGGAGGCGCCGATCACGATCACGGATGCGAGCACACCCAGCGTCTGGGCGGCCACCGCCGGGGCGCTGGTGTCGAAGTCCACCCTGATGGCTCCACCGATCACGAAGGCGGACCCGAGAGCAGCCAGGGCAACCGTCGCCACCCTCAACTCGCCGGTCACGCCGGGCACGGTCGTCAGGAGCAGCGCCAAGCCCAACATCGCCCCTCCCCAGCCCGCCACCCGGGCCCGGGCCGGCGGGGCCAACACCACCGTGAAGATCGATGCGGCAACGAGCGCCAGGCCGACGACCACCGAAGGCCACGGATCGGAAACCACCGTGTCGGCCGTGAGGGCCGCAGGCGGCACCCCGAGCAGGTACGGCGCCACGACATCGGCTCCGGCCACCAGTCCGACCAGCGCCCACCAGAGGGCGGATACCCGGATGCCGGTGCGGCTCATGATCGGGATTGCCAGCGCCACAACCAGGAGCGGCACCACGATCGCCAACGGTGCGAACGAGGCGGTCAGACCTGCGGACAGGACGACGCGCCCTACCCTGCCCCACATGGCGCGCCCGTGCCCGTCGACGTGCGTGATCACGGCTTCCACGAGCCAGGGCAACGCTCCGAGCGCAACGAACCCGGGCCAGTAGCCCGTTTCGGTGAATGCCACCGTGAAGGGTCCCAGGACGTAGGCGATGCCCGCCAGCCATTTGGAGGCGCCAGCCACTCCGAGCGAGGCCAACAGGCGAGCCACGCCCCACACCGCGGCGACCACGGCCACGCCTGTGATCAGGCTGATCGTTCCGGTCCAGACTCCGAGCAGCCACTGGACCACCGAGACGGCGGCGGCAGACGGGTGCAGGGTCTGGGTGCTTCCGAGACCGGCAGGGTTCCAGCCTCCCGAGTACGAGGCGATGACGGACGCGGCGTCGGAATGCAGCGGAAGCCAGAACCCCGACCCGACCGGCCGGGCGAACCACAACGATCTGGTGGACAACCCGACGATGAGGACGGCGACGGCGAGGCCGGCCGGTCCCCCGATCGATGGCTCCCGCTCCAGCTCCTCCTCGGTGACGACACCCGGCTCCTGGTCGATGATCCACCCGAAGCGGGAGGCGAGATCGGCGCCGAGCGCACGGAGACGCACCGAGCCCGAGACCTGGTAGCGAAACAACTCCTCGTCACCGGTGGCCCGCACCGCCCGCACCGCGTTCCGGGCGCGCAAGGTGGATGGCAACCGCATCAGATTCCAGGCGGATGCCCGCATCAGGTCCGTCAGAGGGCGGGTCGAACCGAGGAACAGACGAAGCACTCCATCTGCCAGGGCCAACAGCCATCCGGCCGGGATCGCCCACAGCAGCGTGATCCAGCGGTAGGCCTTCATCATCGCCCGCATGCGGCCGGCCTGCTCGCGCCACCCGGCGCCCTCCTGCCCACAGATCTTCAGATGCAGGACCTCGGAAGACGGTGCCACCATCACCCGACCCCCGGCGATGCGCGCACGCTGGGAGAAGTCGAGACCGGCCGCCACCGGCGGCAGGGTCTCGTCGATGCCGCCCAGACCCTTGAGCAGGTCGCGGCGCACCAGCATCGAGACACCGGAGATGAAGGCGACGTCGCGCACCACGTCGTACTGCTCCAGATCGACCTCTTCGGGGTCGAGTCCCGTGTACGGCTCACCGAACACGTCAGTGGCAGCCCCGACCGACTCGAGCCGATCGGGGGCGCCCCCGTCGAGCACCTTGGAACCAACCAGCGACGCCTCGTTGCGCTCGGTCTCGGTCACCAGGGCTCCCAGTGCGTCCGGGCGGGGTCGAGCATCACCATGCAGGAGCCACACGTAGTCGGCATCGGCGCCGAGGAACCTCACGAAATCGGCGTAGGAGGCCATGTGGTCTGCACCGCGAGCTGCGGCGAGTGCGGCCGCCACCGAGCCTCCACCGAGAACCACTACCCGATCGACTCCGTAGACTTGCGTCTTGACGGCCTCGACCGAGACCGGGAGAGAGCGCTCGTCGACGAACAGGACGGCCGCGATCACCGCCGGTGTCGGCGTGTGATCGAGGTCGTCTTCCAATCCGGAGGGCAACTCAGTGGAGGCGGTCATGACGAGAAATACCTTGGCGGGTCGATGCAGCTCGTGATGCTCTCTGGCGGTGTGGGCGGGGCCCGGATGGCTCGAGGCCTGGCTGCGATCCCCGGGGCGAAGGTAACGGTAGTCGTCAATACCGGCGACGACGATCTCATCCACGGTCTTCACGTGTCGGCCGATCTCGACACGGTGATCTACACCCTCGCCGGTGAACAGGGGCCACACGGTTGGGGCCGGTCCAAGGAGACGTGGCGAGCCATGGACGAACTCTCCCGGTTCCCGGATGCCGACACGTCGTTCCGTCTCGGTGACGTCGACCTCGCCGTCAATCTGTATCGCACGGGGCGCCTGGCGTCGGGACACCGCCTGAGCGACATCACCGCAGACATCTGCAGTGGGTTCGGGATCTCCACGCCGGTCCTGCCCGCCACCGATGACCCCGTTCGCACCATGGTCGCCACGCCCGACGGCGAACTGGACTTCCAGACCTACTTCGTGAGGAGACGCCATGCCGACGAGGTCATCGGCATCAGGTTCGCCGGCGCCGACCAGGCGAGGCCCGCTCCCGGCGTCCTCGATGCCCTCCACACCGCCGACGCCGTCGTGATCGCCCCCTCCAACCCGGTGCTCTCGATCTGGCCGATACTCGCCGTTCCGGGAGTCGGGGAGGCGGTGAGCGCGGTCGGGACCGTCGTCGCCGTCAGCCCCCTCATCAGCGGACGGGCGATCAAAGGCCCAGCCGCCGAGGCCATGCGCGGCGTCGGGCTGACCAATGACCTCACCGGCATCGTCGAAGCGTACGGCGGCGTGGTGAGCCATCTCGTCATCGACACCGCCGAGACCACAGCTCCGCCTACGAGTGTCTCGGTACTCCGCACCGACACGATGATCGCCGAACCGGAGGCCGCCACCGCTCTCGCACAGGAGATTCTCACGTGGCTGGCCTGACCGTGACCCCGGTGACCGGGATCGGCGAAGTGGAGCCGGGCGACGACGTCGCCACCGTCATCGTCGCCGCCCTGGCGCACGCCGACATCACGCTCGCCGACCGCGACGTCGTCGTGGTGACCCACAAGATCGTCTCGAAGGCGGAAGGCCGCATCGTCGAACTCGACGATGACGGGCCAGACGCCCACCGCCACCTGATCGAGCAGGAGGCGAGCGACATCATCCGCCGACGCGGACCGTTGGTGATTGCCCGCACCAGACACGGATTCATCTGTGCAAATGCCGGCGTGGACCGATCCAACGCCGGCCACGCCCGCGCCATCCTGTTGCCCATCGACCCGGACCTGTCCGCCAACCGGATCCGGCTCAAGCTGTCCCACCTACTCGGTGTGGATGTGGCCGTGATCGTCTCCGACACGTTCGGTCGGGTGTGGCGACGCGGCCTCACCGATGTCGCCATCGGCGTTGCCGGCATGGAGCCGATCACCGACCTGCGCGGTTCCACCGATGCGTACGGCAAACTGCTCGAGGTCTCGGAGGTCGCCATCGCCGACGAGGTCGCAGCCGCCGCCGACCTCGTGATGGGAAAGGCCTCGCAGATTCCGGTGGCCATCGTTCGGGGCGTCGAATACAAGCCCGGGACGGCGGGGGCCGTCACGATGGTCCGGTCACCCCAGGAAGACCTCTTCCTCTGATCCGATGTCCGAGTCCGGCAGAGGTTGAGGACCACCCCCTACGCGTTGGGGCGACCCAGGGCCATGTAGACCAGACCGGCCGCTCTCACCGCGGCGGGATCGAGCAGGTTGCGAAGGTCGTAGACCACGTTGCCCTCCATCGCCGCCGCCACCCTCGCCAGGTCGATCGAACGGAACTCGGGCCACTCGGTGGCAATGATGAGCACTGACGCACCCTTGGCTGCCGCCACCGGGTCGCCCGCCATCTCGATGGCGTCGGATGTTGCCTCCGGGTCGTAGGCGGCGACAGTGGCTCCATCGGCGGTGAGCATCTGGGCGATCTTCAGCGCCGGCGACTCCCTCGTGTCGTCTGTCCCGGCCTTGAAGGCCACCCCCCACATTCCGATTCGGGCATCGGCGAGATCACCGCCGACCAGGCGACGGATGTTGCCCACGATCCAGTGACGTTGGGAACGGTCGGCATCGACCACGGATTGGAGCAGCGTGAACTCGTATCCCGCCTGTCTGGAGGTGGCGAGCAGTGCAATGGTGTCCTTCGGGAAGCAGGAACCCCCGTACCCGGGACCGGGCCGCAGGAAGTGGGGGCCGATACGCGGATCCAGGCCCATACCCTCGACCACGTCGAGGATGTCGGCACCCACCGACTCGGCGATGTTGGCGAGGGCGTTGACGAAGGTGAGGCGTGTCGCCAGGTAGCCGTTGGCGCCGTACTTGATGAGCTCCGCCGAGGTCGGATCCGTGAAAAGGACCCGGGTGTTGAGCCCGTCGTAGAGGGCCGCCACCGTCTCGGCCGCCTCCCGGTCGTCGCATCCGACGACGATGCGATCGGGATGGAGGAAGTCCGACACCGCCGAGCCCTCACGGAGGAACTCCGGGTTCCCGACCAGTCTCAGCCGGCCGCCATACCGCTTCGACAGGCGGGCCGTGGTGCCCACCGGAATCGTCGACTTCACCACAACCACCGACTGGGCCCTCAAGCCGTCGGCGAGTTGGCGGATCACGGCCTCGACCACGCTGAGGTCGGCGGCTCCATCCACCCCCGGAGGCGTGGGCAGGCACAGGAAGGTGACGTCGGCAGACCCCGCCGCCTCGAGATTGTCAGCGTGGAAGGTCAGCGAGCCGGAACCCAGCGCCTCCTCCATGAGATCGTCGAGTCCGGCCTCGTAGATCGGAAGCCGTCCGGCCTCCAATTCGGCCAGCTTGGCCGGGTTCACCTCGCCGACACGAACCCGATGACCAAGGCGCGCCAGACCGGCGGCCTGGACCAGACCCACATACCCTCCGCCGATGACGGCTACGTCCACGATTGCTCCCTCTCCCGATCCGCCGGCACACTACCCGGCCGTACCGGCCGCGTCCGCACCGAGTACCACCACGGCGTCGGCATCGGCGGCAACCACCCCCGACTCGACACGACCGAACCCCAGCGCAGCCACGACCAACTCACCGGTTGCCTCCTCACCGGAACGCACCCTCACCAGGGTCTGGGAGTAATCGGACCGCTCCGCATCGTCCACGGAGCCCACCAGGAAACCTGCCGCTCCCAACACATTGGACCATTCGCCGGCGCTGCCCGACAAGCCGTTGCCGTTGAGGACGAACACGGTCATGGGCCCATCCTCGGCTCCGATCGCCGGCGCCATCGGACGGCCGGTGCGGAACGCCTCGACAACCGCCGTGGCCTGCGGCTCCTGGGGTAGCACCACCGACTGCTGGCCCACCGTGTCGATGACACCCGGGAGCGTGGCGGTCTCGATACCGGAGCCGCGCAGCCCCCGCATCCGGAACGCCAGCTCGATCATCGAGGAGTCGGCCAGTGCCGCGTCCATGGTCACGTGCTGGGCGAACGACCCGATGATCGACCCGGCCTCGGTGATCGACGACGGTCGTTTGATCTGGTCGAGGATGGCGATGATGAGCTGTTGCTGGCGACCGGCTCGGCCGAAGTCGTCGGCATCGACCGAGATCCAACCGCTCTCCCTGAGCTCTTGATAGCTGCGGGAGCGGGCGTAGGCCAGCGCCTGGGTGCCGTCGAGGATCTGGGGACCTGCCCCCACGTCGAGGCCGGACTTGGCGTCGCGGGCCGGGTACTCGAAGTCGATCGTGACCCCGCCCAGTTGATCGACGATGGCCTGGAAGCCGACGAAGTCGACCTCGACGTAGTGGTTGATGTCGACATCGGCGAAGCCCTTCACGGTTTCCACCACGAGCGAGGCGCCGCCCAGCCCGTACGCACCGTTGATCTTTCCAGACCCATGACCGGGGATCTCGACCCACAGATCCCGCGGCAGGCTGAGAATCTGGGCACGGCCATCAGCCGGGTAGATCCGGACGAGCATGATCACGTCGGAACGTTCTCCCTCGAAGTCCCCGAAGCCTTCGGTCGACTCGAGGTTCTCGCGTGAGTCCGACCCGGCGAGGAGAAACGTGATCGGCTCGGACGAGCCGGGCAGGGTGGGCGTGAGCTGTGGCACCACCTCCTCGACCGTCTCGGCGGTCTCGATGACCGTTTCCTCGATCGATCGGATCTGCCAGTACAGATAGAACACCCCGAGGTTGGCCAGCACCAAGGCGGCGATGGCGGTGCGCTTGAGCCACACGAGCAGGCGCGAACGAGGTTTTCGAGAGGAGTCGGTCATGAGGATCGGCGAGTTGCGAGGCTACCAGCCGTGTGCGTTTGCGATCCGAGCACCCTCGACTCGGATGCCACCATAGGTCGATCGAAGCGGTACTAGCCTGTCGCCCACTGTGGCTGTACTCCCGCACGAAGGCACTTACTCGGTCATGTACGGCGGCCTCCCGATTTCGGTCGGGACCGGCTACCGCCCCGGATATCTGGCGCGCCCGGACAAGTCGGGCCGGTTCCCGGTCGTCATCCTCGTACCCGATATCGACGGTGTCACCGCCCACGAGAAGCACTTGGCCCGCCGCATCGCCCGGCGGGGGGTGGCGGTGATCGCAGTCGACCTCTACGCGAACGACCGCACCGGCGACGCTCTCGAGACCTACCACGACCTCGACGACGGCGAAGCGGTCCGGGTCCTCGACGAGGTCCAGGAGTACCTGTCGAGCGAAGACATCGAGTGGGCGCACGCGGCACGGGTCGGCGTTCTCGGACTCGAAGTCGGCGGACGTTTCGCCCTCATCCAGGCCGCCCACCGCCCGTGGGTTGCCTCGGCCGCCGTGGCCTATGCCCCCCTCACCGGCGACGAAGAGCGCCGCTACCAGGTAGCCGACATGCTGGACCACCTCGCCCCTCCGATCCTCGCCATCTACGGCGCAGAAGACGACCTCGTCGACCCCGACACCGTTGACGAGGCCCAGAACCGCAACGCCTCGGGAAGCTGGCTGCTCTACGAAGGGGTGGGACACGGATTCCTCGACGACGGCGGCCCCACCTACGACCAGGGCTCGGCCGAGGACGCCATTCAGCGACTCGTCGACTTCTTCCTGGCCACGCTGCCGAAAGCGTCGGTTCAAGAGGTCGGATAGCTAGCTACGAGCTACGAGCTACGAGCTACGAGCTACGAGCTACGAGCTACGAGCGAGACTGGCTGCGGGAGAACCGCCAGGGGATCGTTTACGCCTTACCGCCAGGGCATCGTTTGCGTTTCGACCGCCAAGTTCGTTGCCATCTGCGGCGACCCCTCGCCTTCGCCGGGTAACACGGCTCGGGCATAGAGCGTCCTCGCCCGCCTCGGCCGCCCCTACCCGGAACCGGCCCACCGGCCCGTGCAGGCACGTTCTTCGTAGAGCCATGCTGGAGCTGTGAACCTCCACCGATGGCGGGTGGTCGCAGCCGTCCACATCCTCCGCTCAACGCCATGGCACAGACCATCCCGCGATAGCGAGCAGCTCTTCTGGCTCGTCGCTCGTCGCTCATGGCTCGTAGCTCGTCGCTCATGGCTCGTAGCTGGTGGCTGTTGTCTTCAGATGCCTGACCTCACCTGAGCGGATCGTCTTCGGTCCGGTGGGGGTTTCCACGATGAGGGCTCCGTCCGGTGCGATTCCGACGGCGTGTCCTTCGCCGGCGGGGTCCCAGGTGATGTCGGCGCCGATCGTGACGCAGCGACTGACGTACTCGTCGTGGGGCCAGACGCCGGGTCCGGCTCCCACGAGGCCCAGCAGGTGGTCGGCCCAGGAGCCGGCCATCGCATCGGGTTGATTGTCGAGCGGCTCATCAGCGAACACGGCGCCGTAGCCGCCGGGGGCGTCCTGCCACCACAGGTTGAGACCGAGACCGATCACGACCGGGCCATCGCCGGCCTCCACCAGGATCCCACCGACCTTGCGGCCGGCCACCAGGAGGTCGTTGGGCCACTTGAGCTGGCAGTCGACCACCCGGGCGGCGGCCACTGCGGCGAGCAGCGGCAACAGCGGCCAACTCGATACCGGCCATTCGGGCCGGAGCGCCAGCGACATGGCAACGGCTCGCGGAGCTGTTTTCCAGGTCGACCCGCCGCGACCACGACCGGCCGTCTGGGCGTCGGCGATCACCAGGACGGGTTCATCGATGAGGTGCCGACGGGCATCGTCCTGGGTGGAGTCGGTCACGCCCAGCCGAACGACCGAATAGGGTGTTGCCATACTGTGCGGAATCGTACAGGCCGACCCGGAGGAGACACGGTGGGCACCGAGGCTCGTATCGAGCAACTGAGACGGCTGAGGGATGAATCCCTGCATGCCGGGAGTGAGCGGGCGGTGGCGCGCCAGCACGAGCAGGGAAAGCTGACCGCTCGCGAACGCATCGACCTGCTCCTCGACAAGGGCTCGTTCCAGGAAGTCGACATGATGGTGCGCCATCAGGCCCGCGGCTTCGGCATCGAGGACAAACGGCCGCCGGGCGACGCCGTGGTGACCGGGTGGGGCACCGTCGACGGTCGCACCGTGTTCGTGTTCGCCGAAGACTTCACCGTCTTCGGTGGCAGCCTCGGATCGGCGGTCGCCGCCAAGATATGCAAGGTCATGGACATGGCCTTGGAGATGGGCGCTCCCCTCATCGGTCTGAAGGACTCGGGCGGGGCCCGCATCCAGGAGGGCGTCGCCGCCCTCGACGGGTATGGGCGCATCTTCGAGCGCAACGTACGGTCGTCGGGGGTGATCCCCCAGATCTCGCTCATCATGGGCCCGTGCGCCGGTGGCGCCGTCTACTCCCCCGCCATCACCGACTTCATCTTCCAGGTCGACGGAACCTCGCACATGTTCATCACCGGGCCGGACGTCATCAAGACCGTGACCGGCGAAGATGTCACCTTCGAGGAGTTGGGCGGAGCCTTCACCCACGCCTCGAAATCCGGTGTCACCCACTTCGTGATGCCCGACGGCGAGACGGCGCTCGAGACTGTCCGCTACCTGCTGTCGTTCGTGCCGCAGAACAACATGGAGATGCCGCCGTACTTCGCGCCCACCGACAGTCGCGATCGGATCGAGGACAGCCTCGACCGCATCATTCCCGATTCCGCCAACCAGCCGTACGACATGGTGACGCTCATCGGCCAGGTGGTCGACGACGGCGAGTTCTTCCAGGTCCACGAGCACTTCGCCAAGAACATCCTGGTCGGCTTCGCCCGTCTCGACGGGCACTCGGTCGGCATCGTCGCCAACCAGCCTGCCGTGTTGGCCGGCACCCTCGACATCGAGGCGTCCGAGAAGGCGGCCCGATTCGTCCGTTTCTGCGACGCCTTCAACATTCCGCTCGTCACCTTCGTCGACGTGCCCGGGTTCCTCCCCGGTGTCGCCCAGGAACATCAGGGGATCATCCGCCACGGCGCCAAGCTGTTGTACGCCTACTGCGAAGCCACCGTGCCCAGGGTCACAGTCATCACCCGCAAGGCCTACGGCGGCGCCTATCTGGTGATGAACGCCCGCGGCATCCGCGCCGACCTGGTGTACGCATGGCCATCCGCCGAGATCGCCGTCATGGGCGCCCAGGGTGCGGTCAACGTAGTGTTCCGCCGTGAGATCGCCGACGCCGACGACGTCGAGGCACGCCGCACCGAGCTGATCTCCGAGTACGAAAGCCAGTTCAACAACCCCTACCGCGCCGCCGAGCTCGGGCTGGTCGACGAAGTCATCGAACCCCGCGAGACCAGGGTCAAACTGATCAGAGCACTCGCCATGCTCCGCACCAAGCGCGAAGTGATGCCACCGAGAAAGCACGGGAACATTCCGCTGTAGAGCTGGGAGCTGGCAGCTGGGAGCTGGCAGCTGGCAGCTGGCAGCTGGTGGCTGCAGCCCCGCTTCGCGGCACCTACCATTCCTCCGATGCGTTCTTCGACGGGCCCCTGCTGATGTTCGAGTCGATTCTCATCGCCAACCGGGGCGAGATCGCGGTGCGGGTGATCCGCACGGCCCGGGAGATGGGTCTGCGGACCATTGCGGTGTACTCCGAGCTCGATCGCGACGCTCTGCACGTCGAGTTGGCCCACGAGGCGTGGAACGTGGGGGGAGCCGCACCGGCGGATTCGTATCTCAATTCGAATCGGGTTCTGGAGATCGCCCGCGAGTCGCGCGCTGCTGCGATCCACCCCGGGTACGGGTTTCTGTCCGAGAACGCCGACTTCGCTCAGCGGGTGATCGATGCCGGGATCGGATGGGTTGGCCCGCCACCTGCGGCCATTCGGGTCATGGGCGACAAGATCTCCTCCCGCCGGGCCGCCATCGCCGCCGGCGCACCGACGGTGCCCGGAACGGTGGAGCCGCTGGAGCATGCGGATGGGGTCAAGGTCGTCGCCGCAGACTTCGGCTATCCGGTCGCCATCAAGGCCGCCCACGGTGGCGGGGGCAAGGGTCTTCGCGTGGTGTGGGACGCCTCCGAGGTCTCCGACGCCTATGACGGCGCCCGCCGCGAAGCCGAGGCGTACTTCGGGAGTCCCGAGGTGTATGTCGAGAAGTACATCGACCGTCCCCGCCACGTGGAGGCACAGATCCTCTTGGACACCCACGGTGGCGAGCTGTTCGCCGGGGAGCGGGACTGCTCGGTCCAACGGCGCCATCAGAAACTCGTCGAGGAAACCCCATCGTCGGCGATGACGCCCGAGATCAGGGCCCGGTTCGGAGAGGCGGCGCTGTCGGTGGCGCGATCGTGCGGGTACGTCAACGCCGGCACCGTCGAGTTCCTGCTCGACCAGAGCGGAGACTTCTACTTCCTCGAGATGAAC
Organism: Acidimicrobiia bacterium; assembly: GCA_050329955.1. Lineage (GTDB taxonomy): Bacteria > Actinomycetota > Acidimicrobiia > Spongiisociales > ZC4RG35 > JAOUGY01. The sequence goes on along the minus strand of JBHJOH010000077.1, from coordinate 20,110 downwards.
ACGAGACTCCAGGTCGAGCACACGGTGACCGAGATGGTGACCGGCCTCGATCTGGTGCGCGAGCAGATCCGCATCGCCAACGGCGAGCCACTGTCCACGACCTCGGTCGAACCGAGGGGCCACGCCATCGAGCTCCGCATCAATGCCGAGGACCCGTACCGGAATTTCATCCCCTCCCCCGGCCGCATCTCGGAGTACCGCGAACCATCCGGGATCGGCGTGCGGGTGGACGGCTGGGTTCGACCGGCGTCGACCGTGAGCCAGTACTACGACAATCTGATGGCCAAGCTCGTGGTGTGGGGCCCGACCCGCACCGAGGCGATCGCGCGGGCACGTCGGGCGCTCGACGAATACGTCGTCCATGGTGTTGCGACCACGATTCCCGCCCACCAGGTCGTGCTGGCTCACCCCGACTTCATCGCCGGGCGCCACCACACCAGGTGGATGGAGACCGACGTCCAGATGGTTGCGGCTCACCCCATCCAGACCGAGACGCTTCCCGCCGAGGAAGCGCTCACCCGGAGGGCGATGACGGTCGAGGTGGGCGGACGTCGGTTCGAAGTGGCGTTCTGGGCACCGGATGCCCCGTCGTCGGCGGGACCCGGAGCGACCCGTCGGAGGCCACCGAAGCTGGAACGGACCACGGCCGGCGGGCACTCCGATGGGATCATCGCCGCCCCGATGCAGGGAACGATCGTCAAGGTGAGCGCCAAGGCGGGCGAGCGGGTGACCGCCGGCGCCACGATCTGTGTGCTCGAGGCCATGAAGATGGAGAACGAGGTCAAGGCCCCGATCGACGGTGAACTGGTGGACCTGAGGGTTCAACCGGGCGACACCGTCGCTGCGGGAGAGGTCATCGCCATCATCAAGTAGCACCGTCGGTGCTTCTTTGTCCTGTCCAGAATGGTCCTGGAAGCGCCCGGGGCCGACGACCTCACTCGGCAGCGTCGGTGATGCTCTCGCTGAGACTGGGGTGGACCATGAGAGTCTCGACCAGCATCGAGACGGTGACCCGGGCCTGCACCGCCAGCGCGATGATCCCGATCAGCTCCGAGGCACGGTGGCCGACGATGGTGCCGCCGAGGACGACGCCCGTGGCCGGATCGGAGATCACCTTCACGAAACCTCTCGTGTATCCCTGCAAAACCGAACGGGCGTTGGAGGCGAACGGCACCTTGGTGGTGCGCACCTTCCGACCTTCCTGGGCGGCCCCCACCTCTTCGAGACCCACCGAGGCGATCTCGGGCTGGGTGAAAACGGCCTGGGTGACCTTCTGATAGTCGATGGGCGTCACGGGCAGCCCCATGGCGTGGCGGGCGATCTTTCGACCCTGCATCGATGCGACCGACGAGAGCGGCATCTGCCCGGTGCAGTCACCGGCCGCGTAGATGTGCGGTGCGGAGGATCGCTGGTAGGCATCGACACCGATGTACCCGTGGTCGGTCTCGACACCCGCCTCGGCCAGCCCGATCCCGTCGGTCAGCGGCACCGACCCGATGGCGAGCAGTGCATGGCTCCCACGCACGGCACGGCCGTCATCACACTTGACCACCACTCCCTCACCCTCGCGTTCGATGGCGGTGGCGCGGGCACCCATCACCAGCTTCACACCCCGATCGAGGAAGTCCTCCTGGAGTACCGACGCCACCTCGGCGTCACGGTGCGGCAGAATGTGCTGACGGCTGACGACCAGGGTGACCTGCGAGCCGAGGGACTCGAAGATGTGTACGAACTCGACGCCGGTGACACCCGAGCCGATCACCACCAGATGTTCGGGAATCGTGGGGAGGTCGTAGGCGTCGCGGGTGGTGAGGATGCGCTCACCATCGACGATCACCCACTCGGGCACCCGGGGGTCCGACCCCGTCGACACCAGCGCGATATCGAAGGAGCGGGTGACCTCGCCCCCGTCGTCGGTGGCGATCACCGCCGTGTTCGGGTCCGTGAACCGTCCCCGCCCCCGCAGGATCTCGACGTCCTGGGAATCGAGCAGCTGAACCCAGCTCTTGGTGATGTCGCTCGAGATTGTTTGAATCCGCTCCGCCAGTTCGGCCGGATTGATCCGCCCCGGGTCGGCGACCAACCCGAACTTGGCGGCGTTGCGGATCGAGTCGGCCCGGATGGCCGTGGCCGCCATCGTCTTCGACGGGATGCAATCCCACAGATGAGCGGCACCACCGATGATCGACTTCTCGACGAGCGTGACCCTCGCCCCCAACGAAGCAGCAGTGGTGGCGGCGGCCACACCGGCCGGCCCTCCACCCACGACGAGAAACCGGACCGGGGTGGAATGAGTAGGAGCGCTCACCGCCGAGAGGCTACTCGACAGCCGGAAAGCTACCAGGTACCAGGTAGGCCAGCGACGAGCTACGAGCCAAAGCAACGAGCGACGAGCCAAAGCAACGAGCCAAGGGTTCGGGTTTGGGCGTACTCGCGCCTCGGCCGCCCCTACGCGTGTGTGGCGGAGGTGGAGGTTGTTGCGGAACTGCCCGAAGGGAGATGTGTCCGCCGACCGCAGGTCCGGAGGCGGTGCCAGACCTGACGAGACCACGGTGAAGCCCGCAAGCGGCTGGCAGCTCGTCGCTCGTCGCTCGTCGCTCGTTACGGTCTGTGCACTCCGAACACGCCGCGCAGGGCATCGGACACTTCGCCGACGGTGGCGCCGAGCACGAGGGCATGCTTCATGACCGGGAGCAGATTGTCCGGTCCTGTGGCGGTGTCGGTGATTTCGGCGAGTGCGGCTTCGACCGCGAGTGGGTCGCGTTGGGCTTTCCACGCTGTCAGACGGGAGCGTTGTCCGGCCTCGAGGTCGGGGTCGATTCTCATGACAGGGACGACGCCGGCCGAGTTCTCGGCGAAGCGGTTCACACCGACCACCACCGACTCGCCCGACTCCTGGCGACGGGCCTCTTCGTAGGCGGCGTCCTCGATCTGGGCCTGCATGAACCCGGCCTCGATGGCCCGCACGGCGCCACCCATGCCTTCGATCCGGTCGTACAGATCCGTGGCTCTGGCTTCGAGCTCGTCGGTGAGCGACTCGATGAAGTAGGACCCGGCCAACGGGTCGACGGTGCCGGTGGTGCCCGACTCGAAGGCGAGGATCTGCTGGGTTCGCAGTGCCAGGGTGGCGGACTCCTCGGTGGGGAGGCCCAGTGCTTCGTCGAAGGAGTTGGTGTGCAGCGACTGGGTCCCGCCCATCACCGCCGCCAGTGCCTGGACGGTGGTTCGCACCACGTTGTTGAGTGGCTGCTGTGCGGTGAGGGTCGACCCGGCGGTCTGGGTGTGGAAGCGCATCGCCCACGAGCGGGGGTCGGTCGCCCCCATCTCCTCGCGCATGAGACGGGCCCACATACGGCGGGCGGCCCGGAACTTGGCGATCTCCTCGAAGAAGTGGTTGTGGCCGTTCCAGAAGAAGCTGAGCCTGGGAGCGAACACGTCGATGTCGAGGCCGGCGGCCACGGCGGCTCTCACATAGGCGATGCCGTTGGCGATCGTGAATGCCATCTCCTGGGCGGCAGTGGAGCCGGCCTCCCGAATGTGGTACCCCGAAATGGAGATGGTGTTCCAGTTGGGCAGCTCCGATGCGGCGTAGGCGAACAGGTCGGTCACGATCCGCATCGACGGCCCCGGGGGGTAGATGTAGGTGCCCCGGGCGACGTATTCCTTGAGGATGTCGTTCTGAACGGTCCCCCGGATCCGGTCGGCTGCAACACCCTGCTCCTCGGCCACCAACTGATAGAGCAGCAGGAGGATCGGAGCGGTGGCGTTGATGGTCATCGACGTGGACACGTCACCCAGCGGCAGGTCGTGAAGGAGGCGACGCATGTCATCGATGGAGTCGATCGCCACCCCCACCTTCCCCACCTCCCCTTCGGAGAGCGGGCTGTCGGAGTCCAGCCCCATCTGGGTCGGGAGATCGAAGGCGACCGAGAGACCGGTCTGCCCGGCCGCCAGCAGCGAACGAAACCGGGCGTTGGTCTCCTCCGCCGTTCCGAACCCGGCGTACTGGCGCATGGTCCACGGGCGACCGCGGTACATGTCCCGATAGGGTCCCCGGGTGAAGGGGTACTCCCCCGGCTCACCGATTCGATCCGGCACCACTTCGGCGCGATAGACCGCGGCGATCTCGATTCCAGACGACGTGCCTTCGTTCTTGTCCACGATCGGGATAACCTACTGCGGTCGACGTCGGCAGGCGTCGGCAACTTTTCAGGGGATCCAGACGTTGTATCCCCTGGCACGAACACTCTCCCCACTCAAGAGCGATACGCATCCATGGCTCGTACGTCACCACTCCATCAGGTTGAGGCCCGCGAACGGCGGGGTCGCTGGTTCCCCGCCCTCGCCGGTCTGCTCGTCATCGCAGTCCTGGCTTCCACCTGGGTGGGCCTGTTCAGCTTCATGGGCACCAACGCCGCCTACGGCACTGTCACCGACATCGAGGCAGAGTTCATCCCCGACGTCGACGAGATGGACCTGGCGTTCCCGGACCTGTCCCGCGTGTCCCGGGTGTTCGCCTCCGAGGGGGAGCTGCTCGCCGAACTCCACGATGGCCGCATCAGCCGACCGATCCGGTACGACCGGATTCCGAAAGTGATGATCCACGCCATCCTTGCCGCCGAGGACCAGGAGTTCTTCGTGCACGAGGGCATCGACTTCTCCGCCATCGCCTCGGCCGCCATCGACAACGTCCTGCTCGACACCACCCGGGGCGGTTCCACCATCACCCAACAGGTGGTCAAGCAGAACTTCGTCGGCGCCGAGGTGAGCATCCGCCGCAAGATCGCCGAGGCGTTCGTGGCCGCTGAACTGGAACGACGCTACGAGAAGGAACAGATCCTCGAGTACTACCTGAACTCGGTGTACTTCGGGTACGGAGCCTACGGGGTCAGCGCCGCAACCCGCGAGTACTTCCGCAAGGGCATCGACGATCTCACCATCGAGGAAGCCGCCACACTCTCGGTGCTGGTCAGAAACCCCACCCTCTACGATCCGCGCCGTCGGCCGGAGTCGGTGTTGGAACGCCGCAACGACGTGATCGTCCAGATGCGGGAAGCCGGCTGGATCACCGAGGAGCAGGCTGAAGAAGCTTCGGAACTCCCCCTCACGGTGAGCGCCCACCGCCCCGTCCAGGAGCAGGCCGAGCACGTGGTTGCCGAGATCAAGCGACAGTTGCTCGACCTCGATCGCAACGAGTTCGACTTCCTCGGCACCACCAAGGAGGAGCGCAAACGCGCCATCTTCGGCTGCCCGGCCGACGACACCGAATGCAGCGGCGGTGGGGGTCTCAGGATCGAATCGACCATCGATCTGGAAGCCCAGGACGAGGCCAACCGGATCCTCCAGCAATGGCTCCCCTATCCGGACAAGGATCGCAACCTGGCCCTGTGCGCCAATCTGGCAGGCGAACTGGGGTTGGACACCGAGGAGAAGATCGAGAACTACGCCGCCGCCAACTCCTGCTCACCGACCGGGGCGATCGCCACGGTCGAGGCAGCCACCGGGGCGGTCCGCGTCATGGCAAGCGGCCTCCCCTTCGAGGTCGACCAGTTCGATCTGGCCGTGCAGGGTCGTCGGAACCCGGGCTCCGCGTTCAAGCCCTTCACGCTGATGGCGGGCCTCGAGTACGGCGACCTCGAGGGCCGCGACCTCACCCTCGGCAGCTACTACGACTCCTCGTCACCGCTGATCATCGAATGCCCCTACGTGTGCTCCGCGCGGGGCAATGAGTGGAGAGTGTCCAACGCCGGGGGCGGGGGCAGCGGTGTGCAGTCGGTCGAACAGGCCACCACCAGCTCCACCAACACCGTGTACGCCCAGATGTCGATCGACATCGGTCCCGAGAACATCGTCGAGATGGCCCACCGCATGGGTATCGAGAGCGAAATGCGGCCGGTCCCGTCGGTCACGCTGGGAACCAGCGAGGTGACACCCCTCGAGATCGCATCGGCCTACACCAACTTCTCCACCAACGGCGCTCTCGCATCGCCCTACCTGGTGTCGAAGATCACCAACGCCGCCGGCGATGTCATCTACGAACACCAGGTAGAGGTGACCCAGGTCACCGATCCCGAGAAGTTCGCCGCGGCCCGTCGTCCCCTGCTCCGGGTGCCTACCGACGGCGGAACGGCTCGCAACGCCGCCATCGGTCGACCCCAGGGTGGCAAGACCGGCACTCATCAGGCCTATCGCGACGCCTGGTACGTCGGGTTTGTGCCCCAGTACGCCACGGCGGTGTGGGTGGGCTACGAGGCCGACCAGATCCCGCTCACCAACGTGACCATCAACGGCGAGTCTTACTCGCGGGTGTTCGGCGGCTCGGTGCCCGCCCCCATCTTCCGTGACTTCATGTCGTGGTATCTCCAGGACGTGGAAGCGACCGACTTTCCCGAACCCGACGGGGATCTGAGCCAGTACTTCAAGACACCGAGCACCGACGTGCCTTCGGTGGTCGGCCTCGACGTGAACGCAGCCCGAGCGGAGCTGCGCAAGGCGAAACTCGGCGCCAATGTGGTGGAGGTGCCGTCGCTCTCCCCCGCCGGCGAGGTCCTCGCCCAGAGCCCGGGGGCAGGATCCTCCGTGCCCCAGGGGACCGGTGTGACCATCGAGGTGTCAACCGGGATACCGCCGACCGGGGTGTTGCCGACCGTCAATGGCCTCACGTTCGACGCCGCCCTGGCGGCGTTGCAGGCGTTCAGCGACGAGAACCGCCTCGACCTGGTGTTCCAACGCAGCACGCGGGAGGTGACCGATCCCGGTCAGGTGGGTCTGGTCGTCGCTCTCGGCCCTGGTGCAGGTAGCGAGGTCGGCTACGGAGCCACGGTCACGATCGTCGTCGGAGTGGCGGCGCCGCCACCGCCTGCGGAACCCGAGCCCTGATCGGGCCACCGGCTGGCTCGCCGTAGGGCCGCACCCCCTGTCTCGACATTACTTTTCGCGGCCAGCTCACAGCTTGCTTGACGTTGTTCTGCGTTTTCTTGTAGTGTCCTGCACATGACAGCGGCAGTTCCCGAGACTCACGATATGCGCCCTCCCACAACGTCGCACACCGCCGACGTCTCGGGACCGCCCCTGTCACCCACGGTGATCCGTCGTCCCGTGGTACTACCGACCCGGGTGCCCGGCCCCTGCGATGGCGTGGCACCGGACGACCCCTACGTACGGACCTACTGGGTGGCTGCGGTCGGTCCGGCCGCCGTCGTCGACCTGCTCCGGCTGGCCGCGGCCGCCCGGGCGGCGCGTGCCATCCCGGCGCCTGTCAACCTGCCCATGCTGCTGAGCGAAGGGCTGGTGTCCTGGAGAGAGGGGGAGCTCGCCGTCCTGGACCCACTCCCCCGGGTGAGCGCAGCCCACCTCAAGCGCCGTGGTGTTCGACTGACGGTCGGGTGAACCGATCGGCGCGATGGCTTCGGATCACGGTGAAACCCACCATGCACAAGGCGGCGAGTTCCCCGAGGGCGAATGCCGCCGCCACCACCACGTCGGGCTCGCCGTCGAGCCCGATCAGCGCCACCAACGCCAACACCAGTCCGATCGTCCAGGCACTGGCCAGCCGGCCGGTGGCGCCCTCCGCCACGAGCACCTGCCCGGTGATCTGGGCAGCCGATGCGGCCACCATGCCGGCGGCCACCAACCCGGTCACCTCGCTCGAGGGATTGAACTCCGGTCCGAACAGGAACGAGATGATGTCGGGACCGATCAGGCGGCCCACCTGCCATGCCAGAGCGGTGAGCAGCAGTCCGCCGACGGCGATCTGCGAGCTGAACACCCGCACCCGCCGCCGCTCGCCCTGATCGACGAATCGAACCAGCATCGAGAGAAGCCGACCCTGGAGTGAGTAGATCAGGGTGAGCGGCGCCCGGAACAACGTGAAAGTGACGAACACCACGCTGAACAGGGCGGCGGATCCACCCAGGAAGCTCACCGCCAGCGGTGAGGCGGCCAGCAGGATCTGGGAGGCGGCAGTACCCGACGCATAAGCGGCAAGGAACCGACTGGGGCTTTCCGTCCGCTCACCGATCGGCTCGCCCTCGGGCCTTCGCCAGAACGGCACGATCAGCATCATGAGCGGACCCACCGCCATCGACCAGCCGAGCGTCACGGCGTCGCCTCCGGTTTCGAGGATGACGAACGCCACCGTCAGTCGGAGCACCGACTCGGTGGCCAGCAGAATGCCGACGGAGCTGAACCTGCGTTGCCCGGCCAGGATGCCCCGTCCCAGGAAGAGGATGCCGTAGCCGAGCATCATCACGCCGATCTGAACGATGTAGATCGGCTCTCCGCCGAAGAACCGCTGATCGGTGGCCCACACGAAAGCGACGCCGAGCACGACGCCGGCACCGATGAGAGCGATCCAGACCCAGCGGTCATGGATCCACACGTGCCGGTTGCGGCTCGCCTCGCGAGTGGCGAACTGTTCGAGCGGCACCAGCACCACCGTGGCGATGACGAACAAGCTCGTCCACAGTGCACCGATCGGGGCGAAGCCCTCATCACCGAGGGCGCGGGTCCCCAGGAACTGGAACAGGTAGGCGGCGACTGCGCCGATCAGCGAGCCGACGATCATCCACAGGGTCCCGGGAGCGCGGACACCGTGCGAGAGGTCTTCGATCGGTGTATCGGTCATCGACCGGCAGCCGTGAGTACGGTCCAGACCGTCTTCCACAGGATCTGGATGTCGAGAATCGGAGACATGTGCTTCACGTAGTACAGGTCGAACGACAGCTTCTCGATGGTGTCGGCGGAGCTCTCGGCGTAGCGGTAGTTGACCTGCGCCCACCCGGTGATGCCGGGGCGGACCAGGTGGCGTTGGTCGTAGAAGGGAATCCGTCTCCGGAATTGACGCACGAACGGGATCTGTTCGGCCCGGGGACCCACCAGACTCATATCGCCTTTCACGACGTTCCAGAGTTGTGGAAGCTCGTCGAGCCGGCTCCGCCGCAGGAAGGACCCACCCCGTACGATCCGGTCATCGTTCTGCTTGGCCATCCGGGGCCCGTCTTCGTCGGCACCCACATACATCGTCCGGAACTTGTAGAGGGTGAAGGGTTGACCGTTGAGTCCGATGCGACGCTGCGAGAAGATCACCGGACCGGGCGACGACAATCGCACGGAGAGGCCGACCGCCAGCATGAGTGGGATCGACAACGGCGCCAACACCAAGATGACGAACAGATCGAACAGGCGCTTGCCAGGTAGGAATACGCTGGTCCGGACCAGCGGAGTGGTTATCTCCCAGCCTTCCGACAGATGAACCAGCGGGATGCGGCCGGTGTGCTCCTCGTACACCGAAGCGAGCGGCCGCACCGCATACCCGGCGATGTCGCACGACGACACGAACTGGGCAACGCGATCGGTCAGGACCGCTCGCATGTCCACCGCCAGGGTGGTCCCCTGGGGGAGGAGGGCGATGTCGCTCTGTGACTGGGGATCGATCACGTCGAACATGTCGACGTGAGGGGAGTCGTTGAGCTGATCGGCGAGGTGTTTCTCGGAGGTGATGACCGCCAGCCGCTCGGTCCAGGGACGGCGCCGCCGGATGATCCTGTGTCCCACACTCGAGGAGAGCTGGAGCAGCAACGTCCAGCCGACCAAGGTCCTCGAGTAGTACAGCTCGCGGAAGAGGAACAGTGTGACCGCCACGAAGACGAGGGTGCCGGCGGTGATGGCCACCGCCCGTCCGTACGATGGCCGGGGGATCCCGGGACCCGACATGCCGGCCGTGACCGCTGACGACAGCGCCGCTCCGGTCAGGATCAGGCTCACGAGTGGGATCACCCTCGGTCCCTGCGCCACCCACGGCAGCGGGGTGCCGAAGGCGATCTGTGACGCCCCGGCCATGGCAGCCATCAGCAGGAGGATGTCGATGAGGGCGGTCGAGACCAGGAAGCGGGTTCGCACTGTCCAGGAATGCTACCGACTGAGGGGTGCTTCGCACGACGATCCGCCCGAGTGGCATCATGACAGGCATGTCTCCCCAACCGTCGGTGTCGGTGATCGTGCCGGCCCGCAACGCCGAGTCGACGATCGCGGCTGCGATCGACAGCATCATCGCCCAGGATTACGCCGGCTCCATCCAGATCGTGGTGGCGGACGGCTCGACCGATGCCGCCCCCCGACTCGCCCTGGCCGGCTACGGGAACCGGATCGAACTGGTCGACAATCCGAGTGGTCGGACCCCCGACGCCCTCAATGCGGCCATCGCCGCCTCCTCGGGTGAGGTGATCGTACGATGCGATGCGCACGCCGCCCTGCCCCCTGACTACGTCCGTCGCGCCGTCGACACGCTGGCGACCACCGGAGCGGCCAACGTGGGCGGGATCCAGGATGCGGTTGGGTCGACGCCGTGGGAGCGGGCCGTGGCCGTGGCCCAGTCAACGCCGCTCGGCGTGGGCGACGCCCGCTACCGGCTCGGGGGCGAGGCCGGTCCGGTCGATACGGTGTATCTCGGTGTGTTCGACCGCAGCTGGCTCGAGCGCGTCGGCGGTTTCGACCCGCAATTCCTCCGTAACCAGGACTACGAGCTCAACTGGCGAATCCGGGAGGCGGGCTGGGTGGTGTGGTTCGATCCGGCCCTGAAGGTCAGCTACCGACCCCGTTCCGGCATCGGTGCCCTGGCCCGCCAATACTTCGAGTACGGCCAGTGGAAGCGACGGATGCTCGCCCTCCACCCCGGGAGCCTCCGCTTCCGACAGACGGCCGCCCCGCTCCTGGTGGTGGGCCTCGCCGCATCGCTGATCCTGGCGATGTTCAGCCCGGTGCTCGGCTCAGCGCTTCCGGCCGCCTACCTGCTGGCGCTGCTGATCACGGCGGTTGGGGCGACCGTGCGACGCCGCGAGCCGGCAGCGCTGCTGGCAATCGTCGCCATTCCGGTGATGCACCTCCCGTGGGGTGTGGGGTTCCTGCTGGGTCAGCGGCACAGATCCTCGTAGATCGCCACCAGCCGGCCGGCCGGCCAACGGAACCGCGACCTCACCGCATCGACCTGACCCTCGGCCAGCCCGGCGGTCTCGGGAGACAGCGCCTGGCGCACCGCCACCACCATCGAATCGACGTCGCCGGGTCGATGGAGGAACACAGCCTGCAGACCCTCGGTCACCGCTCGCGTGGCAGGGAGATCAGAAGCAGCCACGGGCACGCCGATGGCCAGATACTCCAGCACCTTGGTGGGGATCGAGTACCGGTAGTTGGGTAGGTCGTGGAGAGGCGACAAGGCCACTGCCGAACGCGACACCAGCTCCATCGCCTCGCCATGCGGGAGGCGACCGGTCAGGTTGACCGATCCTCCGCATTCGGCGGCGATCCGGCGCATCCGGAGGGCGAGCTCATCGGATACCGGGCCGACCACCGTGAGCGGCACACCTACCGCGGCGCCGGCCCGCACGGCATCCACCAGACCACGTTCCTCGCTCACCGAGCCGACGTAGATGATGCCGTGCCTGTCAGGTCCCACCCGGGGGAGCGAGTCCACCTCAGGATGGTTGGCGATGACAGGATGGCTGGATCGCAGCTGGCGGGAGTAGCTGTCCTCGGCCAGGGTGAAGGTCAGCACGCCTTCGGACACCCGCAGGACGAGACGCGACAGCGCCGAGATCAGCGGTCGCAGCACGAACGGGATCCACGCCTTGGTCAGGATCTGGTTGGGCACGTCCTCGTGCATGTCGAACACCACCGGACGTCGGCGTACCAGTCGCGCCACCACCCCCAACGGGAGCAACTCGGGATCGTGGATCGAGATGACATCGGCCGGCCGGGTCAGCACGAGACGCCATGCCGCCACGTTTCGTCGCAGCCGACCACCCGGTAGCGGAATCCACGTCAATCCGCTCGAATCGCTCGGCCCCGGCTCCCGGGCAGCGAACTCGACCAGAAACCGTTCGCCCAGCGCTCGGATGGTTTTCTCGCGGATCCGGTTGTCATCAGGATGATGCACCGTCGTGACGACGAGCCCCCGCCTCGTCACAGGGCTATCACGTTGTCGGCGTCGATCTTGCGCTTCCGATAGGCGCCGCGGGCGTCGAACACCACCGGCACCGCTGCGGCCAGGGCCGCGAAGTCGATCACGTCGTGGTCGCACAACACCGCGGCCAGGGCGAACCCGGAGAGGTCGGCGCCTTGCCCCACCGGTTCGTATCCGTGTCGACGGATGCGATCGTCCCCGATGAGCGGGTCCATCACCGAGACCTTGGCGCCGCGTTTGCGGAGATCGGCCAGCACGTCGAGCGAAGCCGATTCCCGGTCGTCGGCGATGTCAGGCTTGTAGGCGATGCCGACGCCGAGGATGGGGGTTCCGTGGACGGGCAGCCCACGCTCGTTGAGGATGTCGGCGACCCGATCGGCGTTGTAGGCCGGCATCATGGTATTGACCTGCTCGGCCACATCGATGACCCGGGTGGCGAAACCCGCTTCGCGGGCCCGCCAGGCCAGATACTGCGGATCGAGTGGAATGCAGTGGCCGCCGACCCCGGGACCCGGAGAGAAGGGCTGGAACCCGAACGGCTTGGTGGCGGCGGCCTCGACCACCTCCCAGATGTCGATGTCGAGCTTGTTGGCCAGCTGCGCCATCTCGTTGATGAGACCGATGTTGACGGCGCGGTAGGTGTTCTCGAGCAGCTTGGCCATCTCGGCGGCGCGAGCCGAAGACACGGGGTGAACCGAGCTCACCACCCGTCGGTAGGCGGCGGCGCCCACTTCTGATGACATCGGGGTGATACCGCCCACGATCTTGGGGATGTCGCCGGTCTTCATCACATCGCCGGGGGACACCCGCTCGGGTGAGAACACCACCCACACGTCACGATCCAGCTCCAGTCCGGCCCGTTGTACCGCCGGGAGGATGATGTCCTCGGTGGTCCCGGGGTAGGTGGTGGACTCGAGCGAGATCAGCTGGCCGGGTCGGGCGATCGCCTCGACCGTGGCGGCAGCCGCCTCGATGAAGGAGAGGTCCGGCTGCCGGTTGCGTCCGAGGGGGCTCGGCACGCAGATGATGACGGCGTCGGCTCGCGCCAGATTGGCGGCGTCAGCCGTGAACAGCGCCCCGGTAGCCAGCGCCGAAGCCAGCTCCGCATCGGAGACGTCCTCGACGTGGGAGGAACCAGCCATGAGGGCATCGGCACGGGCGGCGGACACGTCGAACCCGATGACACCAAGCCCCTTCTCGGCCGCCGTCACTGCCAACGGCAGGCCGACGTACCCCAAGCCCACCACACCGAGGGTCCACCGCTGCTCAGAGAAGAAGTCGATCGGATCGGTCACAGGTCCTCCATTCGGAGGACGGGATGATACCGATCATCCCGATCGTTGGAGCGCCCTCATCAGGAAGGTGGCCATCTCGGCCCGGGTCATGGGTTGATCGGGGCAGAAGAGGTCGTTGTCCGGAGGATTGCACCCCAGCGTGACACCGGCAGTGGCGAGCCGGGCGATATCCGCCTCGAACTCCGAACCGTCGTCGTCCTCGAAGTCCACGTCGCCCACCTCGGAGTACCCGAAGGCTCTCACCAGGAACGCCGCCATCTGACCGCGAGTGACGGTCCGATCGGGACAGTACCGATCGTTGGCCGGCGGGTTGCACCCCCGGGTGATCCCGGCCCCGACCAACCGGTCGACATCGGATGCGAAGACCGAACGGCCCATGTCGCTGAACCCACTCGGCTCTCCCTGCGGGAGCGTCAGCGCCCGGACCAGGAACGCCGCCATCTGACCGCGCGTCACCAGCTCTTCGGGACAGAACCTGTCGTTGCCGGGCGGGTTGCAGCCCTTGGTGATGCCGAGATCGGAGATGTAGGTGATCGCGTCGCGGTGCACCGAGCTGCCGACATCGCGGAAGTCGTACGGGGCGATCACCGCTTCCACCCGCGGCGAGCGGAGATCGAACGTCGTCCGCAGTTCGTCACCACGCATGTCCGTCGTGACCGCGTTTCCACCATCGACACCCTCGAAGCGAATCGTCGCACCGGGGGGCTCCTTGATGAGCGTCACCCCGGACACCGAGTCCCACCCCAGGATCGAGGCGATACGTGACGAGGTGAGCGAGACCTCCCAGTCGGCATAGGGGTTCTTGACTGCGTCGCTGATCGACCAAGGGTCGCCGACCGAACGAAGGAACTGCAGCGGCGTGCCGCCCCACACCGACTCATTGTCCTCGGTGGCGCCTCCGGACGACGACGAGTAGTAGGCGCTGAACACCCGGTCAGTGGACGGATGGACGGCAACGTCCCCGGCCGTCGCCTCGACTGCGTTCAGCCACGGATTCGGAGAGATGCCCTCCTTGCTCCAGCCGGCGTAGACCTGGTCGAAGATCGTGTCGTACAGGTGACACCCACAGGCCCGGGTGGGATCGCCCGAGGAGTTGCTGGTGTCGAGTACCCGACGGACGGCGTAGTTGCGGGCGGCGATGGCTTGAGCCTCCAGCGCGGCCGGCGACCAGCTCCCAGGCATCTCGGCGATCCCGCGCAGGTACCGCTCGAGCTCGATGTCGAGCACCACGTTCAGCTCGCCGTTGCCGTCCCCTTCGAGCCGGAGCGTTCCGTGGGCGTACTCGGTGGCACCAACTTTGACCCGGGTCGACCCGTCCTGATCCCAGGAGACCGCGATCTCACATGACCCGGAAGTCGTGGCGGCACCCGAAACCGTGCATGCCGCGCCGTCTCCCGAGATGGTCACGGTGTCATTGGCCGGAATCACCCGGGGCGAGCAGCCGGTCTCTCCGGAGTACTGACACAGTTCGATCGCTCCGTTGATCGCCTTGACGGTCACCGAGGTCACGTCCTGTTCGAGCCCCACGGTGAGCGGATAGGGCGCCGACCACCACGTCGGCAGCGAGCGGTTGGGAAGGTCGTCGATGAAGGCACCGGAATAGAAGTGGTCGATGATCTCCGCCGACGTGGCTCCCTCCAGCGCCATGCCGTACGCCCCGTACTGGGACATCCCCACGCCGTGGCCCCAACCGGCGCCCTCCAGAATCCAAACGGGATCCTCTGCCGCCGCGGCCGGGGCGGCCCCCAATGGGACCACGAGCAGAGCCGTCAATGCGGCGAGGATGAGCGATTTCCTCTGTGTCATGTAATGGTCATCGGTTTTCTCGGCTTCGAAACTGGAGTGGCCAGTGAGGATTCATTCGATCAGGGTCGCCCGACCCAGGAAGGCGGCCATCTGCCCCCTGCTGATCTGCGCCTCGGGGCAGAAGCTCCCGTTCCGGGGCGGATCACACCCCTTGGTGACACCCGCCTCGGCCAGCAACTCGATCTGGTCCTCGAATACTGATTGGTCATCGTCGTCGAAGCGGTTCTGCGAAGTGTCACCCGACAGGCCCAGGCCCCGGGCCAGGAAGGCGGCCATCTGCCCCCGGGTGACCGGTTCGCCTGGACAGTATGACGATGCCGTGCACCCCGCCGTGATACCGGCGGCCGCCAGCCGGTTGATGTCGTCCCCGAACTCGGAGGACTCGTCGTCGGAGAAGAAGTCCTGGTCGGTCGGAGGGAGCGAGAACAAACGAACCAGGAACGCCGCCATCTGACCGCGGGTCACGCGATCACGGGGGCAGAAGGCATCGGCGAACGGCGGGTTGCATCCCCGGGGGATGCCCAGTTCGGCGACCCGTTCGATGTCGCCCTCGAACTCCGAGTCATCGTCGTCGTGGAAGGTCCCACTCCACTCCAGGGGCACCCCGTCGTCGTCGCATTCGTAGTTCGGGTCGATCCACCAGGAACCCACCGAACGACCGGTGGAGGTGTTGCCCACCGCAACCGACAGCTCGCCGTCCGCCACCAGCCAGCTGATATCCGACCGCCCGTCGCCGTCCTGATCGGCCGCTCCCAGTGCAACCGACCCGGAGCCGGAAAGCGTGGCCCGTTCGAGCTCGGTGCCGTCCAGTCCCACGATCGACACCACACCGTCGCCCAGGTGAGCGAACAGCTCGACGACGCCGTCCCCGTCCCTGTCGCCGATCGTGAGGTCCGTCGCCGGAGCGGGAAGCGTGATGAGGTCGACCTCGGCACCGGTCCGATCGAAGACGTGCACCGTTCCGTCGGCTGCAGCCACGAAGACCTCGCCGCGCCGGTCGCCGTCGAGATCGCCGATGGTGATGGCCACCGCCTCGGCGGGAAGATCGATCGTGGTCGAGGTGGGCTCACCGAATCCACCGGCCCGCGGTACCACCGTCATCACGCCGGCATCGTCGATCGTCACCAGATCGGTGCGCGAGTCGCCGTCGAGGTCGCCCATGGCGACGAGGGGTGCCCCGCCAAGATCCTCGGGAATGAACCACCGGTAATGGGAACATGCCGAGAACGCCGACCTACCCGGGATCACATCGAGCACCGCCCCTGCCGGGTGGGGACGGAGCGAAGCCACATCGACAGCGCCGAACCCGCCCATGTCAGCCAGCAGCATGGTTCGCTCGCCCGCCAGATCCCCAAAGGCGGTGGGATAGCGCGCCGCCTGCGCAAAGGGCACCACCTCGCCCAGCGGCTCGACGACTGCGAGCCCATCCCCCGACCCGGGTGCCGGACCCATCCAGGAGAAGTGCATGGCGTCCTTCGCCGTCTCCCAGTCACCGCCCCAGCAGAATCCGGCATCCCGCCAGGCGTCCACGAACCAGTCGGGGAAGTCGGTGATCAACCGGTCGGGGTCGGCGGAGTACGGGTTGCGGGAGGGGTTGATGTCGATCGAGATCCCGAGTGTGTGGCGACTCATCTGCCGGGCACCGCCGATGGTGCGGGGGACGAAAGCGGCCGCGCTCGTGATGGTGTAGTTCCGGCCGGCAGCCGCTTCGGCGGCGAGGTTCTCGCTCACCTGCTGGAAGGCGGGCAACGCCAGCCGATGCACCAGCACCCGTCTTCCCCCGCTCATGGGGACCGTCCAGAAGACCTGTTGGGCCCGCACTGCCCGGACCGAGCGACCGAAGTATCCGCCGAGCGGGCCGAGCACCAGCTCGGAGTCGGGGAGGGCGCCGGTGCGCGACATGATCGGTGTCCCGGTGTAGGCGACGCCGCAGCTGGTGGACTCCGAGAACGACGTCCATCTCACGGCGGCGTCCGACGAGGCCAGTACCTGCGGCGCCGGAACGACCGCCATGACGAGAGCCGCGATCACGACTCCCGCCAGGAGCCCGCAACCCGGAACCGTGCTGTCGACCCCTCCCGAACGTCTCATCCCGCCGACAGCTTCAACACCGTGCCGTTGCTTCCCCGCAGCACGTAGACCTCACCGCGGCCATCGGTCGCGAACGACCAGATGCCGCCCACTTCACCGACGTCGCCGGTCAGGTCCCCCTGCTCGAGTACCGATGCACCGTCGGTGAGAAGCGTGCGGATACGGCCCTCACACAGGTCGGCGTAGAGGTATCGACCCCGCAGCTGAGGAAGTTCCGAACCCCGGTACACGACCCCTCCGGTGATCGAGCAGAACCCGCTGGCATGGGTGTGCTCGACGAGCGGAAGCTCGAGCCCACTGGTGGAACAACCCGTCGCCGGATCGTGACAGATAGACCCTTCCATCGTGTTCCATCCGTAGTTGACCCCTGGTTCGTCGGCTGCGACGACCGAGATCTCCTCGCGCTGTCCCTGACCGACATCGGCCACGTACAGAAGATCGTCGTCGAACCAGATCCGCCACGGGTTGCGCAGTCCGATCGCCCAGATCTCGTCCTCCCCCGCCGTCCCGACATAGGGGTTGGTGGCGGGGATGGCGTACCGATCGGCCGAATCGATGTCGATCCGAAGAATCGAGCCGAGCAGCGTGGCTCGATCCTGGCCGTTGTCGTCGGGGTCGCCGCCGCCGCCGCCATCGCCCAGGGCGATGTAGAGCATGCCATCGGGCCCGAACAGGATGTGGCCCCCGTTGTGGTTCGAGTAGGGCTGGGGGATGGTGAGGATCTCACGTTCGGTGGTCTGGGCCACGTTGGCATCCGCCGACACCGTGTATTCGGCGATGCGACTCACATGATGCTCATTGCCACCGGCCCGGCTGTAGTACACGAAGAAGCGTCCGTTGGTGGAGTACTGCGGATGGAACGCCATCGACAGCAGTCCCATCTCGTTGCCACTGTCGTCCACCTCCGCCGAGATGTCGAGGAACGGCTCCGCCAGCACCGAATCACCGTCGAGGATCGAGATCACACCGGTCTTCTGAACGATGAACAGGCGGTCGTCGCCTCCCGGAGCCGTGGCGTGGACGGGAGTGTTCAGGCCCGATGCCACCTCCACCAGTCGCGCCTCCGGCCGGCTGGGAGGAACGATCGGCGTCAGACCCTCGGCCCGGGTGATGAAGGTTGCCATCTGGTCGCGGGTCACCCGGTCGTCCGGGCAGAAGAGTCCGTCGTCGCAGCCCACGGTGATGCCGGATGCGGCCAGGGCGTTGATGTCCGACTCGAAGACCGAGCTGTCGTCGTCGGTGAAGCGGTCCTCGTCGGATGTCAGATACCCGTAGGCACGAACAAGGAAGGCGGCCATCTGGCCACGGGTGATCGGGTCATCGGGACAGAAGGCGGTGGGGCTGCATCCCCGGGTGATTCCGGCGGCGGCGAGCCGCTCGATGTCGCCCTCGAACTCGGAGTTGTCGTCATCGGTGAACGAGTCGCCGGATGCCTCGGGCAACTCCAGTGCCCGCACCAGGAAGGCGGCCATCTGGCCACGGGTCACCGCGTCCGACGGACAGAACCGGTCCCCCACCGGCGGGTTGCAGCTTCGGGTGATGCCGGCCGCCGCAATCGCCTCGATGCTGCCCTCGTGCACCGAGCCATCGTCGTCGATGAATGTGCCGCCCGGCTCCAGCTCCGCAGCCCCCGCCGCCAATGACCCCGCCACCAGCGACACCGCCATGGCTGCCACCAGCCCGAGCGTGATGATCCCTCTCCGCATGTCTCCCCCAAACCGGCGGGGAACTACTCCCCGCACTCGCCGGCAGACTAGTTCGGGCCGCACGACACCGCACGTCCGCACCGGACCGGAACGCAACCCGGGAAGACCGATAGGCTCGGCGGATGCATCTGTTCCTGGCCCTGACGGTGATGACCGCCGGACTGATCACGACCACTCCTCAGGTTCCAACGACACCCGAGTACGTACCCGGACGTTTTGTGGTCGAGTCACCCGAGATCCCTGCGGAGGGGGTGGCGGCCGCCTCCATCCGTGATTCGAGGCCCGGCACCGTCCTGGGACATCGGGTCATCGAGACCGCCCCGGTGGGCGATCCGGTCGAGCAGGCCGCCTCGCTCTCGGCACGCCTGGGGGTGGCTGTCTCGCCGATGGTGATGTACCGCATGCTCGGCGAACCGGTCGATGAGCCACTCTTCGCCGACCAATGGGCGCTGCGGAACACGGGCCAGGCGGGCGGCACCAGCGGTGCCGACATCGACGTGGTACCGGCCTGGCAGTGGTCACGGGGTGTCGGCACGGTGATGGCGGTGATCGACAGCGGGGTGGATCCCACCTCTCCGGAGCTGGTGGGCTCGCTGTGGCAGAACAGCGGCGAGGTGGCCGGCAACGGCGTCGACGACGATGGCAACGGATTCGTCGACGACCGGTGGGGATGGGACTTCGTGGACGGGGTGGGGGAACCGGTCGACTCCGTCGGTCACGGGACCGCAGTGGCATCGGTGGTGGCGGCCCGCTCCGACGGCTTCGGCATGACGGGCGTCGCTCCTGGTGCGTCGATCATGGCCGTCAGGGCGTGTGCCTCGTTCGGGTGTCCGGCCGACGCCGTGGCCGAGGCGATCGTCTATGCGGCCGACAACGGAGCCGACGTCATCAACATCTCGCTCGGGGCGCCCGGCGTCGAACCGCTGGTGACCGCAGCGGTCGCCCACGCATTGGAGCGAGGGGTGCTGGTGGTGGCCGCCGCCGGGAACAACGGAAACGACCTCGATGCCAGCGGCCCGTGGACGCCGGTGTCGATAGAGGGCGTTCTCGGCGTCGCCTGGACGACCGGCGACGACCTGGCTGCCGCCGGCACCAACTACGGCTCCGGCAACGTCGACCTGGCGGCACCGGGCGACCTCATCCTGACCGCCGATCTCGACGGCGGTCACTCGCCCAGGAGCGGCACCAGCTTCGCGGCACCGCATGTGGCCGGCGTGGCCGCCCTGATGCTGTCACTCGTGCCGGAGCTGACC
>JBHJOH010000076.1:0-13120 GCA_050329955.1 Acidimicrobiia bacterium | reverse complement strand
CTGTCGATGTTCGTCGGCTACGGGCACGAGAACCGGCACTTCGCCGACCTCCAGAACTACTACCGCAACGTGCGCACCGAACTCGGCTACCGGGCCTTCGACCCCGAGTTGGTCGATCGCCTCAGGGAGCACGGCCTGTTTGCAGATTCGGTGGAAGACTCCGACCGGGTCGACGAGGCCTATGTGCCGTCCGCACCACTCAGGAAGCTCGTCGAGCGCCGAGTCCGGAGCCGCTGAGCGGGGTACGGGGCCTGCCGATCAGGCTGGTGACGCCGAGCCTGCGTCCGTGACACAGAAGGCGAGCCCGTCCTCGGCGGCGAGGCCCAGGCCGGCGTACCCGGCCGCCTCGGCCACCTCGTCCCCGAGTAACCATGCGATGAACGTGCCCATGTCGGTCTCCTCGGCAACGACCTCGAACACCGTCCGGGCCCGTTCGACGTCCCCGGACGGCCGGCGGTCGGCAGCGAGCATGGCGGCCCCTTCCTGACCGCTGAGGCGTCGCACCGTGTCGGGTGCCCCGTTGTGGTCCTGCCATGCCAACCGGGCCAGCTGCATCCGGGTGCGCATCGAAACCACCTCTGGGTCGGTGTATTCCCCTGCCCAGAACCAGACGATTGGCTGCGCCCTGGTGCGGTAGTCGATCTCGGTGAAGGCCCGATCCGTCCACGCCCCCGGTGTCAGCACCGCGATCGAGATCGCCCGGTCTCCACACAACCCATCGACCACCGATTCGGCGTCCACACCGATCAGGTGCTCGACGGTGAGGAGCGCCTCGGGGTTGCCGGTCATCGGGTTGTACGGGTGGATCGGATGCTGCGCCGCCAGCTCGACATACCGCCGGAATCTGGGTGAGTCGGTTCCCCCGGTCCGATCCAGCTCGTACACCTCGGCCATCAACGCGAGCGTGGGTACCACGGGCATGAACCGATCGTAGGGAGTCGATCCCATCTGCTCCGGCGGTTTTCGACCGGCCGGGGCGCCCCCTCACAGGCTGATCAGTGTGACCGCCCCGAGTGCCAGACCGGCTCCGAGCCAATGAGTCGGCGTCAGTCTCTCCCTGAGCACGATCGCCGCCAACGCCACCGTGGGCGCCGGATAGAACGAGGCGATGACGGCGGCCACCGCCAGCGACCCCGTCCTCGATGCCTCCAGGTAGGAGATGGTGGCGAGGGCGTCGAACACGGCCAGGCCGGAGATCGGCAGCCAGTGCGCTCGGGCGGCGCTGATGGCGGGCCGGGCCACGACCAGGAGGACGGAGGTGATGGCCACCGATCCCAGCTTGGTGCCGACCACTGGCCACAACCCGCTCGTGTCGGGGGCGAAGTCGATGAACACGAACACGAGCCCGAACCCGACCCCAGCGAGCACCCCCATCCGCACTCCTCCGCCACCGGCCTCGGAGCCCCCGGTGGTGAGCAGCCATATCGCCGCCAGTGCCAGGGCGATCCCGAGCCAGATGGTGGCGCCGAGTCGCTCGCCCCGCACCACGTCGACCGCCACCGGCAGCGCCGCTCCCACAACCCCGGCGGTGGGAGCGACCACCGACATCCGGCCCTCGGCCAGACCCTTGTACAGGACGAGACCGCCCACACCCACCGCCACCCCGCCCGCGAATCCCCAGGCGAGTGCGGTCCCGCGCTCGGCCCCACCGAGCACGAGTGCTCCGGCGCCGATCATGACGATGGACATCACACCGGATGCCCACACCACGACGGTCGACGAAACCAGCTTCGAGGCGCGGCCCCCGAGGAAACCCCCGGCGCCCCAAGCCACGGCAGCCACGAGCGCCAGCGCCACAGAGGTCATCGGCGGAGCGTAGGACGACGAGATCCGCCCCCGGCCGCTTGCCTCCCCTTGAGCGACGTCAGGCGGAGGTGCCGGGTGCACCCAGCGACCCCATCAGACCTGAGAGGTGCGGATCAACCGTCCACCAGCATGTCGAGAAAGGCGCGGGGCGCAACCACCGGCATCCGGGCGGCGAGGCCGAGCAGATCGGCGTCGCCTGTGACGAGAACCGAACGGGTCACACGAGCGAGCGACACCAGGTACTCATCGTCAGGATCGCTCGACAGCGCCGTCTCCGGGGTCCCCGGATCATCGGCCAGGATCGCTCCGGCGGAGATCAGTTCCACCAGTGACTCGGCGTCTTCTTCCGAAATCCGGTTTCGGATCTTCGGGTAACGCAGCACTCTGGCGAGCTCATCGAGAAGGGCCGGCGACACCACCATCTCGAAGTCACCGTCGAGCCAGGAGCGAAGCACCTGAGCAGGTGCCCCTGATCGTGACAGGACTCCCGACACGATCACGTTCACATCCAGGACGGCCCGCAATCAAGCCCCAGTTCGCGGGGCCCGTTGTGCCTCGACGGCGAGGCCCATCGCCTGCTCCTCCGACATGTCGGCGCGTTCCCACAGCCGGTCGAGAAGATCGAACCCCAGCGTCGCACGCAGTGACTCCTCGATCACCTCGCTCTCTCCTTTTCCGGACCGGGCAGCCCTCACCCGGACCGCTCGGAGCACCTCTTCGTCGATGGTCAACGTGGTACGCAGTTTCGACATACGGGCATCATATCGTGTAGGTGCTGCGATGCCATGGTGATGCAGCGTCCCACCCCGACTCGACACTCTTTGCGCTTTGGAAGGCGGCCCGTATCGGTGAGACCATCCCATCGGCCCTCCCCTGCTCATATCAGATATGATAACATTGCTACAGTATGGACCCTTCCCTGCACGAGGTACTCGCCAAGGCAACCGAGCTGCAGCGTCTGGTCCCAGGTGCGGTACTGGTCGGGGGTGCCGCTGCGGCACTTCATGCGGGTCACCGCCGGTCCTTCGACCACGACCATGTCATCGCCGACCTCGATGAGCGATTCGATACCGTCCTCGACAACCTGGAGGCGCTGGCCGACTGGTCGATGGCTCGGGCGCGACCCGGCAAGCTCATCCTCGGCTCGCTGGGCGACATCGAGACCGGTATCCGCCAGTTGATCAGGGGACGTCCCCTGGAGGTCGAACAGGTCGAGATCGACGGAAATCCGCTCGTCGTTCCCACGATCGAAGAGATGCTGCGAATCAAGTGCTGGTTGGCGGTGACACGCAACCAGACCCGCGACTACCTCGACATCGCGGCCCTCTCCGACCGGCTCGGCACAGCCGGGGCCGCCTTCGTCGTCGCCGGCATCGACCCCTACTACGACGATGTGAACGCAGGTCCCGAGGCGGTGGTGACCCAGGTGGTCCGCCAGCTCGCCGACCCGAGACCTCGCGACCAGCGCACCACCACTGAGCTTTCCACCTACAAGGGGCTCGAGGCCCGCTGGCACGACTGGGACGAGGTTCGCCGAACGCTGCGAGCGGTTGCCGAGGAGGCGGTCATCTCGTGAGCGTTCGGTTCCGCAACGTCGACGTCACGTCCGAGGATCCCGACCACTGGCCGTTCGAGGCGGTGCTCGCCTCGATCGAACGCGGGTCGGTGTCCGATTGGCGACGGCTGGCAGCGGCGATCCGCGCCAATCCGTGGGGATCGTGCGCCCGCGCCGTTGAAACCGTCGTCTCCTGGAACGAGAACTACGGCGTCGATCGACTCCTGGAGGGCGTCGTCGAACACGCCCGTTCCGAAGCCGATGCCGAGTCTCGTCGCGAGTACGGACGCCGCATTCGCAGTGTTCGCATCTCGCTGGGTATGACCATGCGGGAGTTCGCTCCACTGATCGGGACTTCAGCCGCCCGCCTCTCGTCCTACGAGTCGGGGAAGGTGGCACCAACCGCCAACATCCTCGGCCGTGTGGACCGGCTCACCCGGGGAAACGGCCCACCATCCGACAGTTGACGCACCGGGCGCCTTATCTCAGGGTGCCCTGACGGCGTCGACCCGCAGGATCTCGCCGGTGGTCAGCACGTACATCTCGCCGGCGCCGTCGACACCGAACGACACGATCTGGCCGGGCACGCCCACCTGGTCGGTCCAGTCGGTCTGGTCGGCCGCCTCGCCGCCATCGGAGCGGAAGCTCCGCAGGTAGCCGCCGCAGAAGTCCGAGTAGAAGTAATGCCCGGCGAGCTCGGGAATGGCCGAGCCGCGGTACACCACTCCCCCGGTGATCGAACAGGTGCCGGCATCGCCGTGCTCCACCTCCACCACCGGGATCACCAGACCGGAGGTGTCGCAACCCTCCCTCGGCGAGAAACAGCGGGTGCCTTCCATGATCGACCAGCCGTAGTTGAGACCGGGCTCGAGCGGTGTGACCGAGATCTCCTCGTAGGCGTTCTGACCGACATCGGCGATGTAGACGGTGTCGGCATCGATCCAGAACCGCCACGGATTCCGCAGCCCCTTGGCGTACTTCTCCGCCTCGGCCGAGTCGACGTCGATCCGGATGAGACCGGCGAGCGGACCGTCCTGTTGACCGGTACCGAACTGGTCGTCGGCTCCCCCACCGTCGCCCAAACCGAGGTAGAGGCCGCCATCGGGGCCGAACTGGATCCAGCCGCCGTTGTGGTTGCCGGCCGGTTGATCGGCCGTGAACAACACCCGTTCCGAGCCGGGGTCGATGGTGCCGTCCAGGGTGAACTCCGACACGGTGGTGTCGCCGGCATTGTCGGAGTAGTGCAGGAACACTCTCGACGGGTCATCCGGGTGCAGCGCCATCCCGAGCAAGCCGCGCTCGCCTTCGTTGGCGACGCGATCCGAGATGTCGAGGATCTCTTCGAGCTCCCCGGCTACCAGACGTCCCACCTGGCCGTCCTTGAGGGCCACCAGCGGCTCGGCGTCTCCCGGCCGGGCGGTGATGACCACCGGGAACTCGGCGTCGGTGACGGCCGTGTAGGTGAGGCCTGCCAGCTCGGGGACGGCGGCGGTGGTCACGGTCGTGGCCGGGTCATTCACCGTGGTCGGCGTCGTGGTGGGTGCCGCTGTCTCCACAGAGCTCGTCGAAGCGGGAACGGTTGTCGGCGACGGCACCGCCACCGTCGAAAAGGTGCCATCGCTGCCGGCGCCATCAGAGCAGGCAGCCAGCACCACAGCAGCGGCGAGCATGAACGAGAAAAGACGTTTGGGTGACCCGGTCGACATCCACCCAGGCTACGGCGACAGCCCCGCTATTCGGGTCGTAGAGTCCCCGCTCGTGGCATCCATGCAAAACGACAAGAAGTCCATCTTCGGGTGGGCCATGTACGACTGGGCCAACTCGGCCTACACCACCACCACCCTGGCCGTGCTGCTGCCGGCGATCTTCGCCGACGTGATCGTGGGCGAAGGTGGCTACCGGATCTTCGCCACCACCCTCGACGCCGAGAGCCTGTTCAGCTTCCTGGTGGCGGGGACCGCCATCATCGCCTTCATCCTCTCGCCGCCGCTGGGTGCCGTCGGCGACTTCTCGGCCTCCAAGCTGCGGTTCCTGCGGGGCTTTGCCTACACCGGCGCCATCCTCTCGACCCTGTTCGCGCTGGCGGGTCCCGGTGACGTCATTTTCGTCATCGTGCTGTTCGTGATCGTCGAGAGCTGCTGGGCGTTTGCCAACGTGTTCTACGACAGCCTGCTTCCCCACATCAGCACCACCGACACCATCGACAAGGTCTCGTCCCGGGGTTTCGCCGCCGGATACCTGGGTGGCGGCCTCCAGTTCCTGTTCGCCCTGCTCCTCATCCAGTTCTCGCCCGAGTCCTTCGCCGCCACCGCCGCCAAGATCGGCATCGTGATGGCCGGGCTGTGGTGGCTGGGATTTACCATCATCGGGCTGCGCCGCCTCACCGAGCCGGGGACCGCCC
The DNA here is from genome assembly GCA_050329955.1 of Acidimicrobiia bacterium. Taxonomy (GTDB): domain Bacteria; phylum Actinomycetota; class Acidimicrobiia; order Spongiisociales; family ZC4RG35; genus JAOUGY01. Next base: position 7,358 of record JBHJOH010000076.1, on the reverse strand, counting down.
AGGAGCTTCCCGCCGCCTACCGGACCGGCTGGCGCCCGCTCGCATACGCCCGACTCGGGTTCAGCCGCACCTTCGCCACCGCCCGCCAGATCACCAAGTTCCCCCAACTGGCCTTGTTCCTGGCCGCCTTTTTCCTCTACAACGACGGCGTCCAGACCGTGATCGCCATCTCGGCGGTGTTCGCGACCGAGACCCTTCGACTCGATACGGGTGACGTCGCCCTCGCCTTCCTGGTGGTGCAGGTGGTTGCCCTGGTGGGTGCCCTGGCGTTCGGTGCCCTGTCCGGGAAGATCGGCCCCAAACGGGCCATCCTGTTCTCACTGGTGCTGTGGACCGGCGTCTCGTTCATGGGATATTCGCTTCCCGAAGGCGAGTTCCTGCCGTTCCTCGGCCTGGCCGCCTCGGTCGGACTGGTGCTGGGCGGCACCCAGGCCCTCAGTCGCAGCCTGTACGGGTCGATGATCCCCGACGAGGCATCGGCCGAGTTCTACGGCTTCTACTCGGTGTTCTCGAAGTTCGCCTCGATCGGCGGGCCGCTCGTGTTCGGCCTCGTCAACCAGGTGACCGGGTCGTCGCGCTCGGCCATCCTCAGCCTCATCTTCTTCTTCGTTCTCGGGTTCATCCTGCTGTCCCGGGTCGACGTCGAAAAGGCCCGCCAGGCCAAACACGAGTGGCGTTTCCACGGTGCCGAGGTCGACACGGCGTGAAGAACGACAAACGCACCGTCTTCGGACGGGCGATGTACGACTGGGCCATTTCGGCCTACTCCACCGTGGTCGCCGGGGCCATCCTCCCCGTGTACTTCGAATCGGTGGTGGTGGGCGACGACGGCTGGCCCCGTTCATGGCGACCGGCGTGGTGATCGGCATCGTCCTCGGCGGCACCCAGGCCCTCAGTCGCAGCCTGTACGGATCGATGATCCCCGAACAGGCCTCCGCCGAGTTCTACGGCTTCTACTCCGTGTTCGCCAAGTTCTCCGCCATCTGGGGCCCCCTCATATTCGGCGTGGTCAGACAGGTCACCGGCTCTGGCCGCACCGCCATGCTCAGCGTGCTCGTCTTCTTCGTGCTCGGATCCATCCTGCTGGCACGCGTCGACGTCGACGAAGCGCGCTCCTCCAAGGATCGATGGACGTTGGATCGATGGACGTTCGACATTGGAGGGGGCGCGACCCCCTTGTGACCCCCCGCCGGCACTCGTGATACGTGGTCGAGTGGCAGGCCGAGGAACCTGGAGCTGGTGGCAAGACTTGCTCGAAGCTCGAAGCTCGAAGCTCGAAGCTCGAAGCTCGTAGCTCTCCTGCTCCCATCCGAGCGGTCTACCCTTCGTGACATGAGCGACGAACGTCCCGACGACGGCATACCGATCGAAGAAGAGACCTTCGAGGAGCCGCAGTTCTCCGAACCGGCCCCCAAGCACAGGAGAGAGCTGCCGCCGGCCGTCAACGCCGGTACCGAGGTGCCGTTCGGGTTGATCCTGTTCCTGATCATCTCGGTGCTGGTGGTGCTGTTCACGGTGCAGAACACCCAGAACGTGGAGCTCAGGTTCATGAACTGGGAGGGCGAGTTTCCGCTGGCGCTCATCATCGCCGGAGTGGTGGCCGTCACGGTGGTGCTCGACCAGATCCTGGGGCTGATCCTCCGGCGGCGGCGCCGCAAGCGCCTCGCCGAGAAGCGCGAGCTGAAAGCACTGCGCGAGCAGAACAAATGAAGCTGGTGGTGGTCGGCGGCGATGCCGCCGGCATGTCGGCCGCCAGCCAGGCCCGTCGACGCCGACCGGCCTCCGATCTCGAGATCGTGGCCTTCGAACGCTCGTCGTGGGTCAGCTATTCGGCCTGTGGGGAGCCGTACCACGTGGCCGGATACGTCGACCCGTTGGAGCGACTGGTGGCCCGTTCCCCCGCCCAGTTCGCCGCAATGGACATCGCGGTTCACATCCGCCACGAGGTCACCTCGATCGACCTCGACAGGCGGGTGGTGACGGTGTCGGACCTCGACGCCGGGGTCGAACGCCAGGAACCATTCGACCTGCTCATGCTGGGGATGGGCGCCGCCGCAATCCGGCCCGACATCACCGGGATCGACCTCCCCGGGGTGCACGAACTCCGCACCCTCGATGATGCCGCCCGCCTGCGTGCCATCGCCGAGACGGGCCCCGGGTCGGCCGTTGTCATCGGCGGCGGGTACATCGGCCTCGAGGCAGCCGAAGCATTCCACCATCAGGGTTGGGATGTGACGGTGCTCACCTCGGGTGCGTCGGTGCTGGAACGAAGCATCGATCCCGACCTGGCGGCGATGCTGGTCGAGTCCATGGCCGGGATGGGTATCCGGGTGGTCACCAACACCCGGGTCCGTTGTATCAACGGGGCGGAGCAGGTGGTGAGCGTCGGCTGCGTCGACGGCGAAACCCACCCCGCCGATGTGGTGATCATGGGTCTGGGAAGCAGACCCGAGGTGCGGATCGCCGCCGATGCGGGTGTCGCCCTGGGCGAAACCGGCGCCATTGCCGTCGACACCCGCCAGCGCACCTCGATTGATGGGGTGTGGGCGGCGGGCGATTGCGCCGAGGCTCCGCACCGCCTCACCGGTAAACCCGTGAACTACCACCTCGGCACCATCGCCAACAAGAGCGGCCGGGTGGCCGGGATCGACATCGGCGGCGGGTCCGCCACCTTCCCCGGGGTCCTGGGGACTTCGATCACCAAGGTGTGCGAGACCGAGGTGGCATCGACCGGCCTTCGGCTCGCCGACGCAATCGCCGCCGGATTCGACGCGGTGGAGGGCACCGCCCGTGGCACCACCACCGCCGGCTACTGGCCTTCGGCCACGGCCATCACCATCCGGGCGGTGGCCGAACGTGGCACCGGACGGCTGCTCGGCGCCCAGATCGTGGGCGGTCCGGGAGCGGCCAAACGCATCGACGTCTTCGCCACCGCCATCTGGAACTCCGTCACCGCCGACGACCTGTCCTGGACCGACCTCGCCTACGCACCGCCGTTCTCGGGCGTGTGGGACCTCATCCACATCGCCGCCCGGGAGGCGGCCGATGCGGCGCGTTGAGGCGGTCGTGCTGATGGCGCTGCTCGCTGGCTGCGCCACCCCAGCCAGCACTGACACCGTGCCGACTTCAGAGGCGAGTGCAGTCCCGCTCCCGTCCAACCCGACGCCTTCTGCACCCCCGGAGCAACCCGACGCCGGACCGGTTCCCATCGAAGGGAGCGATCTCGACACCGATGGCATCCAACTGGTCGATGTCACGGTCATCCACGTCGACGACGGCGACTCGCTGATCGTGGAACTCGACGGCCGGGAGGAACGGGTCCGGCTCCTGGGAATCAACGCTCCCGAGCGGGACGAATGCCTGGGCGACGTCAGCCGCCAGGCGTTGGAGAACCTGGAGGGTGAAGTGGTGGCGCTCGGTCTGGAAGCAGAACCACGCGACCAGTTCGACCGTCTCCTCGCCCACGTGTTCACCGAGGACGGCTACGTCAATCTGGCCCAGGTGCAGACCGGTCTCGCCATCGTGATCTCCGGCGACCACGCCTTCATCGACGAGCTGACCGACGCCCAGGACACCGCCGAGTCCGCCGCCGCCGGGCTGTGGTCGCCCGACGTGTGCGGTGGAGGGCCGATTCCCGACCTCGAGATCACCCGGATCGACGAGAACCCGCCCGGGCCCGACGAAGACGCCCTCGACCTCGAGATCGTCGAGATCACCAACCGCTCCGACCAGGCCGCCGACCTGAGCGGATTCGTGCTCCGTGACGAGTCCACCGCCAACCGCTTCGTCTTCCCCAACGGCATCATCCTCGACGCCGGCGACAGCCTGGAGGTGAGCGCCGGCTGTGACCCACCCCGCAACGCCCTCGCCTGGTGCGCCGACGGCCCCGTCTGGAACAACGGCGGCGACACCGCCCTCCTGCTCGACCCCGCTGGCAGGATCGTCGATCACATGGGATATCGGGGTTGAGCTCGTAGCTCGTCGCTCGTCGCTCGTCACTCCCATCAGCCGGCAGCCGTCTCTTTGCATCAGTACGATCTCTTCGGAGAGAAGGAGCTCACGCATGGGACTCATGGACACGATCAAGAAGCTGTTCGGGCAGGCGAAGACCGAAGCCGCCGGATTGAGCGAGAAGGCCGCGCCGATGGTCGACAAGGCAAAGACGGTGGCGGGCGAGACCTTCGAGAAGGTGAAGGAAGAGGCGGGCGACCTGGCCGAGAAGGCCAAGCCGATGATGGACAAGGTGGTCGAAGAGACCAAGGAGGCCGCCGAGAAGGTCAAGGAAGCTGCCGGCGAGGCCTGGGAAAAGGTCGAGGACAAGATCGAAGACGTGCGCGGTGGCGGTACCGACTCGATCAAGGACGCCGCTACGGACGCGGTCGAGACAGCCAAGGACGCTGCCGCCGGCGCCGCCGAGACCGTCCAGGACACCGCTACGGAAGCTGTCGATACCGCCCAGGAGACGGCAGGCGAAGTTGCTGAGGCCGCCAAGGACGCCGCCGCTGACGCCGCCGCTGACGCCGCCGGCGAGGTTGCCCCGGGCAACTGACCGCACGACCATCGACGAACCCGGAGCCTGGCGGTCGGCGCCCATCGTGGCGCGGCCGCCAGGCTCCATCCGCGTCGGCCCGTCGTCACGATCGAGTCCACCATGGAACCCGACATCTTCGCCTTCACCACCGGATCGTGGCGTGATCCGCGCACCACGCTGGTTCGTCTCTCCACCGACCTGATGTCGACAGAGCGCTCGCGTTGGAACCTGGTCGCCTCCGAACTCGCCGAGGCCCGGGCCGACACCGCCGCCGCCCTGTGGTTCGCAGAGCGGGTGATCGTGGCGGGGGCGTCGATGGATGACATCCGCCACGAGGCAGCCGACAACTCGTGGGCGGACCAGGCCGCCATCGCCCTGGCGGGCATCACCCGCATCGGGGTCACCTCGATGGGTCCGTCGAGTCGCCGCATCGTCGAGACCCTCGCCACCATCACCGCCGAAGCCCTCAGCATCGTCACCAAGAGCGCCGTGGTCGCCCGCGGCCTCGAAGACCTGGGCGTGGGTGTCGAGTCCGGCGACCCGGCCGGCGCCGACGCCGCCCTGATACCGGTGGCCGCCACCATCGGCACCACCGTGTGGACCTCGGCGGCAGGGGCTGCCGCCTTCACCGGTTCCGCTCGGCCGGTCGTGCTGGCCGACCCCGTGACGGACCTGGGTGCCTGGGCCGGACCGCGCTTTCTGATCGCCGAGTGGATGGTTCGGGTCGAACAGCCGGAATCCGGAGCCTCCCACCCGCACTAACGTCGCCCCAATCGACCTCGGAGTGCGGAGACATGGCACGGATAGCAGCACGGGTGGGCGCCATCGAGGAGTCCGCCACCATGGCGATCAGCAACAGGGCGCGCGAGCTCAAGGCCACGGGCCGCGATGTGGTGTCGTACGGAGCGGGCGAGCCCGACTTCCCCACGCCGGCGCACATCGTGGAGGCGGCGGTCGAGGCATGCCGTGACCCCAGGAACCACAAGTACACCGCCAACGCCGGTCTGGCCGAACTGCGCGAAGCGATCGCCATGGTGACGCGACGCGACGGTGGGCCCAGCGTGAGCCCCGGGCAGGTGCTGGTCACCAACGGTGGAAAGCAGGCGGTCTACCAGAGCTTCGCCGCCCTGGTCGACGAGGGCGACGAGGTTCTGATTCCCGCCCCCTACTGGGTCACCTACCCCGAAGCGGTGCTGCTGGCCGGTGGCAAGCCGGTGTCGATTCCCACCGATTCGGCGTCGGGCTTCAAGGTCACCGTCGAACAGCTCGAAGCAGCCACCACCGACCGCACCAAGCTGCTGGTGTTCGTGTCTCCGTCCAACCCCACCGGTGCCGTCTACACCCCCGAGGAGACCGCCGAGATCGGCCGTTGGGCCGGCGAGCGGGGCATCTGGGTGATGACCGATGAGATCTACCAGTACCTCATCTACGGCGACACCGCCTTCTCGTCGATCCCCGTGGTGGCACCCGAACTCGAGGACCGCTGGGTCATCGTGCACGGTGTCGCCAAGACCTATGCGATGACGGGCTGGCGGGTCGGCTGGATGATCGGCCCCAACGACGTGATCAAGGCCGCCGGCAACCTCCAGTCCCATGCCACCTCCAACGTCGCCAACGTCACCCAGCGTGCTGCGCTGGCGGCGCTGCTCGGACCGATGGATCCCGTCGAGGACATGAAGGTGGCCTTCGACCGGCGCCGCAGGCTGATGCACTCGATGCTCGACGCCATCCCCGGAGTCACGTGTGTGGAGCCGACCGGCGCCTTCTACTGTTTCCCCGACTTCCGGGGACTGTTGGGAACCGAGATCAAGGGCCGCCAGATCGAGTCGAGCATGGATCTGTGCTCGCTCATCCTCGATGAAGCCGACGCTGCCGCCGTGCCCGGCGAAGCCTTCGGGGCCCCCGGATACGCCCGCTTCAGCTATGCCCTGGGGGACGACGATTTGGTGAGAGGGTTGGAGAGGGTCCAAGATCTGCTCGGCTAACAGCCGTTTGCGGGGCCGGCGAATGCCGGCTGGTCGGGCGGGATGAACGCCGGATGGACAGCCGGGATGAAATGCCGGGTCAGGGGGTGGAGTGAATGTGGGGTGCCACGGTGACCGACGTCAAGGCGATGATGCTCGTGGAGCCGAGACGGCTGGCGGCGACGCGTCTCGTCGCCCGCTCGGTCGGCGCCGGTGGATGGCTGGCCGTCGAAGCCACCGGACTCTCCGGCGCCGAGGTCCAGGCCTGGCGGGGCGACCGTTCCGACCTGGTGTACCCCCTCATCCCCGGTCAGCAGGTGGTGGGCCGTATCGCCGATCACCTGGACGGGTCGATCGACCTCCCCATCGGGACGAGGGTCATCGTGGAACCGGTCATCCGGTGTGGCGCCTGTTCGTCGTGCCGCAACGGACTGGCATCGTGCACCTTCCGCCGACCCCACAACATGTACGGCACGCTGCCGTCGACCGAACCCCCCGGCCTGTGGGGTGGCTTGGCAGAATGGCTCTACCTCGACCCGCACGCCCGCCTTCACCCCATCTCCGACGACATCCCGGCGGTGGTCGCCACCTTCGCCCACACCCTCGCTCACGGGCGTACCTGGGCGGTCGAGCTGCCGTTGCTGGTGCCCGGCGAGAGGGTGCTGGTGCTCGGCCCCGGCCCCCGGGGCCTCGCCTGCCTTCTGGCCGCCCAGGCGGCCGGTGCCGGTTGGGTGGGCATCAGCGGCCTCGACGTCGACGCCGATCGCCTCGATCTGGCCCGGCGGATCGGCGCCGACCTCGCCGTCGACGTCAGCTCGGAGGATCTGGGCGTGGCGGTGGCCAACAGTCTGGGCAAACGCCCC
>JBHJOH010000075.1:0-12443 GCA_050329955.1 Acidimicrobiia bacterium | reverse complement strand
CCGGCACCAACCAGGATCACCGCCTGATGGTTGGCCTCGCCGGTGCGCTGGCCGAGACCGGGCTCGGTGTCATCACTTTCAACTATCCCTACACCGAACTGGGTCGCAAGGCCCCCGACCGGGCGCCGGTGCTGCTCGACTGCCACCGGGCGGTGGCTACCTTGGCAGGCGAGCGTACCCAGCGACTCTTCCTGGCCGGGCGGTCGATGGGCGGGCGGATGGCAACGATGCTCGCCGCCGACGGCCTTCCCATGGCCGGGCTGATCGCCTACGCCTACCCGCTCCATCCGGCTGGAAAGCCCGACCGCCTCCGCATCGATCACCTTCCCCGGATGGGCGTCCCGGCACTGTTCTTCCAGGGCGACAAGGACACGCTGGCTCGTTCGGACCGCTTCGATGCCCACGTCCGCCCAATCCCGGGCGTGCAGGTGGTGGATCTGATCGGGGTGGATCACTCGTGGCGGGCAAAAGGGCGAACGGAGGCGCAGTTGCTGGCCGAAGTGGGGTCGGCAACCGGGTCCTGGATCGGTCGCCTTGCCTCACAGGGTAGAACTCGGGCATAATGAGTCGCTTTCCCCGCTGAGGAGTTTCCAGTCATGTCCGAGCAGATCACGTTGCGCGCCGAGACCGGCCGCGTCACCGGGAGCCGCGAATCCAATCGCATTCGCCGCGCCGGCGGAGTGCCCGCCATCATGTACGGGCGTGGCACCGAACCCGTCAACGTGACGGTCGATCATCACGACCTGATGAGCATCATCCAGCATTCGGGCGGTAACGCCATCATCACCCTCGAGGTCGGCTCCGAGAAGCACGTCACGATGCCCAAGGTGATCGAGCGGCATCCGTTTCGCAACCTCATCCGGCACGTCGACTTCCTCAAGATCTCACTCACCGAGACCACCACGGCCGACGTCACCATTCACCTGGTGGGCGATGCGCCGGGTGTCAAGGAAGGCGGGGTGCTCACACACCAGTTCACCACCGCCCAGGTCTCGGCTCTCCCCACCTCGATTCCTTCGGGGATCGAACTCGACGTGTCGAACCTCGGGCTCGGTGAGTCGCTGCGGGTGGCCGATCTGCCCGCCATCGCCGGTGTCGAGTATCTCGACGATCCCGATGAAGTCGTCGCCACCGTGCTCGCACCGCGCGGTCTCGATCTGGGCGAAGGCGTCGAAGGCGAAGAGACGGGCGAATCCGCCGAGGGCGATACCGGCGAAGAGGCGGATGAGGCATCTTCTGAGGGCGATTCGGGCCAGTGACGCCGGCGTGAAGCTCATCGTCGGCCTCCGCAACCCGGGGTCCGATTACGAGGGCACCCGTCACAACGTGGGAGCGGAAGTTCTCCTGGCACTGGCGCGTCGTCACGGCGGCCGCTTCAAGCGGGGGCCGCTCCGGGTTCGATGCGAGCTCTCCGACATCAGGGTGGGCGACCAGCGGCTCATGCTGGTCGCCCCCATGTCATTCATGAACGAGTCGGGCGGTCCCGTCAAGGCAGCCCTCGACTATCACAAGACCGAGCTGGCCGACGTTCTCGTCATCCACGACGACATCGACCTCGACTTCGGCCGTCTCCGCCTGCAGGTCGGTGGGGGGATGGGTGGTCACAACGGTCTCAAGAGCATGGAACGCTCGCTCGGCACCCGCGATTTCTCTCGCCTCAAGATGGGTGTCGGGCGCCCGCCCGGGCGCCAGGATCCCGCCAAGTACGTCCTCGAACGCTTCTCCAAGGAACAGCGCGGCGAGGTCGACCTCCAGGTGGAAGATGCCGCCGACGTGGTCGAGAAGTGGCTGACCGATCCCCCGCGGGCCCAGGAGATGGCGGCGCATCGGCGCCCCGAGTGAGCGTCGGGACCAGGACGCAGGACGAATCAGCATCGTCCGTGGTCCGGATCGCCCGGTAGTCTCGTTTGGGTTGTGCTCCGCTGAAGAAGGAGTCGGATCGTGGCTCGGTTCGATGCGTTTGGTCTGGTCGTCACGGATATGGCGGCATCGCTGGCGTTCTATCGCATGGTGGGGGTCGATCTCCCTGAGGACGGTGAGGGCCATGTGGAGGGAATACTCCCCGGCGGCATCCGCATGATGTTCGACACCGTCGACATCGTGCGGAGCTTCTCGGAGTGGGAGCCGGCCAGTGGCGGCCATCGCATCGCCCTGGCGTTCGTGTGTGATTCACCGGCCGACGTCGATGCCACCCTTGCCGCTCTCGTCGCCGGCGGGCATCCCAGCCACGTCGATCCCTTCGACGCCCCCTGGGGACAGCGCGACGCCACGGTGCATGATCCTGACGGCAACCCCGTCGACCTGTTCGCCGAGCTGTGACCGGAAACCTCCCTCTCTCCAATTGGGGACAGAATCGACCTTGAAGCGGTCGTTTTTGTCCCCAGAACGGTGCGGGGTGGGAGCCGGTGATGCCATCTGGCGACGAGAACGACGTCAGCCAGGGCTCCGGGAGAGCTGTCGTCTCGAGGGAGTGCCTGCCCGAAGCATCAGCTCCAGAGGTCCGCGTCTCGCCACGAACGTGACCCATCCGAAGGCGAAGACCAGGAAGCCGATCGTGAGGCCGGCAGCCAGCAGATACTCCTCGCCGGTGGTTGTCTCGGGCCGGGGCGGCGTCCAATTGATCACCACCGCCTGGAAAACGTAGAAGGTGAGGGCCATCTGCCCCAGTACCACCAGTGGCCGGAGCTGCCATCGTTGGGTGGCGAGGATCGAAACGCCGATCACGACGAGTGCCGTGCCGGTGGCCCCGATCACCCAGGCCGGCATCTCGGAGTGACCGGTGGCGTCGAAGAGTGCCTGCCATCGGAAGCCGTCGGCGGTGGTGTCGTCGGGGAGGGCTCCAACCTGTTCGCCGATGAAGGCGCCGATCCATGACCCGATCAGGGCCAGGGCCGTTCCGGCCCACACCAGCGGGAGGGCGATGTCGCCGAGTCGCTGCCGGCCCAGCCACATGCCGACGATGAAGAAGGCGCCGGCCGGGAGGAACGGGTAGTACCCGTTCACCAGGATCGCCCACCACAGGCCCGGGTCGGCCAGCGACCCGAGCCCCTCCCAGCCTCCATACGACGGCAGCGTCGGCGGCGAGAGGATCTGATTGGTGAACGCGCCGGTGATCATCATCACGACGGCCGCCGGCAGCAGTGCGGCGGCGGGGAGTCGGCGCAGCCCGATGGCGAGCAGGAAGAAGACCGAGTAGTACTGGAGGATGATGGCGATGTCGGTGGTCGCCTCCTGCAGTGCCAACCCGAGCGGGAAGAGGATGAGCGCTCTGGTGAGGAGCGCCAGGTCGGGGCTTTCTGAGCGGGAGATGAGCAGTGTCACCCCGATGCCGCCCAGCAGCACGAACAGCGGCATTGCCCGGCCGTCGACGAAGTCCCGGACGGTGCCTCCGAGGCCAGTCGCCGCATCCTGCTCCACGTAGTGGGCAATCACCATTCCGACCATGGCCACTGCCCTCGCCACGTCGAGCCCCACTATCCGTTTCACGCCCGCGACGGTAAACCGCCTGCTGCGATACCGGGGTGATGGGGTGCCCACTAGGGTCGGGTCACCATGCCCAGAGATCTCATCGGCGCCCTCGACCAGGGCACCACCAGCACCAGATTCATGATCTTCGATCACGCCGGTCGGGTGGTTGCCGTCGACCAACGTGAGCACCGTCAGATCTTTCCGCAGCCGGGTTGGGTCGAGCACGATCCCGAGGAGATCACCGAGCGCATGTGGCAGGTGATCGCCGGTGCGCTGGCCAAGGCGGGTGTCACCGGTGCCGATCTGGCGGCGGTGGGCATCACCAACCAGCGCGAGACCGCAGTGGTGTGGGATCGTACGACGGGGCGCCCAATGGAAAACGCCATCGTCTGGCAGGACACCCGCACCGATGACCTGTGCCGCCGCCTGGCCCTCGGGGCGGGACCCGACCGCTTCCGGGCGCAGACCGGCCTCCCGCTGGCCACCTACTTCTCGGGTCCGAAGGTGCGCTGGATGCTCGATGAACGATCCGATATGCGGGCCCGTGCGGGTGCCGGGGAGCTTGCGTTCGGAACGATGGACTCGTGGGTGGTGTGGCAGCTGACCCGGGGCGAGGCCCACGTCACCGATGTCACCAATGCCTCCCGCACCCTGCTCATGGACCTCGCCACCCTGGAGTGGGATGACGACCTGTGCGAGCAGATCGGGGTGCCGCGCTCGATGCTCCCCGACATCGTGCCCTCGGTCGGTCGGATCGCCGAAGGCACCGGTCCGTTGGCCGGCGTCCCCATCGCCGGCATCCTGGGCGACCAGCAGGCGGCGCTGTTCGGTCAGACCTGCTTCGCCCCGGGCGAAGCCAAGAACACCTACGGAACCGGGTGCTTCATGCTCCTCAACACCGGCACCGAACTGATCCACTCCCGCAATGGCCTGTTGACCACCGTGGGATACCAGATCGCCGAACAGGCGCCCGTCTACGCTCTGGAGGGCTCGATCGCCATCGCCGGAGCGCTGGTGCAATGGCTGCGCGACAATCTGGGCATCATCAGCGAGTCGGCCGAGGTGGAGGCGCTGGCGGGCTCGGTGGAAAACAACGGCGACGTCTACTTCGTCCCTGCCTTCTCCGGGCTGTTCGCCCCGCACTGGCGATCCGACGCCAGGGGAGTGGTGGCGGGCCTCACCGGCTTCGCCACCAAGGGTCACATCGCCCGGGCCGCCCTCGAGGCGACCGCCTTCCAAACCCGGGAGGTGCTCGACGCCATGAACGCCGACTCGGGGGTCGACCTGACCGAACTGCGGGTCGACGGGGGCATGATCGCCAACGAGCTGCTGATGCAGTTCCAGGCCGACATCCTGGGTGTTCCGGTGGTGCGGCCCGAGGTCGCCGAGACCACCGCCCTCGGCGCCGCCTACGCCGCCGGTCTCGCCACCGGTGTGTGGGGTTCGCTCGACGAGTTGCGGGCCAACTGGGGCGAGAACGAACGGTGGACGCCCTCCATGGCCGATGACGACCGTGCGCGCTTGTACGGCCGCTGGCAGCAGGCCGTCCAGCGCACGCTCGACTGGGTGTGACGGGGGAGGCAGAGGAAATCCCAGGCAGGAGGCCGGAGGCCGGAAGCCGGGAGCCGTTCGATATCCGTGTTCTGCCGCCGGCCTTGTGCCACGCCACGTTCGCGTAATCAACCGCTCGGTTGACTACGTGATTCGACTCGGGTACGCTCACATCAACCAGCTGGTTGAGTAATGGAGTGATGGAGTGATGGAGTGATGGAGTGATGGTGCATGGCGGCTGATCCGTTGTCGATGATGTTCTCGGCGCTGGCCGATCCGACCAGACGTGACATGGTCGCCCGGCTCACCGAAGGTGATGCCACCGTGAACGAGCTGGCCGAGCCCTACGACATGAGCCTGCAGGCGGTCTCCAAGCATCTCCGGGTGCTGGAGGACGCCGGGTTGGTGACGAAACGACGCGACGCCCAGCGGCGGCCTGTGCACCTCGAAGCGGAGGTCTTCGACCTCATGAGCAAGTGGATCGAACGCTATCGGCGCCAGGCGGAGGAGCGGTTCAGCCGCCTCGACTCCGTGCTCGCCGAGATGCCCGACGAGTCGCCCGACGAGGCACAAGGAGAGATGTCATGAACCAGACCCAGATCGAATCCGACCCGCAGGTCCCACTGGTGAGGATCATCCGGGAGTTCGACGCCCCGTCCGCCAAGGTGTTCCGTGCCCACACCGACCCGGAACTGTTCCGGCAGTGGAACGGTCCCGACCGACACAGCATGCGCTACGACTACTTCGATTGCCGAACCGGCGGCTCCTACCGCTACGTCATGGAGAGCGATGGCAACGAGTACTGGTTCCGGGGCTGCTTCCACGACGTGGTCGCCGACCAGCTCATCGTCCAGACCTTCACCTGGGAGGGCATGCCCGAAGGCGTGGCGCTCGAGAAGCTCGCCTTCGAAGACATCGGCGGCGGCCGCACCCGCCTGGTGGCGACGTCGTTGGTCGACACGTTCGAAGGGCGCGACGCCTTCGTTGCTTCCGGGATGGAGGAAGGGGTCGTGCAGGGGTACGAACGTTTGGACGGGTTGCTGGTGGACTGATGACGTGATCCGGGGCCCTGCACCCTGTCTGCCGCGGCCCGGCCACTCACTCGGATCGTCGAAGCCGCACTCCAGGTCCGCAATGGCTGGCCGCGTAGCTGGCCGGGGGAACCGACGTATGCCGTTTGAAGTGCCGCGTGAGGTGTTCCTGATCGTAGAAGCCGACCATTGCGGCGACCTCGGCCGGGCCCACTCCGTCCAGGAGGAGCCTTCTCGCCGCTTCGACCCGCTTGCCGATCAGGTATGAGTGCGGCGCGATGCCGTACCGGGCCGTGAAGCTTCGAATGAGGTGGGCCTTGGATCGGCCGAGCTGGAGGGCCGCGGAATCGAGTGTCACGTGGGGCTCGGTTGGCTCGTCCAGTAGGAGTCGAAGCCGGCGGGCGACGACATCCGTGCTCCTCACCAAGGGAGATGTGTTCGTGGTGCCGAAGGGCACCGAGCACAAGCCTTCCTCGCCGGGCGCATCGATCCTCATGTTCGAACCAACCGGGACGCTGTCGACCGGCGACGCTGACTCTGGAACGGTTCCCGATCATGTCGATACGACCGATGGGCACGCGTTGTGAGTGCAGTTCAGTTAGCCAACCGTGCGGTGACGAACTGGAAGATCGCGGTGGCGGTTCGCTCGGGCCTTGCTCCATGGCAAGAACTCAACGTCGTGGCGTTCTTGACCAGCGGGCTGGGAACAGCAGCGCCGGAGTTGATCGGCGAGTCCTACGTAGACAAGTCCGGTCGGCGTTACCCGCCCATGCTGGCTCATCCGGTGAGAGCCTTCGGCGGCGACAGGGCAGAGGTGCGCAGGAGTTTCGATCGTTCGCTGAGCCGGGGACTTCTCGTCAGTGTCTACACCGATGAGATGTTCGCAACGATGAACGACGCCGACAATCGGGCCGTCGTCGCCCGGCGCGATACCGCGGACCTGTCGATTGCCGGGTTTCTCGCCGCAGGCGATGCGAGACAGGTCGACAAGGCCTTCGACAAGATCAGGCTTCACAGCTGAGAGAGCCGCCCTGGGGGTACACCTGGTCGAGGAACTCGATGAGGTGGTCGGCCAACCGGTCGGGCTGGTCGATCGGTATCAAGGTGCGGCTGTCGTCCACCCATCGGAGGCGGGCGTCTGTGAAGTGCCCGGCCAGCAACTCTGCGTGGCGGGGCGGCATCAGCTTGTCATCACGAGCCCACACGATCAGCACGGAGCCACCGAACGAGCGCTGCCCCTCGGCCCACTCCATCAGTTGCGCCGGCGTGGGCACGGCGCGGAGATACTCCTCGAGGTCGCGGCGGATGCCGCGCTGGTGGCGGAGGGGCTCGAGCCAGCGCATCATCTGCTCGTTGGGGACTCCCCCGAGCGACATGTTGCCGAACGTGATCGGCAGGTTCCGGAGGATGCGTGGCCGGAGCAGTTGCGATGTCAGGAACACGCCACCCGGCAACGCCGCCAGGAGGCACAACAATCGCCCCGGGACACCGGGCGGGTAGTTGTCGAACGCCTCACATGACACGAGCGCGAGGTTGGCCACCCGATCGGAGCCACCGGGATGTACGACCAGCTGGGCGCCGCCCCAGTCGTTCGACACCAATGTGACGTCATGCAGGTCGAGTTCGACGAGGAACTCGACGATCAGGCTGACCACCCCCGGCAACGTGAGGTCTGCGTGGTCGGGCAGCGGCTGCTGGTGTCCACCGAACGGCAACTCAGGCACGATGCAGCGGTACCGGCCGCCAAGGCGTCCGACGACACCGTCCCACAGGTCCGGTCATCACGCCGCCAAGCAGGACGACCACCGGACCTTCGCCACCACTGTCGAAGTACCGGAGCGACTTCGAGGCCCTGTCGATGGTGATCACGACGACTCCTTGTCGGGGCCCAGCAGGCCACGCCTCACGGTATCGCATCTCGTCGCCGCTGGGTGGCGCTACGCGAACCGACGCTCGCCCTCCTTCCCCGAGCTACAGCCCTTCGGCCACCAGCTCCTGCTCGTGTTCGGCGAGCTCGCGTTCCACCCGGGCGGCATCCCACCCGAGCTCGCTCGCCATCACGGCGGCGAGGCGGGGGGCGTCACGACGGGCATGGTCGGTGGTGAACCAGGCGAGGTGGGTGCGGCGGAGAGTGACGTCGGTGAGGTTGGTGGCGGCCTCGTGCCGAACGGCGTAGACGACGTCGGCCAGGGTGCTGCGGCCGTCGCCGAGGGCGGTGGCGAGGAAGGGGTCTGCCTCGACAAAACGGGCGATGCCCTCGACCTCGGTGCCGAACCGGCTGATGGTCGGGTTGATGGCCGACTCGGGGACGCCCACACTCTTCAGCCGGACACGGAGCGGCCCGGGATCACCTCCGGCCCCGACCAGCGGGGTCTCGGCGGTACGGGAGCGGGCGTCGCTGCCCAACGCCTTCGTGACCCGGTCGGAGGCCTCGGCTGCGATGCGGCGGTAGGTGGTGAGCTTTCCGCCCGCAACCTGCACGTATCCGGGGATGGGCTCTGAGATCATGTGCTCGCGCGACGCCTTGGCGGTGGAGCCGGCACCGGTGTCGGCCAGGGCGCGCAACCCGGCGAAGGCCGAGATCGGCTCCAGGTCATCGACCTCCAGGTAACGCTCGACGTGGCGAATCAGGTAGTCGACGTCCTCGTCGCGGGCGACGGGATGGGTGGGGTCGTCGGTGTATTCGGTGTCGGTGGTGCCGATCATCGAGTGTCCCAGCCAGGGGACGATGAACAGAACCCGACCATCGTCGGTTTCGGGAAGTACCAGCGCTCGACCGTCCAGCCCGAGCCGGTCGGCGCCGACCAGCAGGTGGGTGCCCTTGCTCATCACCAGTTTGATGGTGGGAGCTCCGGTGGTGAGTCCGGGCGGTGTGAACGCCCCGGTGGCGGCCAGAACAGCGCGTGCCTTCACCGTGACCTGCTCACCGCTCTCGAGGTCGGTGACCCCGGCCCGGAACCCGGTGGAGAGCGGCTCGATGGTGTCGACCCGCATCCGTCCGGCGGCAACGGCCCCGTAGCGTCGCACCGCCGTCTTGAGCACGGTCACCACCAGTCGGGCATCATCGGTTTGGGCGTCCGAGTAGACGAAACCGCCTTTCAGTCCCTCTGGTCGTACCGAAGGCATCAGGCGGCGCAGCTCGTCGGCGTCGATCCGGCGATGGTGGTCGCCGGGGCGGCCCACGCCGCCCAACACGTCGTAGAGGGTGAGGCCGGCCCGCAGGGCGAGCGGTGCCTTCCATCCTTTCGCCGCCCAGGCGGGGGCGTCGGCGAAGGCGTACTGCTCGTAGAGGGGAAGCACGAACTCGAGTGGTTCGTACAGGAAATCGGCGATCCGGGCCAGCACCTTCTGTTCCCGCAGGCCCTCTGACACCAGGTTGAAGTGGAACTGGGGAAGGTAGCGGATACCGCCGTGGAACAGCTTGGTGGACCGCGACGAGGTCCCCTGGGCGAAGTCGGCCTGCTCGACCAGCGCCACTGACAGGCCCCGGCCCGCCAGGTCGAGGGCGGCACCGGAGCCGGTGATACCACCGCCCACCACCAACACATCGAAGTCGCCGTCGAGGCGGCTCACCGAGTCGGCACGGGTCCACGTGGGCAACGATGAGGTCATGCAAGCGAGGCTACCGGTGCCCCGATCACACCCAAACCCGCACAATCGATTGGTGGACCACCAAATCCGTCGACTGCCGACCCGCCCGGCACAAAGGTATGATCGCCAGGTTGCTGCCAGGTCACCTGGCACCAGAACACGAGGAACGAGCCATCTCCGTCCCCGATCTGCTGGCGCTCAGCCGGATCGCCCTGGTCCCGGTTGTCATGGCCCTCACCGTGGGTGAGGGGAACGAGTCGCGCCAGTTGGTGGCCGCCTGTGTGCTGTTCACCATCGCCGCCGTCACCGACTTCTTCGACGGCTACCTGGCCCGGAAATGGAACGTGACCTCCACGCTGGGCGCTTTCCTCGACACCACTGCCGACAAGCTGCTGGTCACCGGGAGTCTGTTGGCGCTGGTCGCCATCGACCGCGTCTCGATCTGGGCGGCGCTCATCATCATGATGCGGGAGTTCGTGGTCATGGCGCTGCGGGGGTTGGTCGCCCTCGGCGGGGGCACTGTCCGGCCGTCGCAGTGGGGCAAGATCAAGGCGACCTCCCAGTTCGTGGCGATCGGGTTCGCATTCATTCGCTTCGGCGACCCCTTCGGTGGGCTCTACTTCGATCAGTGGCTGATGTTGATAGCGGTCGTGCTCACCATCGTGTCGGCATGGCAATACCTCGCCGGGTTCTGGGAGGCCGTACGCGGCGCCCGGTCGAGCGCACCCACCTGACATGGCGGTGCTCGTCACAGGGGGCTCGGGCGTGGTGGGAAGCGCCATCATCCGGCATCTGGTGGCGGACGGCACCGACGTCCGTGCCCTCAGCCGCACCGGCGCCTCCGACGAGATTCTGGGCGGTCTCGGTGCCCGTCCGGTGCGGGGTGACATCCTCGATCGTCCGGCCGTGGACGGCGCCGTCGATGGCGTGGACGTCGTCTATCACGTGGCCGGAATCAACCAGATGTGCGCGTCGGACTCTTCGGGGATGGTGGTCGCCAACGTGGAGGGGTCGCTGAACGTGATCCGGGCTGCCCGATCGGCCGGGGTGCGGCGGGTGGTCTACACCTCTTCAGCTGCCACTCTCGGCGAGGCGAAGGGCGTGGTCGGCACCGAGACCGTCCCGCATCGGGGCTGGTACCTGTCGGAGTACGAACGATCGAAGCATCTGGCCGAGCTGGCGGTGATGGCCGAAACCGGGATCGATGTCGTCTCGGTCAATCCATCCTCGGTCCAGGGGCCGGGTCGCGCGTCGGGCACCGGCAAGATCATCCTCGATCTGGCGCGGGGCAAGCTGCCGTTCCTGGTGGACACCCGCCTTTCCATCGTCGACATCGACGATTGTGCCCGCGGCCACATCGCCGCCGCCGCGCGCGGGGTGCCGGGGGAGCGTTACGTCCTCAACTCGTTCAGCTTGACGATGCCCGAGGCGGTTGCACTGCTGGAGTCGGCACTCGGACGCAGGCTGCCGGTGCGTTTCCTTCCCGGCTGGATGGCGTCGGTCGGTGGCGCCGCCGTCGAGGGCGTGGCGAGGGTTGCCCGACGGCACCCTGCCGTGTGCAGGGAAATGGTGCGAACGCTGCGCCACGGGCACACCTACGACGGTTCCAAGGCCGAGCTTCGGCTCGGCGTGTCCTACACCAGTGCCGAAGACCTGTTGGGGCGGCTGGTGGCATGGTTCCGGTGCGAAGGACTCATCGATGACTGAGGTGATGGTGCTCGAAGAGGACTTCGAGCGGTATCTGGACCTTCTGGCGGACGCCGGGGTCGAGGCGGTCGGAACCGCCGACCCGGGAGCCGTTGTCGATGGCGCCATCCTGCTGGCCAGTCCGGTGCTGGCGGCAGCGGCCGTCGAACGGCTACCGTCGCTGCGCTGGGTCCAGTCCACCTGGGCGGGCGTCGACGCACTGATGGCGGCGGGTGTTCCGCCGGGTGTGACGGTCACCGCCGTCAAAGGCATCTTCGGAGCACAGATGCGCGAGTTCGTGCTGGGGCACCTGTTGGGCCAAGCCCAGCGAGTCTCCGAACGGATGGCCGACCGCAGCTGGGACGAGACCCAACCAACGCTGCTGGTGGGCGCAACCCTCGGGATCATGGGGACCGGCTCGATCGGGTCGGCCGTGGCGCAGGCGGCGCGAGCCTTCGGGATGGAGGTGATCGGGTTCAGTCGGTCGGGAACGGCGGCCGTAGGGTTCGATCGGGTGATGAGCGATCGTATGGCGTTCGCCGAGGGCCTCGACCACCTGGTGGCGATCCTCCCCTCGACTCCGGACACCCGAAGCCTGGTGGATCTGTCACTCCTGCAAAGGCTTCGGCCGGGTGCGGTGTTCATCAACGTGGGGCGGGGGGCGACGGTCGACACCGCGGCCGTGGTCGAGGCGCTTTCGTCGGGGCATCTGGCGCGGGCCGTGCTCGACGTGCTGCCGGTGGAGCCGCTGCCGGAGGGCGATCCGCTGTGGGATGTCCCGGGGCTGGTGATCACGTCGCACACCGCCGCCTGGAGTCGATGCGAGGACGTGGTCGCCGCCTTCCTCGCCAACCTCGAACGACACCGGCGAGGTGAGTCTCTGGTCGGGGTGGTGGACCCGGGCCTCGGCTACTGAGCCACTCGTCCAGGCTGTTTGATGCCCCGCTCGACCAGCCACACCGTGTCGGCGATGCGCTGTGCCCGGGTCTCGGGACGCTTGGCCGACTTGATCCACCACAGGTAGAGCTGTTTGGCCGACGCTGCGAAGCCCTCGAAGGTGGTTTGTGCCTGCGGATTGGTGGCCAGGGCTGCCGCCAGATCGTCGGGGACCACCAG